>DASREB010000311.1:0-16600 GCA_035652275.1 Burkholderiales bacterium
AGGTGCTCCGCACTTTCGACCTCGGCCGCGAGGCTTCGCATCATCCGGTCGAGCGCGTGCTGGTGCCGTTCGAAGGCAGCACGCTTCCCGCCTACTTCGTTCCCGGCCTCGGCCAGGGGCCGCGGCCGGCGGCGATTTTCATCTGCGGGCTCGATACCACCAAGGAGCTCTGGTTCCTGCGCGCGCGGCTGCAGTTCGCGCAACGCGGCATCTCGGCGCTCTTCATCGACACGCCGGGCATCGGCGAGGCGCTGCGCCTGCAGAAGCTGGTGACGCGCGCGGACTATGAGCAGCCGGTTGGCGCGGCGATCGACTGGCTGGAGAAGCGCAAGGACGTCGACGCAGAAAAGATCGGCATCGTCGGCTCGAGCCTCGGCGGCTACTACGTCGCGCGCGCCGCGGCGTACGAGCCGCGACTCAAGGCGGCAGTCGCGTGGGGCGCGATTTACGATTACCACCGCGTCTGGGTGAGAAGGATGCAGGGCAAGGGCATCATCGCCGCGCCACGCTTCCAGCTCATGTTCATCACCGGCACCGATACCATGGAGGCCGCCGTGGAGAAGGTGAAGGATTTTCGCGTCGCTGGCTTCGCCGCGCGCATCCGGTGCCCGTTCCTCGTCATGCACGGCGCCGAGGACCAGCAGGTGCTGATGGAGGACGCGCGTGCCATGTACGACGCCATCGGCTCGTCCGACAAGCAGATGGTCGTCTTCGACGGCGAGAACGGCGGCGCGGCGCATACGCAATTCGACAACCATCTGCCGGCGCTGCAGGTGTGCGCCGACTGGATCGCGAGGAAACTGTCATGAAGACGGCGATCGTCAATCTCGGCACCATCGTCACCGGCGACTGGCGCGCACCGCACGCCAAGGGCGACTGCATCCAGATGTCCGATGGAAAAATAACCGCCATCGGAACGGCGCCGACCGATCTGAAGGCGTTCGACGTGGTGATTGACGCCGACGGCGCAACCGCCATCCCGGGACTGATCGACTCGCAGGTGCACAACACCTTCGGCGACTGGACGCCGCGTCAGAGGACGGTCGGCTTCCTCGAAAGCTATACGCACGGCGGCACCACGACCGCCATCAGCGCCTCGGAAGTGCACGTGCCCGGCCGGCCGAAGGATCCGGAAGGCGTCAAGGCGCTCGCCGTAGCGGCGAAAAAGTGCTTCGAGCACTTGCGCCCGGGCGGCATGCGCGTCTATGCCGGCTCGATCATCCTCGAGCCGGGCCTGGTCGAGGCGGACTTCGAGGAGATCGCGAAGCAAGGCGTGTGGCTGGCGAAGGCCGGCTTCGGCGGCGTGAAGACGCCGTACGACTACGCGCCGATGATCGCCTGGGCAAAGAAACACGGCATGGTGACAACGGTGCACACGGGTGGCTCGTCGATTCCGGGTTCTTCTGGCATCTGGGCCGATCACCTCATCAAGATGCAGCCCGACGTCTCGTTCCACGTGAACGGCGGCCCGGTGGCGATGCCCGACGAGGATTTCCCGCGCATCGTCAACGAATCGAAGATCGCGCTGCAAGTCTGCACCGCCGGTAATCTGCGCACGACGCTCTGGCTGTGGACGCTGGTGAAGGAGGCGAAGCAGACGGACCGCTTCCTCATCGCCACCGACACGCCGACCGGCTCGGGAATCATGCCGCTCGGCATGATGTACACCATCACGCACCTCGCGAGCCTCACCGACATGCCGGTCGAGACAGCGATCGCCGCCGCCACGGGCAACAATGCCGTGATCTACCGCCTGAATAGCGGCTTCCTCAAGCCCGGCAAGGATGCCGACGTCGTGATTCTCGATGCGTGCGTCGGCGGCTCGAAGAAAAATGCGCTGGATGCGCTGCGTAACGGCGACATCGCCGCTGTCGGCGCCGTGATCACCGACGCCGTGCCGCGCTTCGTCGGCCGCAGCCGCAATACGCCGGCTCCCAACCGCAGGATCCGCGTCGCCGAATGCCGCGTGCCGATGGATTTCTCGGGACAAGGTCACTGACGAAGCTGCCGCCGTCGCCGAGGGCCCCGCCTTCGCCGGACGACAGCGTAAGGTCTAGCCATGAACTATAAGATCCGCGCCTGGCTGAGCTTCTCCGAAGACATCCTGGCGAACGAGACCGGCCAGCGCGCCGACGGCGCGCCGGTGCGCAAGCTCGCCGTCGTCTGCGTGCTCGAGAACCCGTACGCCGGACGCTTCAGCGAGGACCTCTCACTCCTCGTGAAGGAGTCAGCGCAACTCGGGAAAGAGTTCGGGCGTCGCCTGACCGCGCTGGCGGGCGCCGAGCGGCTCCAGAGCTACGGCAAGGCGTGCATCGTCGGCGTGGAGGGCGAGTACGAGCACGGCAATGCGCTCCTCACGACCGCGTTTGCCGATCCGCTGCGCGACGCCATCGGCGGCGGCAAGGCGTGGATCTCATCGAGCGGCAAGCGCGGCGGGCCCGGAACGACCATCGATGTGCCGCTCGCGCACAAGGACGCGCTCTACGTACGCTCGCACTACGACACGATGACGATCACGTTGCACGACGCGCCAATGCCTCGCGAGCTCGCCGTCATCTTCTGCGCCGCGACGCGCGGCCGACTGCACGCCCGCCTGGGCGGCTTGGCGGCGAAGGACATTCAGGGCAAGGACGGCCTGCGCTAGATCATCGACGTCAGGTAGAGCGAGAGCCATGGCACGTACGTGACGATGATGAGCGCGACCAGCGCCACGACGACGAACGGGATTACCCCGAGATAGATGGCGCCGACGGGCGCACGGGTCAGCGCCTGCACCACGAAGATGTTCAGCCCGAAGGGCGGGTGGAACATGCCGATGGCGAGGTTGAGCGCCATGATGACGCCGAAATGGATGAGATCGATGCCGTACGCCTTGCAGATCGGCACGAGCAGCGGCGTCAGGATGAGGATCGCCGATGCCGGATCGATGACGCAGCCGACGACCAGCAGGAAGATGTTGATCGCCATCAGCACCGCCCACGGGCTGTCGGCGATGCCCTTCACCAGCTGCACCGCCGCCTGCGGCACGCCATTCACGGTCAGGATCCAGGAGAACACGCCCGCTGCGGCGACGATGATCATGATCTGGGCCGTGAGGTACATCGAATTCACGCCGACGTTCCAGAGCTCGCGCCAAGTGAGCTCGCGGTGAATGAATTTGGTGACCAGGATGCCGTAAACGCAGGCCACGCCGGCGGCTTCGGTCGGCGCGAAAATGCCGCCGTAGATGCCGCCCAAAATGACGGCCGGACCGCCGAGCGACCAGAAACCCTTGCGCGTGGCGGCAAGAAAGGCTCGCCAGTTGACGGGCTCGGTGTCCTGGATGCGCTGCCGGCGCGCGTAGTAGACGACGTAGACGGCATTCAGCGCCGCGAGCAACAGGCCCGGCACGACTCCGGCAATGAACAGGCGCGCCACCGACTGCTCGGCCGCCGCGCCGTACAGGATCATCGAGATCGAGGGCGGGATCATGATGTCGATCGCGCCGGTCGCGGAGATGATGCCCGTGGCGAAACGCAGGCCGTATTTTTCGCGCAACCCCGGGTAGGTGAAGCGACCGATCGCCGCCACCGTGGCGGGCGCCGAGCCCGAAATCGCGCCGAACACCGTCGAGGCGGCGATGGTGGTGAGACCCTGCGCGCCGCGCACACGGCCGATGATCGACATGCACCAGTCGAGAATGCGCTTCGACATGCCGCCGACGCCCATGACTTCGCCGGCGAAGAGAAAGAACGGCACCGCGAGCAGCGAGAACTTGTCGATCGCGCCGAACAGCGCCTGGTGCGCGACCGCGAACGGCACGTTCATAAAGAACATCAGCAGGCAGGCGGACGCGGCCAGGAGAATGACGAAGATCGGGAAGCCGAGCAGCAGCAGGACGAGCGGAAAAACCAGCACGAACCAGGTCATCGGCTACTCGAAGGTGCCGAACGTGTCGGTGACCTGCTTCTGCACCGCGGCCGTCTCGCTGCCGAAGACGTTGCGCACATAGTGCGGCAGCCGCAGCAGCACGGCGAGCAGCATGCCCACGAATCCGAGCAGCACGCCGGCGTGCGCCAGCGCCATCGGAATCTCGGCGGCGACGCTGCGCTGGTCGATCTCCCGCGCCATGCTGACGACGGTCCACGATTGGAACACCATGAACGCGCACACCGCCGCGAATACGGCGACCGTGATCGCGTTCAGGATCCGGCTCGCCGGCGGCCGCATCCGGGCCGATATCAGATCCATCTTGATGTGCCGCCCTTCCCAGGTCACGAGCACCGCGCCGAGGAACACCGACCACACCATCAGGTACGAGAGGATCTCCTCGGCCCAAATCACCGGCTCGCTGAAGAGGTACCGCCCGGCGATGTTGGCGAAGTTGATCGCGATGGAAACGAAAATCGCGGCGCCGACGATCACGCGCACACCCGCAACAAGAATCTCCTCCACTCGCGATAGGGCTGACATGGCCTCCCCGGACTTTCGGGAAGGATACTGCCCTAAGGCAGTGCTTTCTTAGGCTGGGCTCGCCCCGGGTGCCTTGCTTTCGAAACGGGGCGCATCCCGATCAGTAAATCACCACGGAGCGGATCGACTTCCCGGCGTGCATCAGGTCGAAGCCCCGGTTGATGTCGGCGAGCGGCAGCTTGTGGGTAATGAGATCGTCGATGTTGATCTTGCCCTCCATGTACCAGTCGACGATCTTCGGCACGTCGCTGCGGCCTCGGGCACCGCCGAACGCGGTGCCCTTCCAGACGCGGCCGGTGACGAGCTGGAACGGCCGGGTCTTGATCTCTTGCCCGGCGCCGGCGACGCCGATGATCACGGACACACCCCAGCCGCGATGGCAGCACTCGAGCGCCTGGCGCATCACCTCGACGTTGCCGATGCACTCGAAGCTGTAGTCGGCGCCGCCGCCGGTAAGGTCGACGAGATAGGGGGCGAGATCCCCCTTGACGTCTTTCGGGTTGACGAAGTGCGTGAGGCCGAACTTGCGCGCGAGCGCTTCGCGCGCCGCATTGAGGTCGACGCCGACGATCATGTTCGCCCCGACCATGCGCGCGCCCTGCACGACGTTCAGGCCGATGCCACCGAGGCCGAATACCACCACGTTCGCGCCCGGCTCGACCTTGGCGGTGTTGATCACCACGCCGATGCCGGTGGTCACGCCACAGCCGATATAGCAAACCTTGTCGAACGGTGCATCCGCGCGGATCTTCGCCAGCGCGATCTCGGGCAGCACGGTGAAGTTCGCGAAAGTCGAGCAGCCCATGTAATGGTGAATCTGCCGCCCGCCGATCGAGAACCGGCTGGTGCCATCCGGCATCACACCCCTGCCCTGTGTCGCGCGGATCGCAGTGCAGAGGTTGGTCTTGCGCGACAGGCACGCTTTGCACTGCCGGCATTCCGGCGTGTATAGCGGGATGACATGGTCACCCTTGCCGAGCGTCGTGACGCCCGCGCCGATATCCACCACGACGCCCGCCCCTTCGTGGCCGAGGATCGCCGGGAATAGGCCCTCGGGATCGCCGCCCGAACGCGTGAATTCGTCGGTATGGCAAATCCCGGTTGCCTTGATTTCCACCAGGACTTCTCCGGCCTGCGGTCCGGCGAGCTCGACCTTCTCGATGCTGAGCGGTTTGCCCGCCTCCCAGGCAACGGCCGCGCGCACTTCCATTAGTGCGTTCTCGCGCGCTGCAGCGCCTCCCACACCCGCCGCGGCGTCGCCGGCATGTCGAGGTGCTGCACGCCGCGCGGGCGCAGCGCATCGAGGATCGCGTTCATCACCGCGGGCGGCGCCCCGACGCAGCCCGCCTCGCCGATGCCCTTGACGCCGAGCGGGTTGGTTTTCGCCGGCACGTCGACGAACTCCATCTCCGCGTGCACCGCGAAGTCGGTGGCGCGCGGCATGGCGTAATCCATGAAGCTCGCCGAGAGCATCTGCCCGGATTCCGCATCGAAGGCGACATGCTCCATCAGCGCCTGGCCGATGCCCTGCGCGAGCGCGCCGTCGATCTGGCCGTGGCAGATGAGCGGGTTGATCACGCGGCCGACGTCGTCGACCACGACGTAGCGCGCGATCTCGACGACGCCGGTATCCGGATCGACTTCCACCTCGCACACGTGGCAGCCGTTGGGGAAGGTCGGCGGATGATTTGACGAGCCGCTCGCATCGAGCCCGGTGCCGAACTTGGTCGTCGGTCCGACCGGGCGGTAGAAAGCTTTCGCAACCTCGGTCAGCGGTATGCCGCGATCGGTGCCGGCGACGGTGAATTTGCCTTCCTTGAATTCCAGGTCGGCGGCCGCCGCTTCCAGCAGATGCGCTGCCATGTCTTTCGCTTTGGCAATGATGGCGTCGCTCGCCGCGCGCAGCGCCGAACCGCCGAGCATGGCGCTCCGCGATGCGTAGGTTCCACGCCCGAACGAGACCGCGTCCGTATCGCCCTGGACAAGCCGCACGTTCTCGAAGGGCACGCCGAGCCAGTCGGACACGAGCTGTGCATAGGTCGTGGCGTGGCCCTGCCCGTGCGAATGCGTGCCGGCGACGACCGTCACCATGCCGCTCGGATCGAAGCGCAGCTCCATGCGCTCGTTGAAGACGCCGGAATCCTCGAGGTAGTAAATAAGCGAGCGGCCTCGCAAGCGGCCCTTCGCCTCGGACTGCTGCTTTCTTTGCTGAAAGCCGCCCCAGTCCGCAAGCTCGATGGCGCGATCCGTCAGGCGCGCGAAGTCGCCGGAGTCGTAGGTCCAGCCGGCAGGCGCGCCGACTGTCCAGTTCGCCGTCGTGTTGTACGGCATCTGGCTTGGCTGGATGAAGTTGCGCCGGCGCAGCTCCACGGGATCCAAGTTCAGCTTCTTTGCCGCCTCGTCCATCAGCCGCTCGATCACGTACGAGGCTTCCGGCCGGCCGGCGCCGCGATACGGCCCAAGCGGCGTCGTGTGCGTGAAGGTCGCCTTGCTCATCACCAGCATCGCCGGCACGACATAGACGTTCGGGATATTGCGCAGCGAGCAGAGCACCGGCACGACGCCGGCATTGGTCACATACGCGCCCACCGAGTGCAATGCCTGGGCGCGAATCGCCAGTATTTTTCCATTGTCATCGAGCGCCATTTCGGCGCTGATCAGCTGGTCGCGGCCATGGTTGTCGCCGAGCAGCGCTTCGGTGCGCGTCGCCACCCACTTCACCGGGCGGCGCAGTTTCTTCGACGCCCAAAGCACCAGGCCATCTTCCGGATAGATGTCGCCTTTCATGCCGAAGCCGCCGCCGACATCGGGCGACACCACGCGGAGCTTGATTTCGGGCATGTGGAACACCGGACCGCAGAGAATCGTGCGCACGCCGTGCGGGTTCTGCGAGCTCGTGTAAAGCGTGAAGGCATCGTCCGCGGCGTTGTACTCCCCGAGGCACGCGCGCGGCTCCATCGTCGCGGCGGTGATGCGGTTGTTGTAGAGACGCATGGACACCGTGTGCTTCGCCTTTGCGAAGGCCGCGTCGGTTGCGTCCTTGTTGCCCATCATCAGCGGGAAGGCGAGATTGCCCGCGGCGTTGTCGTCCCAGACCTTTGGCGCGCCCTCCTTCGCCGCATCGGCGACGTTCACCACCGCAGGCAGCGGCTCGTAGTCGACGACGACCTGCTCGGCGGCGATGCGCGCGAGCTCCGGCGTATCGGCGACGACGAAGGCGATGCGGTCGCCGACGTAGCGCGCCTTGGCCGGCTCGAGCAGCGGCCGGAACGTGCGATAGCCCTTCGGACCGCCCATGTCCTCGGGCATGAAGAGCGGCGGAATGCCGCCGAGCTTCTCGCGCTGCGCGTCGGCGCCCGTCAGAACGAGATGCACGCCCGGCATTTCGAGGGCGGCGCTCGTATCGATACCCTTGATGCGCGCATGCGCATGCGGCGACATCACCACGGCGCCGTGCAGCATGTGGGGCAGCTGGATGTCGTCGACGTAGCGCGCGCGGCCGGTAAGGAAGCGCTGGTCCTCGACGCGGCGGACTGCCTGGCCGATACCGTGTCTGCTCATAGCAGTTTGGCGGCGAGACGGGCGCCTTCCGCCATGGCCTGGAATTTGGCCCACATCACCGTGGGATGCACTTCGGGCTTGTAAGTCGCCTGCGACGAAAAGCCGCAATCGGCGCTCGCGATCACGCGCTCAGGTCCGACGATGCGCGCAAAGCGGGCGAGGCGCTCGGCGATGAGCTCCGGATGCTCGACGATGTTGCTCGCGTGCGTGATGACGCCCGGCACCAGCACTTTGTCATCCGGCAGGTTCGCCGATTCCCAGTAGTGGTATTCGTGCTCGTGGCGCGCATTCGCCGCCTCGAACGAATAGGCGCCGGCGTTCACCTGCAATAGATACGGCGCGACAACGCCGAGCGCCGGGTCGTGCACGCGCGGTCCCTCGTTGATGCCATAGCAGGTGTGAAAGCGCACTTTCTCGGCGGGGATGCCGCGCAACGCATGGTTGATCGCCGCGACGTGGATCTCGGCGACGCGCCGATGCTGCCGGTCGTCGAGCGCCGGGTCGGAAAAATTGTCCGTCAGGAACGGGTCGTCGATCTGCAGATAGAAGCCGGCGTCGACGATCGCCTTGTACTCCTGCCGCATCGCGTCGGCGACGGCGAAGAAGAACTCCTCATCGCTCTTGTAGTACTCGTTGGTCCCCGCGCCGCTCGGCGCGACCGACGGCATGAACGCCGCCTTGGCGCCGCTTGCCGCCATCGCCGCTTTCAGGTTGTCGATATCGCGGCGCAGCGCTTGTTCGCCGATGTACTTCACCGGTCCGGTGCAGACCATCGGCACGACCGGCGCGATCGAGCCGCCGGTCATGGCGCGCGCGAAGTACTCCTGGTAGTACTCGGGAAAAGCCTGCCGCTCGGCGTCGAAGAACGGCACCTTCTTGCCCGGCCGCGGCACGAAGCCGGCAAGCCGCTCTTTCACGTAGGTGAAGAAGCCCGGCTTCGACTGCTCGCCGTCGGCGACGATGTCGATGCCGCAGTCGACCTGGCGCCGCACGGATTCGGCGACCGCGCGGCGCACGCGGCTCTCGTAGCGCTCGTGGTCGTACGGCTCGCCCGCGAGGCGCGCCTTCATCTGGTCCAGCAGGTCGTGCGGCCGCGGCAGGCTGCCGACGTGGGTCGTGCGAATGCGCGTCATTTGCCTTTCTTAAGCTCCTTCCAGGGATCCTTCAGCGCCGTGGCAACGGTCTCGATCTCGACATTGGCGAGCTGGCCGTTGACCTTGCGCACTTCGCGCAGGTATTCGTTCTGCACGATGTCGCGAGTCTCCGGATCGATCGAGATGGGGCCGCGCGGGCTGTCCGGGTTTTTCCAGCGCTTGAAGATGTCGAGCGTGCGCTCGGCATCGAGCTTGCCTTTTTGCTCGCGCACCGCGGTATAGATCATCGCCATCGCGTCCCAGGCGGCGACCGCCGCGAAGTTGGGCGTGCTGTTCGGGCCGTACTCCTTCTTCCAGGCGTCGACGAAGCGCTTGTTCGCCGGGCGATCGGCGGCGGCCGAGTAATGGAACACCGTCATCACGCCGAGCGCGACATCGCCCATGTTCGGCAGCTCCTCGTCGGTGGTGATGTCGCCCGGGCCGATGAGGTGCACGCCGGCGTCGCGCAGGCCGAGGTCGGCGAACGTTTTCATCACCGAGGTCGCCGTCTTGCCGGCCGGAATGAACACCATGAGCGCATCGGGCTTCGCATCCTTCACGCGCTGCATATAAGGCGCGAAGTCCGGGTTCTGCACCGGCACGCGCACCGAGCCGACGATTTCGCCGCCGCCCGCTTTGAACGCCTCGGTGAACGCGGCTTCGGCGTCGTGGCCGGGCCCGTAGTCGCTCACCAGCGTATAGGCGCGCTTGTACTTCTTCGCCGCCCACTGACCAAGCGGGTAGCTCGACTGCCATAGCGTGAACGAATCGCGCACGATGTACGGCGAGCGCGTGGTGACCACCGATGTGCCGGCGTTGATCACGAGGAACGGAATCTTGGCTTCCGTGGCAAGCGGCGCGATGGCGAGCGCATTTGGCGTGAACACGGCGCCAGTGACGAGGCTCACCTTGTCGCGCACGATCAGCTCCTGCGCGAGCTGCTTCGCCTTGTCGGGATTCGGCCCGCCATCGTCGCGCGTCACGAGCTCGAGCTTGACCCCGCTTGGCAGCTCGTTCGCGTGCAGCTTCATGTAAAGCTTCATTGCCTTGTCGCCGAGCTCGCCGAAGCTCGCCGCCGGTCCGCTGAAGGTGTTCACCACACCGATCTTCACCGTCTGCGCGGCCGCCGTAGCGGCGAAGAGCGATGCGAACAGCAATGCGACGATGCGCTTCACGATGGGCTTCCTCCTATTCGATGACCGGTAACATCAGCGCCGACGGATAACGTGCGCTGTGATGCAGCGTGTCCTGGCCGATCTTGTTCGGCTGGTAGTAGTGCGTCCAGAGGACATCCGTGATCGGCGAGTCGCCGTTCACGATCTCGAGGCGGATGCGATTGCCCTTCTTGAACTGGTACGCATTCGGCTCGAGGCTGATGTCGAAGCGGTACACCTCGCCCGGCTTGAGCGCCTCGGGTTGGCCGTGCAGGTGGTACGGCTCCATCTCGCTGCTGTGGCTCTCATCGAGGGCGCGATGCGAGGCGCGCAGCCAGCCCTTGGTCACGATTTGATATGCGGGGTTGATGCCTTTCGCGCGCTCCTCGGAGCTTTGCGGGTACTGCTCGGAGAGCTTGATGATGAAATCGGTATCGCGCTGGGTAGAAGATGCAAACAGCATGAGCTTGATCGGCCCGGCGATCTCGAGGTCCTTCTCGAGCGGCGGCGTGGTGAAGGTCAACACGCGCCGCGCCGGATCGAAGCTCGGCGGCCCTGACGGCCCGAAGCCCACCACGCCGCTCACCCAGCCGGGATTCGGATAGCTGTAGGTCGTGCTGTCGGCAGCCGATGCCGGCGCCGCCGCCAGGCTGCCGTCGTTGAGCGACGTGACGCTGCCGCTCTTCTGCGCGCTCAAATACCAGCTCTTGTACTGCACGCCGGCGGGCGGCCAGGTGTCCGCGGTGCGAAAAGCGTTTGCGCCGCGCACGAAATACTCGACCGCCGGGCGCTGCTCCCAGTCGCTCTGCTTGCCCTTGAGAAAGCGGTCGTAGAACGGCAGCAGCACTTTCTGGTGCAGCTCGACGCCGTTGAACTCGGCGTTCGCTGCCCAGGCGTTCGGCGGCCCGCGCATCTGCAGCTTCTTCGGCCCCTTGGCGCGGCGAAAACCCTCGACGTTGCCGCGCGTATGCAAATCCACCTTGCCCCAGATGCCAACGGAGTAAAGCGGCACTTTGATCTCGTGCAGCCGCTCGGACGCCGAGCGCGCGCGCCAGAAGTCGTCGTAGCTCGGGTGGGACGTGATCAGCATGTCGAGATCGGTCTGCTGCACGCGCGCGTCGGACCCATTCGCCGGGAAGCGGTTGATGATGCGGTTCTGGTTCCACCAGTAGCCGGGGAAGAACTGGCCCGGAATGCCGCCCTGATAGCACGAAGCGCGATAAGGGTCGTTCAGGCCGTCGTAGGCGCCGAGGCAGCCAAGCGCGGGCGGCGCCACGATGCCCATCCACCACTGTGACATGCAGAAATACGATTGCCCGAAGCCGCCGACCTTGCCGTTGGACCACGCTTGCGTCGCGATCCACTCGATGACGTCGTAGAGATCGCGCTGCTCATGCGGCCCAAGGAATTCGAACTCGCCGCCCGATTTGCCCGAGCCGCGCACGTCCATGTGCACGTAGACGTAGCCCTGCTTGACGTAGAAGTCGATCGGCCCGGTCTCGCGCCACAGAAACTGCGGACCGGCGGGCAGGATGTTGTTGTCGTACCGGTAAGGCGACGCGGCGAGCAGCGCCGGGTAGCGGCCGGCACCGTCGGGAGCGTAAATGGCAACGCCGATCTCCGTGCCGTCGCGCACGGTGATGGTCATTTCCTGCATGGATTGGCGGTCTCCTCGAGGCTGCCAATGCTACCGCAGCCGATAACGCACGGTACGCATGTCACCGGCCTTCGCGGAACTGACTACAACGACAGCGGCCCGAAAGCGGTTAGCTGCTATGCTATTTCTGCGATGTTCAAGGTCATCCGCATGGTGAAGCGCGGCGACAAGCTGCCGGCGGAGTTCCGCCAGGAGTGGCTCGAGCGCAACCGCGAACTGCGCAAGGCCGCGAGCCAGCTCGTCGCCTCCGTGGCAGCCGAAGGCAACATCCTTCCGGGCGAGCCGCTGTTCCACGGCTTCGCCGCGCTTTACTACCCCGCGGTCCCCGAAGCGCGCGCCGCGCACGAGAAAGACATCGGCAAGGACGCGCTCAGCACCATTACTGAAGAGAAAGTGCTTTACGAGCGCACTGGTGCGACGCTAAAGCCAATGGGCCAGCTCAAGGTGGTCTTCACATCGATCCGCAAAAAAGAGCTGTCGCCCGCGCAGTACAAGGACGCGGCGCTGAAGGGCTACGCCAAGGTCGATAGCAAGATGCTGAAGGAGTCGGGCATCCAGAAGATCGTGGGCAGCTTTGCCACGACTGGCGAGAAAAAGCAGGGCTTCGACAGCATGCTGGAGATCTACTTTGCGAGCGCCGATGATCTGAAAGCGGCGTTCGGCAGCCCGCTCATCGGCGCCCTGCGCAAGGACGAAGAGACGATCGTCGACCTCGACGCCCCCGAGATTCGCATGGTCGCCGAGGAGTTCGTTCTCTAGATTTTCTCAGGCGTGAAGCGAAAGGCTTCCCGGCACATCCCCGGCTGTTGCAGCGTGCTGTAGTAATTACGACGCGCTTGCGGCGAGCGCGCGCGGCGCAGCGAGAAAAGCGAGCTTCATGAGGATTTCCTTTGGCCGGGAGGCGGCTTCATCGCACCTTCCTGGGAGAGCGGCAGGAGCATCAGGCTGGCGAGCCGCGGGTCCGCGGCGCGCTGTTGATCCGAATTGAGGTTCGCGTACAGCGCTTTTGCCGCCTGCGCGATGTCTTCCACCGCGGTCAGCCGGTTGCGCAGGGTGTCGACGTTGCGATCGATGCGCTCGACGAGCGTTGCGGTGGCCGCCTTGGCGGTGCTCTGGCGCTGGCGCGCCACGTCGTTGGCGAGCCCGCGCAGCGTTTCGGCATAGGCATCGAAGAGCGGCTGCTGCTCCGGGGCGAGCTTCAAGTCCTCCTCGAGCTCATGCAGGGTGACTTCGAGCACCGGCGTCGCCTCGGGCTTGCCCGCCTTGCCCTCGGCTCCGCCGCCGCCCCCCATGCCGCCGCGCCCACGGCGCCCGAACTGTGCCAAGGCGCGATCGGCGATGAATGCGCCGCCGACGAGCGCGATCAGCTCGCGCTTATTCATCGCCGTGCAACGCGCATCATCCTTGGCTGTGGTGGCGCTGCGCGCGCTGGTCGAGGCGCGAGCGCTGCTCCGGCGTGAGGATTGCGCGCACGCGGTTTATGGTCTGCGCGCGCAGCAGCGCAAGGTTGGAGAGCGCCTTCGCCTGGACGTCGGCCGCCTGTTGCGCACGCGCCTGGTCGAAGTTGTCGGCCGCGGCGAGCTTCATCAGGTCCTGGCGCGCCTGGTGCACCTGCTTCATCTGCTCATGAACCGCAGGCTCCTGGTCGTGAAAGATCTGGAACACCTGGTCGCGCTGCGCCTGAGTGAGATCGAGCCCGCGCAGCATCATCATCGGACCGCCGCGGTGCATGCCGTGGTCCGGCATGCCCTGCGCGTTCGCCGCCGGCGCGATGCCCAAGGCAGCGCTCGAAGCGAGAAGAAATGCGGCGATGTGGCTACGTTTTAGCGAGTACATTTGGATCCTCCTATGGTTGGTGGCGCCACTGTGCGGGTGCGTCCCATCAAGCGCCGTTAAGCCACCGTAAAGCTAGGTAAAGGGCCCGTCCCCTCAAGGGTGCACCGATATGATTCATCGCCTATGAGCGCCCAAGTGCTGCTGGCGGACGACGACGTCGAGCTCGCCGGCATGCTGAAGGAGTACCTCGAGCGCGAAGGCTTCGGCGTGGCGACGGTGCACGACGGCGAGGCGGCAGCGCGCCTCGCGCTCTCGGGCGGCTACCAGATCGTGGTGCTCGACGTCATGATGCCAAAGGTCGACGGCATCGAGGCGCTGCGCCAGATCCGCCAGACGAGCCGCGTGCCGGTCGTGATGCTGACTGCGCGCGGCGACGACATCGATCGCATCGTCGGCCTCGAGCTCGGGGCGGACGATTACGTCCCCAAGCCCTGCACCCCGCGCGAGCTGGTCGCCCGGCTGCGCGCCATCCTGCGGCGTGCGCAACCCGGGGCCAACGGCGGGCCGCTCGAGATCGGCTCGCTCAGCCTGTGGCCCGAGAAGCGGCGCGCACAATGGCGCGGGCGCGAGCTCGCGCTCACCAGCATCGAGTTCAACGTGCTCGAGGTGCTGATGCGCAATGCCGGCCGCGTGGTGAGCAAGCACGAGATCTCCGAGCAGGCGCTCGGCCGGCCGCTTGCGCGCTTCGATCGCTCGATCGACGTGCATCTCTCCGCGATCCGCCAGAAGCTCGGCGAGGGCGCGCGCATGATCCGTACGGTGCGCGGGCTCGGCTACCACCTTTCCAAGGAATAGCAGTGGGTCGGCTTTTCTGGAAGATCTTCATCGGCTTCTGGCTCGCCCTGGTGAGCGCGGCGCTCATTACCGGCAGCACCGTCTGGCTGCAGCACCATCGCGAGAGCGCGCCCTCAGAGCTCGCCGGCGGGCCGCCCTCGCGCATCGCCACCGATCTCGCGGCGGCAACGCTGCGCCACGGTGGGGTCGAGGCGCTGCGCGCCTGGCTGCAGGAAGTGCAGCTTCGCCGCGCCGCTATGATCTTCGCGGTCGACGAGCAGGGCCGCGATGTGCTCGGACGCGAGGTGCCGCCAGGCGCGCTCGCCGCCGCGCGCGAGCTCGCCGAGAACGGCGAGCCAGGCGCGCGGCGCGTGTCCACCGCCGGCGGCGACAACTATGTGCTCTTCGTGACACGCCCGCCTGGCGCGCGTCCCGCGGTGCGACCCGGCCCACCGCCACCGATTACACCCTTGGAATTCATCGTCATCGGCATCGCCACGAGCCTCGTCTTCAGCGCGCTCCTCGCCTGGTACCTGGCGCGGCCAATCCGCAATCTGCGCTGGGCGTTCGACGCAGCCGCCGCCGGGCGCCTCGAGACGCGCGTCTCGCCGCGCATGGGCCGCCGCCGCGACGAGATTGCGGACCTCGGGCGCGATTTCGACCGCATGGCAACACAGCTGCAGAAGCTCGTCTCGGCGCAGCGGCGCCTGCTGCACGATGTCTCGCACGAGCTGCGCTCGCCGCTCGCGCGGCTGCAAGCCGCGATCGGCCTCGCGCGCCAGGAGCCGGCCAAGGTCGAGCCGTCGCTCGAGCGCATCGAGCGCGAAGCGAGCCGCCTCGATCACATGGTCGGCGAAGTGCTGGCGCTCGCGCGGCTCGAAGGCGGCACGGCGACGCGGCCGAAGGAGCGCGTCGATCTCGCCTACCTCGCGGCGAACATCGCCGAGGACGCGCGCTTCGAGGCCGAAGCCGCGGGCCGCGCGCTGCGCTTCCATGCCGATGGCGACGCGCCGGTCATGGGTGACGCCGATCTCCTGCACCGCGCGGTGGAGAACGTGGTGCGCAACGCCGTGAAGTTCACGCGCGAAGGCACCACCGTCCGCGTGAACGTGCGCACCACCAAGCACGCGGCGCTGCTCAGCGTCACCGACGAGGGGCCGGGCATCAGCGCCGCCGAGCTGACAAAAGTGTTCGATCCTTTCTATCGCGGCGAGGCCGGCAACGGCACGCCCGGCTTCGGTCTCGGCCTCGCCATCGCGCAACGCGCGATCGATGCGCACGGCGGCACGATCCGCGCCGCGAACTCGCCGCGCGGCGGGCTCGAAGTGACGATCGAGCTGCCCCTCGCTTAAGCAGCCACTGCCTTAACCCAGCTTTACGCGCGGCTAACGCCGCTTTACGCGACGCGCGCTTACGCTGTGCGCCTCCTCCCCTGTAGCACCTTAGGCACGCGCACTTATCCCCTTTAGTCGCGTGCCTTTCTTTTTCTTCAGGCGGCGCTTACCTAGCTTTGCTCAACCTAACTCGCGCTTGACGGCGCTTTACCCGCTCGCGAGCCAACCTGTGGACTCCTCAACTAGAAGGAGCATTCGATGTACAGGCAAGCAATCACTGCATTCGCAGTCGTCGTCTCCTCCGGCGTGGCGCACGCGCAGAGCGCCGACAAGACCGGCTGGTACGCGGGCATCGACATCGGCCGCAGCCGCCTCGGCATGAACGGCAGCGATGTCGACGGCGCGTTCGCGAACCAGGGCATCGCTTCTTCCACGAGCCTCGACCAGACCGACACGAGCTTCGGCGTGAACGCCGGCTATCGCTTCAACAACTTTTTCGCGCTCGAGGGCGCCTACGCGCGCCTGGGCAGCTTCGATTACAGCGCGGGCACTGGGACGGACACGATCGACGGCAAGTTCAAGGCGAGCGCGCTTTCGCTCTCGGGCGTCGGCTTCTACCCGCTTTCGACACAATGGTCGCTTTACGGCAAGGCCGGCCTCACGCGTACCGACGCCAAGCTCGAAGCGAGCTCGGAGAGC
>DASREB010000312.1:0-3327 GCA_035652275.1 Burkholderiales bacterium
CGCGGCGCGATCTCGTTCACCAATCAGCTGCCGGTCGCCTTCCGCGGCACGGCGCAGGTGGCGAACGTCGCGCTCAACATCGCGGCGAAGCCGGGCGTCGATGAGCGCCAGAGCAGGCTGATCGCGCAGATGTATGCGGGCAACGCGCTCGGCACGCAGGTGACCGAGGGCTTCGCGGCGCGCGACGCGGTGATGCGCGATCTTGGCGACGAGATGGTCGCCGCCAGCCGCAACGCGGTCACGGCGCGCGCCTTCGAGACGCAGGCGCAGCGCGTCGCCAAGCTCATGCGCAGCGACTACCGCCTGGGCTTCGTCGACGTCGGCGGCTGGGATACGCACGTCGGCGAGGGCGGAGCGCAGGGCTATCTCGCGACGCGGCTCGACGAGCTCGGCCGCGGCCTCGCCGCGTTCGCCACCGCGATGGGCGACGCCTGGCGCGACACGGTGGTGCTGGTGGTGAGCGAATTCGGCCGCACCTTCCGCGAGAACGGCAACCGCGGCACCGATCACGGCCACGGCACGGTCTACTGGGCGCTCGGCGGCGCGCTGCGCGGCGGCCGCGTCGCCGGCGAGCAGCTGCGCGTTGCGCGCGACACGCTCTTCCAGGATCGCGACTACCCGGTGCTGAACGAATACCGCGCGCTCCTCGGTGCGCTGTTTGGCCGCCTCTACGGGCTGGACAAGGATGCGCTCGCGCGCATCTTCCCCGGCGCGGCGCCGAAGGACCTCGCGCTGCTTTAATCGGGGTCAGGCACCGATTTCCCCGGAAATCGGGGTCAGGCACCAATTACGCCAGTCAAGTCAACGCTCGGCGCGGTGCGCCGTTTCTCGGCTATGGCGAGACAGCCGCGACTCATCCTTGCCGAGGTTGCTGTGCACATCGTGCAGCGGGGCAATGACCGGATGGTGTGCTTCCGTACGCCGGGCGACTACCTGGTGTACCGGGCCGAGCTGAAGCGGCTATCGGCAAAGTTCGACTGCGCGGTGCACGCCTACTGCCTGATGGGCAATCACGTGCACCTGCTGGTGACCCCGAGTGCGGCGGGCGGCTGCGCCGGGCTGATGAAAGAGCTTTCGCAGGGCTACGCGCATTACTTCAATCGCAAGTACGCGCGCACCGGGACGCTGTGGGAAGGGCGGTACCGCTCCTGCGTCGCGCAATCAGCGCGCTATGTGCTCGCCTGCTATCGCTATATCGAGCTGAATCCGGTACGCGCGGGCATCGTCGCGCATCCCGGGCTTTATCCCTGGTCGAGCTACGCGGCGAATACCGGGGTAGTGGAGGACGCTTTCCTCAAACCGCATGCGGAATTCGTGGCGCTGGCAAGCGAGGCGCGGCCGCGGCACAACGTGTATCGCGCGCTGGTCGACGAAGGCATCGAGGCGCAGGTGCTCGATGCGATTCGCGCCGCGACCTACGGCGGTTATCCGCTGGCGGCGGACGCATTCAAATCGTCACTCGCATTGCCGCCGGGCAGGCAGCTCGAGCGCGGGCGCGCCGGCCGGCGCGTGAAGCCGGCGAAAGAATCGGTGCCTGACACCGATTTGCTGTTTTAATCGGTGCCTGACCCCGATTTGGAGGAGCGACGCATGATCCACGTCATCGCCGTCATCACCGCGAAGCCCGGCAAGCGCGAGGAAATCCTGCGCGCGTTCCGCGCCAATGTGCCGGCGGTGCGCGCGGAGGTGGGCTGCATCGAGTACGGCGCCGCGGTCGACGCGGAAAACGCGCTCGCGATCCAGGCGAAGTACGGCGCGGACACGTTCCTCGCCATCGAGAAGTGGGAGAGCATGGAGGCGCTCAAGGCGCACGCCGCCGCGCCGCACATGGCGGCGTACGCGGCGAAGACGCGCGAGCTGATCGCGAGCCGCGTTATCCATATCCTCGCGCCCGCGTGAAGCTGCTTTGACGGTTTTTGTCGTTCATTTAGTGATTGACGGCGTTTACCGGAGTGCTACATTGAACGCGAGCCTGCAACGGCCGCCGCAGAGGAGTCGGCAGCAGTCGCAGTCGTAGCATTGGAGGTCTCGGCCATTCGCGGGATTCCCGGCCACCTGTCGGGATACCGGACCGGCGCGGGCTCGGAAGCGGCACTTGCCGCGACATGATGCGAGGCGCTCAGCTAGGCGCCGCCCGAGTCATCGGGCACCAAGGCCCCGCCCCCAAGGAGCGGGGCCTTTTCATTTGCGGGTCGGAAATCGGGGTCAGGCACCGATTAATTCGGAAATCGGTGCCTGACCCCGATTTCTAGAGCTGCCGGTAGAGGACGCGGCACTCGGCGAGCTCGTCCGACGTCTTGTCGGGCTTGGCGCAGCGGCGCTGGTATTCGGCCTTGCGCCTGGCGTGCTCGGCGGCCGCGGCGCGCCGCGCGGCTTCGCGCTCATCGACCTTCTTCTGCATGGTGATCTTCGGCTCGGCCGGCGGGGCGGCGGTGTCGTCGCCGTAGGTGTAGCCCGCCACCAGTACCGCCGCCAGGATCAGTGCCAGGGTACCGACGACGGTGGAGGCTTGCATGCAGCCAGTCTTTCACCAGCGCGAGCGCGTTTGAAGCCCAGTGCTTCACGCCGCGTTTCATTTCTGCGCGCGCGGCGCGGCAGTAAATCACGGCGCTACACTCGCGCGCCATGGCAGACCGCGCGCTCGTCCTTCTTTCCGGCGGCCAGGATTCCACCGTGTGCCTCGCCTGGGCGCTCGCGCGCTACGCGCGCGTCGAGACCATCGGCTTCCACTACGGCCAGCGCCACGCGGTGGAGATGCAGTGCCGTACCACGGTCCTCGCCGAGCTGCGACGGTTATTCCCCCATTGGGAAATGAAGCTCGGCGCCGACACGGTGCTCGAGCTCGACGTGATCCGCGACGTGAGCGAGAGCGCACTTACGCGCGAGGCCGAGATCACCATGGGCGCGAACAATCTGCCGACGACCTTCGTGCCGGGGCGGAACCTCCTTTTCTTCACCACCGCCGCGGCGCTCGCCTATCGCCGCGGCATCCAAGTGCTCGTCGGCGGCATGTGCGAGACCGATTATTCCGGCTACCCCGACTGCCGCGACGACACGCTGAAAGCGCTGCAGGTCGCGCTCAACCTCGGCATGGAGCGCCGCTTCGTCATCGAGACGCCGCTCATGTGGCTCGACAAGGCGGCGACCTGGCGCATGGCCGAAGAGCTCGGCGGCGATGCGCTCGTGCAGCTCATCATCGAGCACACGCATAGCTGCTACCGCGGCGAGCGCCGCGAGCGCCACGCCTGGGGCTACGGCTGCGCCGCGTGCCCGGCGTGCGAGCTGCGCGCGAACGGCTACCGGCGCTGGAAATCGGGGTCAGGCACC
>DASREB010000313.1:0-5574 GCA_035652275.1 Burkholderiales bacterium
ATCTCGTTGTCGTAGCTCCACTCGTGGATGCCCATCTTCTGCGACAGCACGGTGACGCCCGGCGCGGGGCGCTGGCGGATGTCTTCGTTCGCCAGTAATTTTTCGATGGAGATCGCGGCGTCGTGCCCGTGCGCCACCGCCCAGATGATGTTCTTCGGGCCGAAGGCGGCGTCGCCGCCGAAGAAGACGTTCGGCACGGTCGACTGCATGGTGGTCTTGTCGACCACCGGCATGTTCCACTTGTCGAACTGGATGCCCGAGTCGCGCTCGATCCAGGGGAACGAGTTTTCCTGGCCGACGGCAACCAGCACGTCGTCGCATTCGAAGAACTGGTCCGGCTCGCCGGTCGGCACGAGATCGCGGCGGCCCTTCTCGTCGTAGACCGCCTTCACCTTCTGGAAGGTCATGCCCGAAAGGCGACCATTGGAGAGCTGGAAGGTCTTCGGCACGAGGTAGTTGAGGATCGGGATGCCTTCGTGCTGCGCATCCTCCTTCTCCCATGGGCTCGCCTTCATCTCGTCGAAGCCCGACCTCACTATGACTTTTACATCTTCGCCGCCCAGGCGCCGCGAAGTACGGCAGCAGTCCATCGCGGTGTTGCCGCCGCCGAGGACGATGACGCGCTTGCCGATCTTGGTGGTATGCCCGAAAGAGACCGATGACAGCCAATCGATGCCGATGTGGATGTTCGCGGCGGCTTCCTTGCGGCCGGGGATGTCGAGATCGCGGCCGCGGGGCGCGCCGGAGCCGACGAAGACGGCGTCGTAGCCCTCGGTGAGGAGCGCTTTCATGCTCTCGATCTTGCGCTGCTTGAAGTGCACGCCGAGATCGAGGATGTAGCCCACCTCCTCGTCGATCACTTCGAGCGGCAGGCGAAAGCGCGGGATCTGCGACCAGATCATGCCGCCCGCGCGCGGGTCCTGGTCGAACACCGTGACGTCGTAACCCAATGGGGCCAAGTCACGAGCGACAGTGAGTGACGCTGGTCCAGCGCCAATGCACACGATGCGCTTGCCGTTCTTTTTCTTCGCCGGGCGCGGCATCGCGTTCTTGATGTCGGCGCCCTTGTAATCGGCGGCGACGCGCTTCAGGCGGCAGATGGCGACCGGCTCGGGCTTGGGCTGGTTCTCTTCTTCGACGCGGCCGCGCCGGCAGGCGGGCTCGCAGGGACGGTCGCAGGTGCGGCCGAGTATCCCCGGGAAGACGTTCGACTGCCAGTTCACCATGTAGGCGTCGGAGTAGCGGCCCGCGGCGATCAGGCGGATGTATTCGGGAACGGGCGTGTGGGCGGGGCACGCCCACTGGCAATCGACCACCTTGTGGAAGTAGTCGGGGTTTTTGATGTCCGTCGGTTGCACTCGACTCCTATGACTGGAAGGTAGTTAGTTGTTGTACCCAACAGTCTAACTCCGAAGGGAGCCCGATACAGCTTAAACTTCAGACCCCTACGGGCGGCGGGGTCGTGCCGACGGCCGGCGCGGTGGCCCGGCGGGCAGCGCGCTGCCCCGCCCCTATAATCGCGCGCAATGAATCAGCTGGAATCGCTGCGCAGCCAATCGCTGGTCGTCGCCGACACGGGCGACATCGAGGCAGTGGCGCGCTGGAAGCCGCAGGACGCCACTACCAATCCCTCGCTCCTGCTGACGGCAGCGCAAGACCCGCGCTTCCAGCACCTCGTGGCCGCGGCGATCAGGGAAGCGCGCGGCGACACCGCGGCAGCGATGGACGGGCTCTTCGTGCAGTTCGGGCGCGAGATCCTGAAGCATGTCGAAGGCCGCGTCTCGACCGAGGTCGACGCCAGGCTCTCGTTCGACAAGTCGGGCTCGATCCAGCGCGCGCAGCGCCTGATTTCGCTCTACGAGCGCCACGGCGTCTCGCGCGAGCGAGTCCTCATCAAGCTCGCCGCCACCTGGGAAGGCATCCGCGCCGCCGAGCAGCTCGAGCGCGAAGGCATCCACTGCAACATGACGCTGCTCTTCTCGTACGCGCAGGCGATCGCCTGCGCCGATGCCGGCGTGACGCTGATTTCTCCGTTTGTGGGGCGCATCTACGACTGGTACCGCGCGGCGAAGAAAGTGGACGACATCCCGGTCGAGGAGGATCCGGGCGTGGCGTCGGTGACCAAGATCTACACGTACTACAAGCGCCACGGCTACCCGACGCAGGTGATGGGCGCGAGCTTCAGGAAAACCGAGCAGGTCCTGGCGCTCGCCGGATGCGATCTCCTCACGATCGCGCCTGATCTCCTGGAGAAGCTGGCGCGCACCCCGGGGCCGGTCGAGCGCAAGCTCTCGCCGGAGCTCGCGCGCCGCACGAACGTCGAGAAGACGCCGCTCGACGAGAAGGCGTTCCGCTGGCAGCACAACGAAGACGCGATGGCGACCGACAAGCTCGCCGAAGGCATCCGGCGCTTCGACGCCGACGCGAGAAAGCTCGAGCGGCTGATCATCTCGCTCGGCGCCGCCACCGCCGCCGCCGCTTAAGTCGGGTTTAATCAGGCGGCCGGCGTCGCAGGCGCTGCCATCCCCACAGGAGGAGGTAAAGCACCGCCGGCACCGCCACGCCGAGGACCAGCGGCTGCACTGCCTTCTCGTGCTCTTCGGAGAACGCGAGGATGGTGCCGGCGTTAAGCCCGGACACCACCACCCAGATGACGGTGAAGAGAAGCCAGAGCTTCTGCCATAGCTTCACGGAATTCCTGCCCTGACCCGAATCAGGGGACGAAGCGCCGGACTTTCAGGAGCTCGTCGTGGGCGCGGTAGTTTTCTTCCTTGAGCTGCTTGCGCGCGGAATCGACGAGGCTCGTTTCGAGTAGCAGCGACGGATCGAGCAGCGGCTGCAAGCGCCGCTCGCTCTCGGGAAAGGTGTAAAGAAGCTGGTCGAGCGCGCCGAGCGTGACGCCGAGCTCGTAGTGCTCGGCCTCGACGCGTTTTTTCAGCGCGATGGCGTCGCGCAGCCACGCGTCGTTGCGGGACGAGGCGCGCGCCATGTGCCCGGTGAGCGCCTGGCGGCTGGCCGCGGCCTGACGCTCCATCTCGTGTACGCGCACCGCGCGCCGGGCGATCTCGCGCGCGCTGACGATGTAGAGCTCGGCGGCGTCCGCGAGCTCCGGATTGCGCGGCGCCTTGGCCGCCTGCAGGTTCGCGTCCAGCGCGGCGACGAGTCCCGGATCGGGCTTCGCGCCGAGCGCCTCGCGGAGCTTCGCGGTGGTATCGCCCACCAGCGCCGCTACCTTGTGCTGCTGCGAGCGCTTCTCGTAAGCGGCATAGCCCATGCGGCCGAACACCACGGCGAGCGTGAAGACGACGACCGCGAGGGCGACACCGAAGCTCTTGCTCAACATGGCGCAAGCATAACCGCTGGGCACGGCGCCTGCTTGTGGCGGAAGTCATGCGGCGCCACCATCTCCTCGCGCTCGCTTGCTGCGGCTGTCACGCCGGGCCGCGCGAATCGCGCGACAATCAAGCCTAGATTGGATTCGACCGTTCACGATAGCCGCAAGCGCCTGTCGCAGTCGGGAGACACGGTCGTCGCCACCGCTTCCCGTATTACTGAGGCGCGCTCGGCGCTCCTCGCAAAACAGCGCGCGTAATCAATCGGGCCAGGTCCCCGATCGGCATGCCGGCCGCCCTGCCGCGTTTCGTGCTGCTCTATGCCGCGATGTATGCGGCCTACGGCGTCGCCTCGCCGTTCCTGCCCGCCTTTGTCAATTCGAGGGGTATCGCGCCCGAAGAGCTCGGCCTCGTGCTCGGCACCGGCACCGCCGTGCGCCTCGCGAGCGCGCCGCTCGCCGGACGCATCGGCGATCTGCTCGAAGCATTGCGCACGGTGCTCGTGCTTTGTATCGCGCTCGCCGCGTTTACTACGCTCGGTTACCTGCCGGCGCGTGGTTTCTGGTGGTTCCTTGCCATCAGCGCGATGCAAGCAATCGCCCTTGCACCGATGACGGTGCTCGCCGACGCGCTCGCGCTCGGGGCGGCGAAGCGCGAGCGCTTCGAGTACGGCTGGGTGCGCGGCACCGGGTCGGCCGCGTTCATCGTCGGCACGCTCGCCGCCGGCCAGGCCGTCGCGGCGGCCGGCCTTGGCGTGATCGTCGGGCTGCAGGCCTCGCTTCTTGGCCTCGCGGCGCTCGCCGCGGCGCTCGTGCCGGAGATCCCGCATCCGCCGGCGGCGCACGCCGAGCGCGAGAGCGTGATCTCGCTCCTGCGGCTCTCGGTGTTTCGCTACGTGGTGCTGATCGCGGCGCTCGTCCTCGGCAGCCATGCGATGCACGACGCCTTCGCCATGATCCGCTGGCGCGCCGCCGGCATCGGCGCGACCACCGGCAGCGTGCTCTGGTCGGAGGCGGTGCTCGCCGAGGTGGTGGTGTTCTTTCTGATCGGCCCGGCGCTCGTGCGTCGCCTCAAGCCGCCGGGGGCGCTGGCGCTCGCGGCGGCCGCGGGCATCGTGCGCTGGAGCGTGATGGCGATGAGCACCGAGGTGGCGGCGCTCGCGCTGGTGCAGCCGCTGCACGGCATCACCTTCGCGCTCCTGCACCTCGCGTGCATGCGCCTCATCGCCCAGGCGGTGCCGCCCTCCCTCGCCGGCACCGCCCAGGCGATCTACGGCACGGTGGGCATCGGCGGCGCCACCGCGCTGGTGACGCTTTCTTCCGGTGCGCTGTACGGCCGGCTCGGCGCGGCAGGCTTCTGGGTGATGGCCGCGCTCTGCGCCGCCGCGCTGCCGTTCGCCTGGCGGCTCGCGCGCTCCAGCGCCTTGCACTGAGGGCACCAGGTCCCCTGCTTCACCGAGTTCAGGCTCGAGCGGAAGCGGTGGCCGTGCAGGCACTCCCACTCGAGCTTCGCCTGGCTGTTGGTGTAGCGCTGGGCCAGGCACTTCCCCCCTCGCATCGCGGCGATCTCGTGCACCGTGTGCTGCGGATGGCGCAGCCGCTCATCGGCGCAACGCTTGCACCAGTGGCCCTGGCGGATGGCGTGCGCCACTGCGCGCCAGCGATGGCCCTGGGCACACTCCCATTCCATCAGCGTGAGGCTGTCGACGTAGGTCTCGGTCAGGCAGCGCCCGCCGCGCCGGGCGGCATCGCGCTGTATTTCATCGATTGTGAGCTTGCGCATCGCCGACTCCCTCTGGTTTGCGATGCGCCCAGTGTGGTGCCATGCGTGGCGGCGCCGCAGTGACCGGCGTTGGCGCGCCGGTGTGCGCTATTCACCCCCTGCTGCGGGTCGTTCCCGCGCGAGCGGGACTGTTCAGCGCCAGGGACGCTTGGTGCGCCGGGCGAGCGCCATCGCGAAAAGCGCGAGGCACACCACGCAAACCGCCCATACCACCGCCTGCTGCAGCGGCGCGTCGGCGTAGCCGCTCAGCCCGAAGGCCGCGGCGATGATCGCCAGCATGAAAAACGCGAGTCCCGAGGTCAGCATCTTCTGCTCCGGTATCGAAAGATGCCCCCAGTTGTGCAAAATGCATGCCCCATGCTGAAACGACCGGCCAAGAAGCCCGGCACGCTTGTCGTGCTCGAGCATCACTCGCGCATCCTCAGGGACAACCCGCTCGGCGACCCGTACGTCCGCAAGG
>DASREB010000314.1:0-20184 GCA_035652275.1 Burkholderiales bacterium
GTCAGCCCGCCCGCGGATCTCGTCGGCTACTCACGGCGCTTCGCACGCTGGTACTGGATGCCGGAAGCGGTGCGCCGCGCCATGCAAGCGGCGATCGAAGAGCGCTACGGCGTGCTTTGGGACGACCTCGAGATGTCGCGCTTCGCCCATCGGCTCACCGCGCCGGCGCTCGTCATCCACGACCGCGACGATCGCCATGTGCCATGGACGCAAGGCGCGCGGGTGGCGCAACTTTGGCCCGGCGCGCGGCTAATAAGCACCGACGGTCTCGGACATGGCCGCATCCTCGCGGACGAAGCGGTGGCGCACGCCACCGCGGACTTCATCGCCGGCCGCTCGGGCGTCGCAAGCCCCGCGGCGCCGGCGCTACCGCAGCCTGCGGCGCTTTACTGATGGAACGCGCTCTCACGGTCCGCTGGGAAGATCCGCTGGCACTCGCCGCCGCCGGCCGTGCGATGTCCGGCATCGAGTTCCTGCGCGCGATCCGCGACGGCAAGCTGCCGCACCCGCCGATCGCGCAGCTGATGGGCTTCCGCTTGGTCGAGGTCGAGCCCGGCCACGCGGTGTTCGAGTGCGTGCCGGGTGAGCAGCACTACAACCCGATCGGCGTGGTGCACGGCGGACTCGCGATGACGCTCCTCGATTCCGCGATGGGCGTGTGCATCCATACGCGCATGCCGCTCGGCGGCGGCTATACGACGCTGGAAGCCAAGACCAATCTGGTGCGCGCCATCAGCCACAAGACCGGCCGGCTGCGCGCTATCGGCAGGCTGGTGCATCTCGGCCACCGCATCGCCACGGCGGAAGGCCGGCTCGAGGACAGCAGCGGGAAACTCTATGCGCACGCGACGACGACCTGCATCGTGCTAGCCAACGGCAGCTAGCCGCTCTCCCTGCCAGGCGTACTGGCGTTCGTGATAGCCGCGCAGGCTCGCGCGGTGGCCGATCGAGACGAGCGTCGTCTGCGGCAGCCGCTCCTTCAGTAACCGATAGAGCGCTTCCTGCGCATCCTCGGGCAGTGACGCGGTTGCCTCGTCGAGGAACAGCCAGTCGGGTTTGTTGAGCAGCGCGCGCGCGAACGCGAGACGCTGCTGCTCACCGCCGGAGAGCACTTGCGCCCAGTTCTCCACGCGCTCCAGATCATTCGCAAGCTGCGCGAGCCCAACGGCGCGCAGCACATCCGCAATCTCGGCATCGCTCAAACCCGCGGCGTCGCCGGGATAGGTCACCGCGCGCTTCAAGCTGCCGATCGGCAGATACGGTTTCTGCGGCAGAAAGAGCAGGCGCGCGCCCTGCGGCAGCCGCACGCGCCCTTTCCAGTAGGGCCAGATGCCGGCGAGGGCGCGGAAGAAAGTGGATTTGCCCGCACCGGACGGGCCCGTGACGAGCACATCTTCGCCTGGGCGGAACTGAATCGAGGTCGACGCGAGAAGCGGGTTGCCCTGCGGCAGCGCGAGCTGCAGGGCCTCGATGCCGATGGTTTCGCCGGCCACTTCGGGGCGCTCGCCACCGAGGTCGCGCGCTTCCACCTTGACGTGCTCGAGCGAGTCGGTGAAGCTCGTCAAACGGTCGATGGTCGCCTTCCAAGCGGCGAGCTGCGTGTACGCGTCGATGAACCACCACAGCGAGCTGCGCACGTTGGTGAACGAATTGCCCACCTGGAAGATGTAGCCCATGCCCACTGCGCCGGCGAAATAACGCGGTGCCGCCACCAGGTACGGGAACGGCACGGAGAACTGGAAGAAGAACGAGACGAACCAGTTGAGCTGCTTGCGCGTGCGCATGATGCCCCACCAGTTGTCGACGACATGGCGGAAGCGGTCGCGGAAGTTGCCGAGCTCGAGCTCTTCTCCTTTGTAGAGCGCCACCCCTTCGCTGTTTTCGCGCAGCCGCACGAGCGCATAGCGGTAATCGGCCTCGAAGCGCTGCTGATTGAAGTTGAGCTTCACCAGCGGCCGGCCGATCTTGTAAGTGAGCCAGCTGCCAATACCCGTGTACACCAGCGCGACCCAGAACATGAAGCCCGGGATCGACACGCCGCCGATGGTGAAATCTCCAGAGAGCTCCCAAAGGATCACGGTGAACGACACCAGCATTACGAGCGAGGACAGCAAACCCAGCGAAAGATCGAGCGTGGTGTCGACGAAAAGCCGCAGGTCCTCGGCGATGCGCTGGTCGGGGTTGTCGACGCCGCGGTCGAGAAGCTGCAGCCGGTAATACGCGCGGTCCTTCAGCCAATCGCCGAGGAAATGCTCGTTCAACCACGTGCGCCACTCGATCTGCAGCATCTGCTGCAGATAGATCTGATAGACGCGCGCCACGATCCAGACGAACGCGATGATGGTGAAGACCCACAGCTGGCGGAAGAATTCCGACTGGTTCTTCTGCTCCAAGGCGTTGAAGAAGTTCTTGTTCCAGGTGTTGAACTGCACTTCCAGCCAGACGATGCCGAGAGACAGGCCGACCACGGTGGCGAGCAGCACCAGCCCCTTGGCACGCTTCTCCGAAACCCAGTACGGCTTCGCCAACGCCCAGAAAGCCGTTAGAAATCTTGCCTTTTGCATGGAGCACCTCAGGTAGGACGCAAATCAGTTTACAGAACGCTCGCGGACGCGTAAGAATTCACATCGCATGTCCTCCGGCCGGGTCTTCCGCTTCGCTCCCGCACAGGAAGAAAAACCCGGGCACTTGTTCGTATTCCTGCACGGCTGCGGCGCCACCGCCCAGTCGATGATCCCGATCGCCTTTAAGTTTCAGGCGCGCTTCCCGAGCGCGGCGCTGGTGGTGCCAAGCGGCTTCGATCCGGATGCGCGCGGCGGCGCAGCGCAAGATTGGTACCCGACACGCGGCCTCAACTGCGATAACCATCGCGAGCGTGTCGCCGCGGTGCTGCCCGACTTCGAAGACCTGGTGCGCCGCGAGCAGACGAACTACGGCGTGCCCGCAAGCCGCACGGTGCTCATCGGCTTTTCGCAGGGCGGCACGGTGGCCCTCGAAGCCGTCAAATCACCTGGCATCGCGGGCGCGGTAGTCGCCTTCTCGTCGCGCTACGCGCGCCTTCCCAACTGCGGCGCGCGCATCGGCTCGCGCATCCACCTGGTGCACGGCGAGTTTGATTCCGTCGTGTCGCGCGTCTACGCCGAGCGCGCCGCGCGCGTGCTCGCCGGCCTGCACGTGCCGGTGACGCTCGACATCGTCGAAGACCTGGGCCACGCGCTCTCGCATCGCGCCATCAGCCTCGGGTCGCTCCGGCTCCTGCAAGGCATCTACGAGGGACGGCGCCACACGATTCATTGAATCGCGGCGGAAGATTCTCCCGCCGCAAGGCCATTGAATCGCGGCGGAAGATTCGCCGTCGCAAAGCCGTTGAGCGCCGCCATCGTCCTTTTCGCGCACGGCTCGCGCAGCCGCGAGTGGGCGCAGCCTTTCGAGCAACTCGCCGCCGCGCTGGCACGCAAAACACGGCAGCCGGTAAAGCTCGCTTTCCTCGAGCTGATGCAGCCACCGCTCGCCGAGGCGATCGCCGCACTGGTCGCCGAAGGCGCCACCGCGATCCGCGTGGTGCCGGTATTTCTCGGAACGGGCGCTCACGTGGCGCAAGACCTGCCGCGCCTTGTCGAGCGCGCACGCACTAATCATCCGCGCGTTGCTATCACGCTCGAGGCACCGATCGGCGAGCAGCCGGCAGTGATCGACGCGATCGCCGCCGCCATTATTCGATCAGGCGGTCGAGCATCTTCATGACGGCACGGATCTGCGGCGCGGCCTGGGTGTGATAGCTCGTGCCGGTATAGCCCCACCAATCCCAGCAGCCGCGCGGATTGAAGACGAACGGGCTGTAGCGCTTGACGATCTGCGGATAGAGCACGATTAGCGCATTGCTGTCGGCCCAGCGGTTGTAGCCCGCTTCGCGTACGAAGCGCTCGCCAATCTCCGCTTCGCCTTGCCGGCAGCCGTGGAACGCGACGTGGATACGGCATGGCTCGGTCGCGCAGCGCTGGGGCACGTAGACATAGCCCACATCGTCCATCGCGATGCCGCGTGCGTCGCCATCGGTGTAGGGCGTCTGATCGAAGCTGAGCAGGCGGCCGGTCTCCTTCGCCGCCGGCGGGCGTAGCGGGCCGAGCAGAAAGCCGAGCAGTTGTCCGGCGGCGTCGTAATCGCAATCGACGATGAACGGCGACTCGGTCACGTCGCAGGCGCTGCCCTTGCTATCGGTGACCATGCCGTGGCCCGCCGGCTTATCGGCGACGAACGTGACCTGCGCCTGGTATCCGGCATAAAACTCGCGCAGCGCCTGCACCACTGCCGGGTATACCGTGCGATCGGCGGTGCCGGTGAAGAGCCACGCGCGCGAGCGCGCAAGGTTCGCGGTGGGATCGATGGCGCGCGCTGCCGCAAGCGCATCCGTATCGCTCTTCAGCAAAGCCGGCGCGGTGACCGGCGTTCCCAGCCCCGGCTGCATGCAGTTGTAGAGCGCGGTGAACAAGCTGCCCTGCGCGCAGTAGTACGGGCCGCCGGCGATGACGCCGACGCCGGCGATCCGGGCCGAGTGAGCGACGTGGACCTGTACCGCCATATAGCCGCCCGATGAGACGCCGGAAACGGTGATGCCGTCAGGCGCCGCATGCAGCGCCGGCAGCGGCTCGGCGGCATGCGCGGCGAGCGCGATGAAAAGCCCGGCGAGCGCTGGCCTCGACACGCGTTATTGCGCGGTCCAGGCGCCGTCGATCGAGAGCGGCGCCTTGTTGGCGTAGAAGCACGCTGACACGTTGCGTGCGATCACCGCGTCCCAGCGCGCGTCCGCCGCGATTGCGCTGGCGTCGCCAAAGCCGTTCAGTACCAAGTTAGCGCCCGCATTTCCTAAAGCGCGCGCAATACCAAGCCCGATGCCGCTCGTCGAACCGGTGAGGACCGCCCCCTTGCCCAGCATGCCGCTCATGAAGCTCCCCGCTACGCAGATTAAAGGGCCAAGTGTAAAGTCAGGCGACGAGGAGGTAGCTCATGCCCCAGAGACCCGTGCGCAGCATCCTTGCCAGCCAGACCCCAGTGACCGCCAACGGCGAGATGAGCGTGGCCCAGGCCGCGCGCCTGATGAAAGATCGGCGCGTCGGCGCGGTCCTCGTCATGCACGAGGGCCGCCTTGCCGGCATCTTCACCGAGCGCGATGCGCTGTTTCGCGTGATCGCCGAGGGCCGCGACCCGGCAAACACCCACCTGCAGGACGTGATGACGGCGAACCCGCGCACCATCACGCCGGACCGCCCGTTCGGCCATGCGCTGCACCTGATGCACGAGGGCGGCTTCCGCCACGTGCCGGTAGTGGACGGCGGTGCGCCGCTCGGTGTCGTCTCCGCGCGCGATGCGCTCGGTCCGGAACTCGAGGCGTTCCTCGGCGAGCTCGACAAGCGCGAGCACATCTTCGAGGTGCTCGGCTAACCATGTTTCTCGCCCGCTTTTCCTACGATATCCAGCCGGCGAACCGGCACCGGGCGCTCGAGCTGATTCATCGCGAGGTCGAAGCCGCGCGCGCGAACGGGCTCAGCGCCCGGCTGCTCGTGCCGTTGACTCGCGGCCAGGGCAGCCCGGCGCTGCAGTTCGAAGTGGAGCTCACCAAGCTCGAGCAGCTGGAGCAATTGCGCCATCGCGGCGTCGGCTCGCCGCAGGAGACCGGCAACTGGATGCACAGCTTCAGCGAGATCCTGACCTCGCCCCCGTTGGTCGAGATCCTGCGCGTGGAAAGCTAGCTCGCCAGCTCGCCAACGTTCTCGAAGTAAGCGAGAGCCTCGGGATTGGCCAGCGCGTCGGTGTTCGGCACCGGCATGCCGTGCACGACCGCCTTCACCGCGAGCTCGACGACCTTGCCGTTCTTGGTGCGCGGGATATCGGGCACCTGCACGATGCGCGCCGGCACGTGGCGCGGCGAGGCGCTGCGCTTGATCTCCGCACGCAGGCGCTCCTCGAGCGGCGCGTCGAGCGTATAACCCGGCCTCAGCTTCACGAACAGCACCACGCGCGAATCCGTGGGCTCCTCCGGCGGCCAGAGCTGGCCGATGGCGACCGACTCCTCGACTTCGTGCACGCGCTCGACCACGCGATAGATCTCGGCCGTACCGATGCGCACGCCGCCCGGATTCAGCGTCGCGTCCGAGCGCCCGTAGATGATCATCGTGCCGCGATCGGTGAGCTCGGCCCAATCGCCGTGGCACCAGACGTTGTCGTACCTGGCGAAGTACGCTGCGTGATAGCGCTCGCCGCCGCGATCGTTCCAGAAGCCGAGCGGCATCGACGGGAAGGGCTTGGTGCAGACGAGTTCGCCCTTCTCGTTAAGCACCGGGTTGCCTTCCTCGTCGTAGACGTCGATCGCCATGCCGAGCGAGCGGCACTGCATCTCGCCGCGATATACGGGCAGCACGGCATTCGCATCTGCGAAAGCGCCCATGATGTCGGTGCCGCCGGAGATCGACGATAGGCACACGTCCTTTTTCCAGGCGTCATAGACATAGTCGTAACTCTCCGCGACGAGCGGAGAACCGGTGGAGACCACCATGCGCAGCGCGCCCAGGTCATGCGTCTCCACCGGACGCAGGTCGCGCTTGGCACAGGCGTCGATGAACTTCGCCGAGGTGCCGAAATGGCTGAAGCGCTCCTTCTCCGCGTAGTCGAAAAGGATGCGACCGCCGCGCGCGAACGGTGAGCCGTCGTACAGCATCACGCTCGCCTCGGCGGCGAGTCCCATGAAAAGCACGTTCCACACCACCCAGTTGGTGGTGCAGTAGTAGAAGAAGCGATCGCCCGGCCGCACATCGAAATGCAGCTTGTAGGTTTTTACGCTCTGCAGCAGCGAGCCGCCCGCGCCGTGCACGATGCATTTGGGCGTGCCCGTGGTGCCCGAGGTGAAGAGGATGAACACCGGGTGATCGAACGGCAGCTGCGCATAGTTGATGTCGGCCGGCTGATAGCGCCGAAGCCATTCGTCGAGCGTTACGGCTTTCGGAATATCCGAGACGTCGACGCGCCGATCGAGGTGCGGCACGACCACGACCTTGCGCACGCTCGGCAGCTTTTCGGCGATCGAGCGCACGCGCTCGAGCGAATCGTGCTCCTGGCCGTTGTAGCGGTAGCCGTCGGCGCAGAAAAGCGCCTTCGGCTCGATCTGGCTAAAGCGATCGAGTACGCCTTCGACGCCGAAGTCGGGCGAGCAGGACGACCACACGATGCCCTGCGAGAGCGCCGCGAGCGCCAGCATCCCCGCCTCGGGAATATTGGGAATGAACGCCGCGACTCGGTCTCCCGCGCGCAGGCCGAGCGCCTGCAGCGCCTGCGCCGCGCGCGACACGTCGCTCGTCAGATCCGAGTAGCTGACGCGCCGTTTAAAACCGGTTTCGTCCCAGAAGACGAATGCATCGCCGCGATCGCCGCGCCGCAGGAGGTTCTGCGCGAGATTCAGCCGCGCCTCCGGGAACCAGTGCGCGCCCGGCATCTTGTCGCCCTCGACCAGCACCGTGGCGCCCTTGCGCGCCGCCTGCACGCCGCAGAAATCCCAGACGTCGGACCAGAATTCTTGCGGGTTCTCCACCGACCAGCCGTAGAACTCCGGATAGCTGTTGACGTCGAGCTTGCGCTTGCGGATCACCTGGCGCGCGAACTGCGTGAGGCTCGCGTCTTCCACCGCGCGCTCGCTCGGCTGCCACAGCATGTCGGGCTGGCGGCTCAAAGCCAGGTCTCCTACGATTCGGGGCGGTGATTATATTGCCCGACGCGCTCGCCGAGATTCGACGGCATCACCGCATGGCGGAAGCCGCGGCGGTGGCACGCCTGCGCGCGATGCAGCCGCCCGGCGGCGGCGAGATCCAGCGCACGGCGCTGCGCCTCGCCGAGCGCGTGCGCGCCACGCCGCCGGGGCCGCTCAGCGCCGAATCGTTCCTGCGCCACTACGGTCTTTCCACGCCGGAAGGCGTGGCGCTGATGTGCGTCGCGGAGGCGCTGCTGCGCATCCCCGATGCCGCGACCGCCGATGCGCTCCTGCGCGACAAGCTCGGCCAAGGCGACTGGACGCCGAGCGGCGACGATTCGCTGCTCGCGAACGCCGCCGACTGGGCGCTGCTCCTCACCGGCAAGCTCGCGCGCTGGCGCGACGAGCCCTCGCCGCTCAAGTCGATCGTCGCGCGCCTCGGCGAGCCGGTGGTGCGGGCGGCCGTGCGACAGGCGATGCGCATCCTTGCCGAGCAGTTCGTTCTCGCCGAGACCATCGAGGACGCGGTGCGCCGCGGGGCTGAGCGCGCGCCGTACGTTCATTCCTACGACATGCTGGGGGAGGCCGCCCGCACCGCCGAGGACGCCGCGCGCTATATGGAGCTCTATGCGCACGCCATTCGCACCGTGCGCGCGCCCGACACCATCTCCATCAAGCTCTCGGCGCTGCATCCGCGCTTCGAGGAGGCAAAACGCTCGCGCATCATGGCCGAGCTCGCACCCCGGCTGCGTGAGCTGGCGCGCCTCGCCGCCGAGCGCGGCATCGGCTACACCATCGACGCGGAGGAATCCGAGCGCCTCGAGCTCACGCTCGACCTGCACGCAGCGCTCACCGATCAATACACGCCTGGTCTTGCGGTGCAGGCTTACCAGAAGCGCGCCCTGCCAGTCTGCGAATGGCTCGTCTCCCTCGGTCGCAGCACCCGGCGCCGCCTGCCGATCCGTCTCGTCAAAGGCGCGTACTGGGACAGCGAAATCAAACGCGCTCAGCAGCTTGGCATGGCGGACTACCCGGTGTTCACGCGCAAGAGCGCGACCGATGTCTCCTATATCGCCTGCGCCACCACGCTGCTCGGGGCGCCGGAGGCGATCTACCCCGCCTTTGCGACGCATAACTGCCGCACGGTGGCGACGATCCTCACGCTGGCCGACGGGCGCGAGTTCGAATTCCAGAAGCTCGTCGGCATGGGCGACGCGCTCTACGAAGCGCTGCTCGCCGAGCGCCCGGTCACCGTGCGCATGTACGCCCCGGTCGGCAGCTTCACCGATCTCCTGCCCTATCTCGTGCGCCGAATGCTCGAGAACGGCGCGAACACGTCCTTCGTGCACCAGATCGCCGACCCGGACGTGCCCCTTGAAGTGTTGGTGGCCGATCCGTTCGCTCGATTGCCCGAGCCCTACGCGGGAGACGAGCGCATCACGCTGCCGCGCAACCTGTATCCGGACCGGCTCAATTCGCTCGGCCTCGACCTTGCGCGCCGCGACGTGCTCGACGCACTGCATCAGCGCATCACGCGCGACCCGCCGCTGGCAGCGGCGCCGCAGTCGAGCGCAAGCGAATTGGAAGCGTCCATTGCGCGCGCTGCACGGGCATTCGAACCTTGGTCGCACACACCGGCGGCGGCACGCGCCGCGCACCTGGAGTCCGCGGCGGAACTGCTCGAAGGCCGCATCGCCGCGCTCGTCTCGCTCATCGTGCGCGAAGGCGGCCGCACTTACGCCGACGCGGTAGCCGAGGTGCGCGAAGCGGCTGACTTCTGCCGTTACTACGCGCTGCAGGCGCGGCGGCACTTCGCCGAGCCGCGCGTCCTCTGTGGGCCGGCTGGCGAGCGCAACGAGCTGCATTTGCACGGCCGCGGCGTCTTCGCCTGCATCAGTCCGTGGAACTTCCCGCTCGCCATCTTCACCGGCCAGGTCGCCGCCGCGCTCGCCGCTGGCAACACGGTGATCGCGAAGCCCGCGGAGCAGACGCCGCGGATCGGCCTGCGTGCAATCGAGATCCTGCGCGAAGCCGGCATTCCCCCCGACGCGGCGATCGCCGCCATCGGCGACGGCGAAACGATCGGCGCGCCGCTCGTGGCCGATCCGCGCATCGCCGGCGTGGCCTTCACCGGCTCCGTCGATACTGCGCAGCGCATCAACGCCGCGCTTGCCGCGCGCGACGGACCGATCGTGCCGCTTATCGCCGAGACCGGCGGCGTCAACGCCATGCTGGTCGACTCCTCCGCATTGCCGGAGCAGGTCGTCGACGATACGGTCATCTCGGCATTCCAGAGCGCCGGGCAACGCTGCTCTGCTCAGCGCATTCTGTTCGTGGATGAAGGCGCCGCACCGCGCATCCTGCAGCTCCTCGCTGGCGCACTCGCCGAGCTCAAGGTGGGCGACCCGGCCGAGCCCGACACCGACATCGGCCCGATCATCGACGCGCCGGCGCAGGCGGCGCTGGTACGCCACGTCGAAAAACTACGGAAGTCCGCCAAGCTCATTGGCGAAGCGCCGGCGCCCACGGCAAAGGGCACGTTCATTGCGCCCATCGCATTTCAACTACCGCTTGAGCAATTGCCGCGCACGGAAGTCTTTGGCCCGGTGTTGCATGTATGCACCTATCGGCGCGCGGAACTGCAGACCGTGCTGCGCTGGCTGCGCGACACCGGCTTCGGCTTGACGCTCGGCATTCACAGCCGCATCCAGAGCTTCGTGGATGACGTGGTCGGAGCAACGCGCGTCGGCAATACGTATGTGAACCGCAGCATGATCGGTGCGGTCGTTGGCGTACAGCCGTTCGGCGGCGAAGGGCTCTCGGGCACTGGCCCGAAGGCCGGCGGGCCGCATTACATGCTGAGATTTGCCACCGAGCGCGCGCTGACCATCAACACCGCCGCCATCGGCGGCGTCACGGAATTACTCAGTCAACCCGCGCCCCGGACGCCTTGACGACCGGCGCCCATTTGGCGATTTCGTCCTTGATGAAGGCGCCGAATTGCTCCGGCGTATTAGGCGCGAAGCGCGCGCCTTCCGTGAGCAGGCGCTGCTTGAGGTCGGCGCCTTGCATGATCTTGTTCACTTGGCCATTCCAGTTGCGCACGATCTCGGCCGGCGTGCCGGCGGGTGCAAGGAGGCCGATCCAGTTGTTGACTTCGAAACCCGGGATCGACTCGGCCACGGTCGGCAAATCGGGCGCGGCGGCTGAGCGCACCGAGCCGATGGTGGCGATGGCGCGCAGCTTTCCGGCTTTCACGTGCGGCAGCACGGTGGGCATGGTGGCGAAGATGAGCGACGTTTGGCCGGCGAGGAGATCGGTGATCGCCGGGACGTTGCCCTTGTAAGGCACGTGTGTCATATCGACGCGTGCCATGGTCTTGAAGAGCTCGCCGGCGAGATGGCTCGCCGTGCCCATGCCGGCGGAAGCGAAGGTAAGGCGCCCGGGATGCGCGCGGCCATAGGCGATGAGATCGAGGACGCTCTGCGCCGGAACCGACGGATGCACCACCAGCAGACCCTCGGCTTCGAGCACCAGCGCAATCGGCGCGAAGTCGCGCACCGGGTCGTAGGGCATGTTGGAGAAGAGGCTGACGTTCACCGCGTGCGTGCCGAAGCTGCCCATCACGAGCGTGTAGCCGTCCGACGCCGACTTGGCGACGGCATCCGCGCCGATGTTGCCGCCGGCGCCCGTGCGGTTCTCGATCACGATCGGCTGCCCCCAGCTTTCGGCAGCGCGGCTGCCGATGAGGCGCGCATAGAGATCGGCAATGCCGCCGGCCGGGAAAGGCACCACGATCTTGATCGGCTTTGACGGGTAGGGCTGCGCCGCGGCCGGCGCGAGCCAGGCGGCGGCGCCGAGCGCGGCCGCGGCAAGGAGACCTACAATGCGCATGCTTCCATCCCGCTCGGTAGTCTAGCAATGGAACCCAAGACCAATCTCGCCGTGAAATTCGCGCAGCTCTATTACGCCGAGGTTGATCCTGACGAGCTTGCGGCACGCGACCCGGCGGATCTGCAGGGCGCGGCCGCGGCACATCTCGCGTTCGCGCGCGGCTTCAAAGGCGGTGAGGCCAAGCTGCGGGCCTATAACCCGACGCGCCAGCAGCACGGCTGGACAAGCACGCACACCGTGATCGAAATCGTGAACGACGACATGCCGTTCCTCGTTGATACGGTGACGATGGAGGTGAACCGCCAGGGCCTGACCCTGCATCTGCTGGTCCACCCGGTGCTGCGTCTGGTGCGTGATGCAAAGGGCGAGCTGCGCGACGTCGCGGCGCCCGCCGAGTCGACCGACGGGCGGCTCGAGTCCTTCATGCACGTCGAGGTCGACCGCGTCACCGACCCGGAGCGGTTACGCGAGCTCGAGACCGGCATTGCCAAGGTGCTCGGCGACGTGCGCGCGGCGGTCGAGGACTGGCGCGCTATGCAGGCGCGCATGGTGGATGTGATGAGCCGCGTCGAGTCCGCGCGCACCGCCCTGCCGGACACCGAGCTCGAGGAAGGCCGCGCGTTTCTCGCCTGGCTGCTGAACCATCATTTCACCTTTCTCGGCTGCCGCGACTACACGCTCGAGAAAAACGGCGGCGAGGACGTGCTGCGCATCGTGGCCGGCTCGGGGCTTGGCATCCTGCGCGAGCGCGGCGAGACCGTGTCTGCGAGCTTCGCCACGCTGCCGCCCGAGGCGCGCAAGCGCGCGCGCGTAAAGGAGCTGCTGGTGCTGACGAAGGCGAACGCGCGCTCCACGGTCCACCGACCGGGCTATCTCGACTACGTCGGCGTGAAGCGCTTCGACGCCAAGGGCGAGGTGACCGGCGAGACGCGCTTCCTCGGTCTGTACACGCACACCGCGTATGCCGAGAACCCGATGCAGGTGCCGCTGCTGCGGCGAAAGCTCGCCGACGTGATTGCGCGCGCGGGACTGCTGCCGGCCGGATATAGCGGCAAGGCGCTCGCCTCCATTCTTGAGTCGTACCCGCGTGACGAGCTGGTGCAGATTAGCACCGACGATCTGTACCGGCACGCCATGGCGATCCTGCAGCTCGGCGAGCGGCAGCGGCTGCGGTTGCTGGTGCGCCAGGACGCCTACTCGCGCTTCGTCTCCTGCCTCATCTATGTGCCGCGCGAGCGCTACAACACCGAGCTGCGGCAGCGTTTCCAAACCATCCTCACCGAAGCCTTCAATGGCGCATCGTCGGAGTTCGACGTCGACCTCTCCGCCTCGGCGCTCGGACGCATCCTGATGCGCATCCGCACCAAGCCGGGGGAGATGGCGGCGCGCCCGGATCTGAAGGACCTCGAACGCCGCCTGGTGCAGGCGATGCGCGGCTGGGAGGACGATCTCTATGGCGCGCTTGTCGAGCGTGACGGGGAAGAACACGCCAACCTGCTTTGGAGGAAGTACCGGCACGCCTTCCCCGCCGGCTACCGGGACGAGTTCAGCGCGCGTGATGCGCTGCTCGACATCGGGAAGATCGAAGCGCTCGACCCGCAGCTCGATTTCGGCATGAACCTGCGCGGCGGCGGTGCCGAAGACCCGGGAATGCTGCGCTTCAAGATCTACCGGCGCGGCGGCGAGCGCATGCCGCTCTCCGACACGGTGCCGATGTTCAAGCGCCTCGGCGTGCGCGTGCTGTTCGAGCATCCGCACAAGGTCGAGCCGGCAGGCGCGCTACCCGTCTGGGTGGTGGACTTCGGTCTCATGCCGCCGGCCGGCGCGCTGCCGCTCGAGCGCGTGCGCGACAACTTTCACGCCGCCTTCTTCGGCATGTGGTCGCGTGCCATCGAGGCCGACAACCTCAACCGCCTGGTGCTGAGCGCGGGCCTCAGCCCGCGCGACATCACCGTCCTGCGCGCGTATGCGCGCTACCTGCGCCAGGCGGGCTCGACCTTCAGCCTGCCTTATGTCGAGCAGGCGCTGGCGACGAATCCTCGCGTCGCGGCGCTGCTGGTGCGGCTCTTCCTGGCGCGCATGCGCGAAGGCGGCGCGGCGTCCGAAGCCGACGTCGGCACCGAGCTCACGGCGGCACTCGACGCCGTGCAGAACCTCGACGAGGACCGCATCCTGCGCAGCTTCCTGGCGGTCATCCGCGCCACGCTGCGCACGAACTACTTTCTGGACAAGCCGTACGTCTCCTTCAAGCTGGACCCGAAAGGCGTGCCGGGGCTGCCGGAGCCAAAACCGCTGTTCGAGATCTGGGTCTACTCTCCACGGGTTGAAGCGGTACACCTGCGCGGCGGCTACATCGCGCGCGGTGGCATCCGCTGGTCAGACCGCATGGAGGACTTCCGTACCGAAGTGCTCGGCCTGATGAAGGCGCAGATGGTGAAGAACGTGGTCATCGTGCCGGTCGGTGCCAAAGGCGGCTTCGTGCTGAAGCAGCCGCCGCCGGCGGGTGATCGCGATGCGCTCATGAAGGAAGGCATCGCCTGCTATCAGACCTTCCTGCGCGGGATGCTCGACCTCACCGACAACCTAGTCGACGGCAAGATCGTGCCGCCGAAGGGCGTGCTGCGCCATGACGGCGACGACGCCTATCTGGTGGTCGCCGCCGACAAGGGCACCGCGACCTTCTCCGATATCGCCAACGGCATCGCGGGGAATACGGCTTCTGGCTCGGCGACGCCTTCGCCTCCGGCGGCTCGGCGGGCTACGACCACAAGAAGATGGGCATCACCGCGCGTGGCGCCTGGGAATCGGTGAAGCGCCACTTCCGCGAGCTGGGAGTCGATACGCAGAGCACCGACTTCACCGTGGTCGGTATCGGCGACATGTCGGGCGACGTGTTCGGCAACGGCATGCTGCTCTCGCGCCACATTCGCCTGGTGGCGGCGTTCGACCACCGGCACATCTTTCTCGATCCAATGCCCGACGCCGAGGCGAGCTACCGGGAGCGGGAGCGGCTCTTCAAGCTGCCGCGCTCGTCGTGGGCCGACTACGATGTGAAACTCATCTCCAAGGGCGGCGGCGTCTTCCCGCGCGCCGCGAAGTCGGTGCCGCTCTCGCCGGAAGCGCGCCAGGCGCTTGGCATCGAAGCGACCGCGCTGACGCCGAACGAGCTGATCAGCGCCATCCTCAAGGCGCCGGTGGCGCTGCTCTACAACGGCGGCATCGGCACGTACGTAAAGGCCGCCCGCCAGTCGCACGCCGAAGTCGGCGATCGGACGAACGACGCCATCCGCGTGAACGGCGCGCAGCTGCGCTGCAAGGTCGTGGCCGAGGGCGGCAATCTCGGCTTCACGCAACTCGGACGCGTCGAGTACGCGCTCGCCGGCGGGCGTATCAACACCGACGCCATCGACAACTCGGCCGGCGTCGACTGCTCGGACCACGAGGTGAACATCAAGATCGCGCTCAACGCCGTAATGCGAACGGCGAAGGTCAGTCTGCCTGAGCGCGACAAGCTGCTCGTCGCGATGACCGACGAAGTGGCGGCGCTCGTGCTGCGCGACAACTACTTCCAGACCCAGAGCCTGTCGGTTTCGAGTGCGCTCGCTCCGGCGCTCCTCGATGCCCAGGAGCGCTTCATCAAGCACCTCGAGAAGGCCGGGCGCCTCAACCGGGCGCTCGAGTATCTGCCGGACGACGAGGAGTTCGCCGAGCGCCGCGCGGCGAAGCGCGGGCTGACTCAGCCCGAGCGCGCCGTGCTGCTGGCGTACGCGAAGATCGCGCTCTACGACGAGTTGGTGGCGTCCAATGTGCCGGACGACCCGTTTATTTCCACCGCGCTCGAGCGCTATTTCCCGGCGCAGCTGCGCAGCCGTTACAAGGCGCAGATCCATGCTCATCCGCTGCGCCGCGAAATTATCGCGACGCACGTGACCAACAGCATGGTGAACCGCGTCGGCAGCACCTTCGTGCACCGCATGCAGGAAGAGACCGGCGCGCCCGCGCCCGACGTGGTGCGCGCTTATCTCATCGTGCGCGAAGTGTTCGGCCTGGTGGACCTCTGGCAGGCGAGCGAAGCGCTCGACTACAAGGTGCCTGACCGCGTGCAGAGCGCGATGGTGATCGACGCCGGACGGCTCATCGTGCGCGCCACGCTCTGGTTCCTGCGCAACCGCGCGCATCTTGCCGACCTCACGCGCTCGATCGAACGCTTCCGCAGCGGCGCCGAGCGTCTGGCAGCATTGCTGCCGGAGATCCTGCCGGCGTCTGAAAAACCCGGGTACTCCGCCGCCGCGGCGCGGCTGCAGAAAGAAGGCGTGCCGAGCGCGCTCGCCGCGCGCTGCGCCGGCCTCGAGGCGCTGTTCTACGCGCTCGACATTGTCGATGTGGCGCAGGCCATGCAGCGCGACATCGAGCCGGTGGCGCGCCTGCACTTCGCGCTCGCGGGCGAGCTCGAGTTTCCGTGGATGCGCGCGCGCATCGGCGCGCTACCCGCCGAAACGCACTGGCACACGCTGGCGAAGGCGGCGTTGCGCGACGATCTTGCGAGCATGCTGCGCGCGCTCGCCGCCGAAGCGCTGCGCGGCGATGGCGCGAATGACCCGGTGAGCCAGATCGCCGCATGGAAGGCGCGCAACGCCGTGCTCTACGAACGAGTGCGCCAGGTCCTCGGCGAGCTCCGCGCCGCCGAGACGCCGGACCTGGCGATGCTCTCGGTCGCCATGCGGGAGCTGCGCAACCTGAGCTCGCGCTAACATCCGCTCTGATGCCCGACGATCTCGATTTCACCGGCTCGCTGCGCCTGCCCGCGGGCGCGCCGCCCGCCGCGCCGGTCTACGTCCCCGCCGTGGCTCGGGCCTTCTTCGAATCGGCCGGCAAGGAGGAGTCGCTGCCCGCCGGCACAGTGCTCTTCGCCGAGAACGAAAAGGCGAGCCGCCTGCTGCTGAAGCGCGACAAGATGTATTTCCTCGCCGAAGGCGTGATCTCGCTCACCGCGAAAGGCCAGCCGATCGGCATGCTCAAGGCCGGTGAGATTTTCGGCGAGATGGCGGCGCTCAGCGACTCGCCGCGCAGCGCCACGGCGGTGGCGAAGACCATCTGCCGCGTGATCTCGCTCGACGACAAGGGCTTCGCCGCGGCGCTGCAGAAGAAGCCCGAGTTCGCGTTGATGATGCTCGGCACGATGATCCTGCGGCTGCGCGGCATGATCGCCAAGCTCTCGGGCGTGCCGAGCACGGCCGAGGTCAAGGAATCGCGCGTCTTCGACAAGGCGCTCCTCGCCACCATGATCAACGGCCTCGGCGACCGGGCGATCGTGCGCTACGACAAGGGCAAGGTGATCATGGTCGCCGGCCAAACGGGTGCGCTGATGTACGTCGTGACTGAGGGACGCATCGCCATCTCGATCCGCGGCGCCGTGGTCGAGCGCATCGGGCCGGGCGGCATCTTCGGCGAGATGGCGCTCGTCGACCAGTCGCCACGGGCGGCCAACGCGGCGGCCGAGACCGACTGCGCGCTGCTCGCGATCAATCGCAACGTCTTCTTGAGCCTGGTGAAGTCGGAGCCCGCCTTCGGCATCGCCCTGCTGTCGGCCATGGCCGAGCGGCTGCGCAATACCGCGGCCGCGCTGAACTAGGTAGAATTTTTAATCTCTTTGGGGGAGGCACGACGATGAAGAGCGCATTTGCCCTGCTTGCAGCAGCGACGCTGGCCGTTTCCGCGCCGGTGCTGGCGCAGGAAGGGACGCTGAAGAAGATCAAGGACGCTGGCGCGATCACCATCGGCCACCGCGATGCGTCGATTCCTTTCTCCTACTACGACGACAAGCAGCAGGCGGTGGGCTATGCGATGGAGCTGTGCCTGCGGATCGTCGACGCGGTGAAGAACGACCTGAAGATGCCGAACCTCAAGGTGAACTACCAGCTCGTCACGTCCGCCAACCGCATCCCGCTGATGGCGAACGGCACCATCGATCTCGAGTGCGGCTCGACCACCAACAATCTCGAGCGGCAGAAGCAGGTCTGGTTCACGATCACGCACTTCGTCACGGCGAACCGCTGGGTGTCGAAGAAATCCGCCAAGCTGCACAAGCTCGCCGACCTGAAAGGCAAGACCATCGTCTCCACGGCCGGCACCACCAACATCAAGCAGATCACCGAGATCAACGGCCAGCAGAACCTCGGCATGAACATCATCTCGGCGAACGGGCATCCCGAAGCATTCCAGATGGTGGAAACCGGCCGCGCGGTGGCGTTCGTCATGGATGACATCCTGCTCTATAGCCTCGCCGCGCAGTCGCGCAACCCGAAGGACTACGAGATCTCGGCAGAGGCGCTGTCGGTGGAGCCCTACGGCATCATGCTGAGGAAGGACGACACCGCGTTCAAGAAGGTGGTCGACGCGGCGATGGTCAACATCTACAAGTCAGGCCAGATCAACAAGATCTACGAGAAGTGGTTCCAGCATCCGATTCCGCCCAAGGGCCTCAACCTGAACATCCCGATGAGCCCGCAGTTCAAGAAGGTCGTTGCGAACCCCACCGACTCGGGCGATCCGAACGACTATAAATAGTTAGCGCGTAGCGGGCGCGGCGCAGTTCATCGTAACGGCGCGTGCACTACAGCTGGCACTGGAAGGTCCTGCTCGAGGCGGAGCCCGGCGGCACCGGCACGTACCTCCACTACCTGATCGTGGGCCTCGGCTGGACGCTTGCCACCGCGGCCGCCGCCTGGGTGATTGCCCTCATCATCGGCGCGCTGGTCGGCACTATACGCACCACCACTTCGCGCTGGGCGGTGCAGCTCGGCAATCTGTATGTCGAGATCTTCCGCAACATCCCACTCATCGTGCAGATGTTCCTCTGGTTCTTTGTCGTGCCCGAGCTGCTGCCCGAGGCGCTCGGCAGCTGGATCAAGCAAATGCCGCCGCCGTGGGGCTCGTATCTGCCCGCGGTGATGTGCCTCGGCATCTTCACCTCGGTGCGCGTCGCCGAGCAGGTGCGCGCCGGCATCGGCTCGCTGCCGCGCGGCCAGCGCATGGCGGGCACGGCGCTCGGCCTCACGCAGGCGCAGGCCTATCGCTACGTGATCCTGCCGCAGGCCTTCCGCATCATCCTGCCGCCGCTCACTTCCGAGACGATGAACATCATCAAGAACTCGTCGGTCGCGCTCACCATCGGTCTGCTCGAGCTCACCGGCCGCGCGCGCGCCATGCAGGAGTTCAGCTTCCGCGTATTCGAGGCCTTCAGTGCCGCGACGGTGATCTACCTGCTCACCAACCTGGTGGTGGTGGTGCTGATGCGCGTGCTTGAAGCCAAAGTCCGCGTGCCGGGCCTCATCGCGGCCGGCGGCAATGCGCCGCAAGCGGGGCACTGATGGGCTTCGACTTCGACGTCATCGAGCGCTCGCTGCCGTACCTGTTCCGCGACGGCATGACCTTCACGGTGACGCTCACGCTGCTGGCGATGACCGGCGGCATCTTTTTCGGCACGCTGCTCGCCATGATGCGGCTCTCGGCGCTGAAGCTGGTGTCGATGCTCGCCGGCGCCTATGTCAATCTGATGCGCTCGATTCCGCTGGTGCTGGTGATCTTCTGGTTCTTCTTCCTCGTGCCGTACATTGGCGCGTGGATCTTCCGCGAGTCCCAGCCGATCAAGGTCGGGGCGTGGCTTTCGGCGGTGATCACCTTCACGATGTTCGAGGCGGCCTACTACTGCGAGATCATGCGCGCCGGGATTCAGTCCATTGCGCGCGGACAGGTCTGGTCGGGTTATGCCCTTGGGCTCAACTACTGGCAGACGATGGGCCAGATCGTCCTGCCGCAGGCCTTCCGTAACATGCTGCCGGTGCTGCTCACGCAGACGATCATTCTGTTCCAGGACACTTCGCTGGTTTACGTCATCTCCGCCACGGATTTCCTCGGCGCCGCGTCGAAAATCGCGAACCGCGACTATCGTCTGGTCGAGATGTACAGCTTCGTTGCCGTGGTGTACTTCATCATCTCGTACTCGCTCTCGCTGCTCGTCAAACGCCTTCAAGACAGGATCGCCATCATCCGATGATCTCGATCAAGAACGTGAGCAAGTGGTACGGCACCTTCCAGGTCCTCACCGAGTGCTCGACCGAGGTCGCCAAAGGCGAAGTGGTCGTGGTGTGCGGCCCTTCCGGCAGCGGCAAGTCCACGCTCATCAAGTGCGTGAACGCGCTCGAGCCGTTCCAGAAGGGCGAGATCGTCGTCAACGGCATCTCGGTCGGCGACCCGAAGACCGATCTGCCGAAGCTGCGCTCGCGCGTCGGCATGGTGTTCCAGCACTTCGAGCTCTTCCCGCACATGACGGTGACGCAGAACCTGACGCTCGGGCAGATCAAGGTGCTCGGCCGCTCCGAGCAGGAGGCGCGCGACAAGGGCCTGAAGCTCCTCGAACGGGTGGGCCTTTCCGCGCACAAGGACAAGTATCCGGGCCAGCTCTCCGGCGGCCAGCAGCAGCGCGTGGCGATCGCGCGGGCGCTGTCGATGGACCCGATCGCGATGCTCTTCGACGAGCCGACCTCGGCGCTCGA
>DASREB010000315.1:0-42403 GCA_035652275.1 Burkholderiales bacterium
AGCAGCGACTGCAGCGGCGAGACGAAGCCCATGGCGAGGAGCACGAGGTCGGCCGGCATCTCGAACTCGGTGCCGGGCATCTCCTGCGGCTTGCCATCCTTCCACTCGAGGCGTATTGCGCGAAGTGCCTTCACGCGCCCCTGCTCGCCGATGAAGGCCTTGGTGGCGATCGACCAGTCGCGTTGCACGCCTTCTTCGTGCGACGAGGAGGTGCGCAGGCGCGTCGGCCAATAAGGCCACACCGGATTGCGCTCGACATCGGGCGGCATCGGCAGCAGCTCGAACTGCGTCACGGACTTGGCGCCATGGCGGTTGGAGGTACCGACGCAGTCCGAGCCGGTGTCGCCGCCGCCGATGATGATGACGTGCTTGTCGGTCGCCCAGAGGTCCGGCACCTGGGCGTCGCCGGCGACGCGCTTGTTCTGCAGCGGCAAGAACTCCATCGCGTAATGCACGCCCGCGAGCTCGCGCCCGGGAATCGGCAGGTCGCGCGGCGTCTCGGCACCGCCGGCAAGGACGACGGCGTCGAACTGGTTCTTGAGCTGCTCGGCGGAGACAGTCTCCCGGGCGTCGCTCGTAACGCCCTTCGGTAATGGCGCGGCGCCGACATAAACACCGGCGCGAAGCTTCACGCCTTCGGCGCGCAGCTGGTCGAGGCGCCGATCGATCACGCCCTTGTCGAGCTTGAAATCAGGAATGCCGTAGCGCAGCAGGCCGCCGATGCGATCGCTTTTTTCGAACACCGTGACTTCGTGCCCCGCGCGCGCCAGCTGCTGCGCGCAGGCGAGCCCCGCGGGGCCGGAGCCGATGACGGCGACGCGCCGGCCGGTCGCATGCGCCGCGCGTTGCGGCCGCACCCAGCCTTCTTCCCAGGCCTTGTCGGCGATGGCGTGCTCGATCGACTTAATGCCGACCGGGTCGTCGTTGATGCGCAGCACGCACGCTTCCTCGCAAGGCGCCGGGCAGATGCGGCCGGTGAATTCGGGGAAGTTATTGGTCGAGTGCAGGACCTCGATCGCGTTCTTCCAGTCCTGGCGATAAACGAGATCGTTCCAGTCGGGGATGATGTTGTTGACCGGGCAGCCCGACATGCAGAACGGGACGCCGCAGTCCATGCAGCGCGCGCCCTGCAGGCCGGCGGCGTCGTCGGCCAGCCGCAGATAGAACTCGCGGTAATGCTTCTTGCGCGCCTCGGCGGCTTCGTGCGGTTCCTCGAGCCGCTCGTGCTCGAGGAACCCGGTGACCTTTCCCATTACGCCGCCACCCGCTGTCTGGCGGCAAGCTCGCCGAGCGCCCGGCGATACTCCTTCGGAAAGACCTTGACGAAGCGTCCGCGATACTGCGCCCAGTTCTGCAGGATCTCGGTGGCGCGCCGCGAGCTGGTGTAGCGCGCATGATTCTCGATCAGGCGGCGCACGATCGCCTCATCGGCTTCGCCGTGGTGCCAGAGCTCGCGCGCGAGCTTCGCCTGCTGCTCCGACTCCGGCAGGAGCGGCTCGAGCTCGACCATGGCGGCGTTGCAGCGCTTGGCGAACTCGCCCTCGAGATCGAGCACGTAGGCGATACCACCGGACATGCCGGCGGCGAAGTTGCGGCCGGTCGTGCCCAGCACCACCACCGTGCCGCCGGTCATGTACTCGCAGCCATGGTCGCCTACGCCTTCGACGACGGCGGCGGCACCCGAATTACGCACCGCGAAGCGCTCGCCGGCGACGCCGCGGAAATACGCTTCGCCGGCGATCGCGCCGTAGAGCACGACGTTCCCGGTAATGATGTTCTCCGTCGGCTCGCCGCGGAATTTGGGCGACGGCTGCACCGAGATGCGGCCGCCGGATAGGCCCTTGCCGCAGTAATCGTTGGTGTCGCCTACCAGGTCAAGCGTCACGCCGTGCGCGAGGAACGCGCCGAAGCTCTGGCCGGCGGAACCGGCGAAGCGCACATGGATGGTGTCGTCGGGCAGTCCCTCATGGCCGTAGCGCTTGGCGATGTGCCACGAGAGCATGGTGCCGACCGTGCGGTTGATGTTGCGGATCGGCATCTCGATGGTGACTTTCTCGCGCCGCTCGAGCGCCGGCTGCGCGAGCTCGACCAGACGGTTGTCGAGCGCCTTCTGCAGGCCGTGATCCTGCGACTCGCGCCGATAACGCGCGACTTCCGCGGGCATCTTGGGCATGGCGAACACCCGGCTGAAATCCAGCCCGCGTGCCTTCCAATGCTCGATGCCTTGGCGCATGTCCAGAAGATCGCTGCGACCGATCAGCTCGTCGACCTTGCGCACGCCGAGCTGCGCCATCAGCTCGCGGACTTCCTCGGCGACGAAGAAGAAGTAATTCACCACGTGCTCGGGCTTGCCCTCGAACTTGCGCCGCAGCACCGGATCCTGCGTCGCCACGCCCACCGGGCAGGTGTTGAGGTGGCACTTCCTCATCATGATGCAGCCTTCGACGACCAGCGGCGCGGTGGCGAAACCGAATTCGTCCGCGCCGAGGATCGCGCCGATCACCACGTCGCGCCCCGTCTTCATCTGCCCGTCGACCTGCACCGCGATGCGCCCGCGCAGGCGGTTGAGGACCAGCGTCTGCTGCGTCTCGGCAAGGCCGAGCTCCCACGGCGTGCCCGCGTGCTTTATTGACGACCAGGGGCTCGCGCCGGTGCCGCCATCGTGGCCGGCGATCGTCACGTGGTCGGACTTGCCCTTCGCCACGCCGGCGGCGATGGTGCCGACGCCGACTTCGGAGACCAGCTTGACCGAGATCCAGGCCTCCGGGTTCGAGTTTTTGAGGTCGTGGATGAGCTGCGCCAGATCCTCGATCGAGTAAATATCGTGGTGCGGCGGCGGCGAGATGAGCTCGACGCCCGGCGTCGCGTAGCGCAGCTCGGCAATGTATTCGGACACCTTGCGACCGGGCAGCTGGCCGCCTTCGCCGGGCTTCGCGCCCTGCGCAATCTTGATCTGCAGCATCTCGGCGCTCGCCAGGTACTCGGCGGTGACGCCGAAGCGCCCCGAGGCGACCTGCTTGATCTTCGACTTGAGCGAGTCGCCTTCGCGCAATGGAATGTCCACCTCCACGCGCCCTTTGCCGAGGCGCGACTGCAGCGACTCGCCGGCCTTGACGCGCGCGTAGCGCCGCCGGTCTTCGCCGCCTTCGCCGGTATTGGAGCGCCCGCCGATGCGGTTCATGGCGATGGCGAGCGTGGTGTGCGCCTCGGTGGAGATCGAGCCGAGCGACATGGCGCCGGTCGAGAAGCGCTTGACGATCTCGGCGGCGGGCTCGACTTCGTCGATCGCTACCGGCTTGCACTGGTCGAAGCGGAATTCGAATAGTCCGCGGAAGGTGTTGTGGCGCTTCGACTGGTCGTTGATGAGCGCCGCGTATTCCTTGTACGTGCCGTACGAGTTTGCGCGAGCCGAGTGCTGCAGCTTGGCGATCGCATCCGGCGTCCAGGTGTGATCCTCACCCCGCACGCGCCAGGCGTATTCGCCGCCGGCATCGAGCATCGTGGCGAGCACCGGATCACGCTCGTCGAACGCCGCGCGATGCACGCGGATCGCCTCCTCGGCGACCTGGAAGACGTCGATGCCTTCGACGTTCGAGGCCGTACCGGTGAAGTACTTGTCCACGGTGGAGCGCGCGAGGCCGACGGCCTCGAATTGCTGCGAGCCGGTGTAGGACATGTAGGTGGAGATGCCCATCTTGGACATCACCTTCTTCAGTCCCTTGCCGATCGCCTTGACGTAGTTCTTGATCGCCTTGGACCCGGAGCTCGGGCTGAGCGACAGCACCGTTTCGAGCGCCAGGTAGGGATGGACGGCCTCGGCGCCGTACGCGCCCAGCAGCGCAAAGTGGTGCACTTCGCGCGCACTGCCGGTCTCGACCACCAGGCCGGTCGAGGTGCGCAGGCCTTTGCCGACCAGGTGCTGGTGGATCGCCGAGAGCGCGAGCAGTGCCGGGATGGCAACGCGCTCGCGGTCGATGTGGCGGTCGGAGATGACGATGATCGAGTAGCCCGAACGCACCGCGTCCTCGCCCTGCGCGGCGAGCGAGGCGAGGCGCGCTTCAACCGCGTCTTTGCCCCACCCGAGCGGGTAGGTGATGTCGAGCTCGCAGCTCTTGAATTTGCCGCTGGTGTAGCGCTCGATGTGGCGGATCTTCTCCATCTCGAAGAAGTCGACGACCGGCTGGCTCACCTCGAGGCGCAGCGGCGGATTGAGCTCGTCGATGCCGAGCAGGTTCGGCTTCGGGCCGATGAACGAGACGAGCGACATCACCAGCTCTTCGCGGATCGGGTCGATCGCCGGGTTCGTCACCTGGGCGAAGAGCTGCTTGAAATAGTGGTAGAGCGTCTTGTTCTTGTTCGACAGCACCGCGAGCGGCGAGTCGTTGCCCATGGAGCCGACCGGCTCCTCGCCGGCCGCGGTCATCGGCTGGAGGATGAACTTGACGTCTTCCTGGGTGTAGCCAAAGGCCTGCTGGCGATCGAGCAGCGGCACCCGAGACTTGTACGGCTGGGTCTTCTCGCTCTCGACCTCGTCGAGCTTGACGCGGATGCGCTCGATCCACTCGGAGTAGGGCTTGGCGCTTGCGAGCGAGTCCTTCAGCTCCTTGTCGTCGATGATGCGGCCCTTTTCCAGATCGACCAGGAACATTTTTCCCGGCTGCAGGCGCCACTTCTTGACGATGCGCTCTTCGGGCACCGGCAGGCAGCCGCATTCGGAGCCCATGATGACGAGGTCGTCATCCGTGACGATGTAGCGCGAGGGCCGCAGGCCGTTGCGGTCGAGGGTGGCGCCGATCTGGCGGCCGTCGGTAAAGGCAATGGAGGCCGGGCCGTCCCAGGGTTCCATCATCGCAGCGTGGTACTCGTAGAAGGCACGCCGCTGCGGATCCATCAGCGTGTGCTGCTCCCACGCCTCCGGGATCATCATCATCATGGCGTGCGCGACGGAGTAGCCGCCCATCACCAGCAACTCGAGGGCGTTGTCGAAAGAGGCCGAGTCGGACTGGCCGTCGTAGATCAGCGGCCAGATCTTCTCCAGGTCGTCGCCGAGGATCGGCGAGGAAATCGCGCCCTGGCGCGCGCGGATCCAGTTGACGTTGCCGCGCAGCGTGTTGATCTCGCCGTTGTGGCAGATCATGCGGAACGGGTGCGCGAGATCCCACGACGGGAAGGTGTTCGTGGAGAAGCGCTGGTGGATCAGAGCGAGCGCCGATTCGACGCGCGCGTCCTTGAGATCGAGGTAGTACTCGCCCACCTGCTGCGCGAGCAGCATGCCCTTGTAGCAGACGGTGCGCGCCGACATCGATGGCACGTAGAACTGCTTGGCGTGCTTCAGCTTGAGCGCCTGGATCGCATGCCCGGAGCTCTTGCGGATGATGTAGAGCTTGCGCTCGAGCGCATCGGTGACCGTAACGCGGCGACCGCGGCCGATAAACACCTGGCGGATGACCGGCTCGAGCTGGATCGCGGGCTGCGCCAGGTCGCTGTTATCCACCGGCACGTCGCGCCAGCCGAGGAGATGCTGGCCCTCGTCCTTGATGGCGCGCTCGATCTCGTATTCACAGGCGATGCGCGAGGCCGGGTCGCGCGGCAGGAACACCATGCCGACGCCGTACTGGCCGGCGGGCGGCAGCTTCACGCCCTGCTTCGCCATCTCTTCCCGGTAAAAGCGATCCGGGATCTGAATCAGGATGCCCGCGCCATCGGAGAGCTTCGGGTCCCAGCCCACCGCGCCGCGATGGGTGAGGTTGCGCAGCACCGTGAGGCCTTGCTCGACGATGGTGTGCGATTTCCTGCCTTTGATATTGGCGACGAAGCCGACGCCGCAGGCGTCGTGCTCGTTCTCGGGGCGGTAAAGCCCTTGGGGATCTAAGCCCATGATCCTAGGCTGAAGTGGAGGCTATGCGGCTCTGCACAAAGACCTTTCAATATACCTGCGCAGTGCCGCGACGACAAGGATTACGCCGCCGCGGCGATGGTCTCGTCGACGAGGCGGGGATCAACGTCGGCGCGCAGCGAGGCGCGGCCGATGGCATCCAGGAGCACGAAGCGCACCCGGCCGGCGGCGCTTTTCTTGTCGAGCGAGATGAGCTCGTGCCAGCGCTCGCGCGCGAGCTGGGGCGCTCGGATGGGCAGACCGGCGCGCGAGACCAAGGCGCTGATGCGCTTCGCATCCGGGCGGGCAAGCAGCCCGGCGCGCGCGGAGAGCTCGGCCGCCATCACCATGCCGGCGGCGACGGCCTCGCCGTGCAGCCACGGACCGAAGCCGGTGGCCGCTTCGATGGCGTGGCCGAAGGTATGGCCGAGATTGAGGAGCGCGCGGCGCCCGGTTTCGCGCTCGTCTTCGGCGACGACCGCGGCCTTGAGCTCGCAGGAGCGCCGCACGGCATGGATCAGCGCATCGCGCTCGCGGGCGAGGAGACGCTCGATGTGGCTCTCGAGCCAGTCGAAGAATGGCTGGTCGAGCGCCGCGCCGTGCTTGATCACCTCGGCAAGACCCGAGCGCAGCTCGCGCTCCGGCAGCGAATCGAGCGTCGCAACGTCGCTGATCACCGTGAGCGGCTGGTGGAAGGCGCCGATCATGTTCTTGCCGCGGGCGTGGTTGATCGCCGTCTTGCCGCCAACGGACGAGTCGACCTGCGCGAGGAGCGTGGTCGGCACCTGGATGAAGTGCACGCCGCGCTGGTAGATCGCCGCCGCAAAACCGGCGAGATCGCCGACCACCCCGCCGCCGAGGGCAACGATGGTGGCATCGCGGCCAAGGCGTGCGGCAAGCAAAGCGTCGAGCACGCGATCGAGCGTCGACCACTGCTTGGCCTGCTCGCCGTCCGGCACCAGAACTTCAATGACGCGGGCGCCGGCGCCCTCGAGCGCGGCGCGAACGGCACCGAGGTAGAGCGGTGCCACGACGGTGTTGGTGACGACGGCGGCGGCGGGTCCGAGATGCGCGGCGTAGAGCTCGCGCCGCGCGATAAGCGAGGCGCCGATGTGGATCGGATAGCTGCGGCGGCCGAGCGCTACGCTGATTGTTTCCATCGCAAAGCGAGCTGTTCAGCGATGGTACGGCCGAGCGTCTGCACGCTCTGCCGGCCGCTGTCGACCACGAAGTCGGCTATCGCGCGGTACAGTGGATCGCGCTCCGCGTGCAGCACCCGCATGCGCGCTAGAGGATCAGGCGTCGCGAGCAGCGGCCGGTTGCGGTCCTGGCGCACGCGCTCGAAGAGGTCCTCGGGCCGCGCGCTCAGGTAGATCACCGTGCCGCGGGTCGCAAGGCGCTGGCGGTTGTCCTCGGCGAGCACGGCGCCGCCGCCGGTGGCGAGCACGATGCCTTCCAGCGCGGTGAGCTCGGCCAGTGTCTGCGCCTCGCGCAGTCGAAAGCCGGCTTCGCCTTCGATGTCGAAAATGGTCGGCACTTTTACGCCGCAGCGACGCTCGATCTCATGGTCCGAATCGACGAAGCGCAGCTTCAGCCGCCGTGCCAGCAGGCGCCCGACGGTGGTCTTGCCGGCGCCCATCATGCCGACGAGGAACAGGTTGCCCGGCCGGTTCATGAGCGCATTGTAGGAACAAAAACGGCCGGGGAGACCCGGCCGTGCAATGCCGCGCGCGGCGGCAATCAGCGAATGCTCAGGCGCTCGTTCATGATGCGCGGGGTGATGAAGACAAGGAGTTCTGTCTTGCCGGTGCTCACGGCGCTGTTCTTGAAGAGCCAGCCGAGCAGCGGCAGATCGCCGAGCAGCGGGACTTTGGTGATGTCGGTGCGGTCGTTCTGCTCGTAGATGCCGCCGATCACCACCGTGCCGCCGTTCTCGACCAGCACTTCCGTCTTGACGTGCTTGGTGTTGATCTGCACGCCTGCCGCGGTGGTGGCGCCCGGCTGATCCTTGTTGACGTCGAGCGTCATGATGATGTTGCCATCGGGCGTGATCTGCGGCTTTACCTTGAGCGCGAGGTTGGCCTTGCGGAACGAGACCGAGGTCGCGCCCGACGAAGTAGCCTGCTGGTAGGGAATCTCGGTGCCCTGCTCGATCACCGCCTCGACCTGGTCGGCGGTGAGCACGCGCGGGCTCGAGATGATCTTGCCCTTGCCGTCGGCCTCGAGCGCGGAGAGCTCGAGATAGAGGAAGCGCTCCATCGCCGAGTTGAAGATCGAGAGCGAAAGCGAACCGGGGCCGAAGCCGTTCAGGCCGCTCGCCGGCAGCACCACCATCTGCGTGTCCGGGATGAAGCTGCCGCTCGTGATGGTGGCCTGGCCGGTCTGCTCGCCCGAGCCGAGGTAGTTGCCGCTTGGCAGTACGCGCGCCCCGCTGCCGAGCGGTGAGCCCGGCGTGCCGCCACGCAGCCCGCGGTTGTCGAGGTAGCCCAGCTTGACACCGAGGTTGCGGCTGAAGGTCTCGTTCGCTTCGACGATGCGCGCCTCGATCATCACCTGGCGCACCGGCACGTCGATCTTCGCGAGAAGCTTTCTCACCTCTTCCAGCCGGCTCGGCGTGTCCTGCACGAACAACGTATTGGTGCGCGCGTCGACCACCGCGCTGCCGCGCTTGGAGAGGATGCGCTGGTTCGGGTCCGAGAGCAGCTTCTGTACGTCGGCCGCCTTCTGATAGCTCATCTGGAAGCTCTCGGTGCGCGTCTGCTCGAGATCCGAGATCTGCTGCTGCGCTTCGAGCGCCAGCTTCTCGCGCGTGGCGAGCTCGTCGCGCGGCGCGATCCAGATGACGTTGCCGCTGCGGCGGCTGTCGAGACCGCGCGTCTGCAGGATGATGTCGAGCGCCTGGTCCCAGGGCACGTCCTTCAGGCGCAGCGTGATGTTGCCGGTGACCGTATCGCTCGTAATGATGTTGAGATCGGTGAAGTCGGCAATCACGTTCAGCACCGCGCGCACTTCAACGTTCTGGAAGTTGAGCGAGAGCTTCTCGCCGGTGTAGCGGCCGCGCTGGGCGCCGCGCGTCGTGTCGACCACGACCGGCTTCACCTCGAGCACGAACTGGGTATCAGACTGGTAGGCGGTGTGCTCCCACTGGCCCTTCGGCTCGATCACCATGCGCACGTTCTCGCCCTGCTGGAACGTGGCGACCGTATTCACCGGCGTGCCGAAGTCCACTACGTCGAGGCGCCGGCGCAGGTTCTCCGGCAGCGCGGTGCGCAGGAACTCGACGATGATGTTCTGCCCCTGCTGGCGGATATCGATGCCGGTGGTGGTGTCGGATAGGTCGACCACCACGCGGCCCTCGCCGCCGCGTCCGCGGCGGAAGTCGATGTCGCGGATCGCATGTTTGGTATCGCCGCGGTCGGCGGCGAAGCGTGCCACCTGGCCGCCCGGAGCGGTCGCGGCCACCGCCGGCTCGGTGAGCGTAATCAGCAGGTTGCGCCCGTCGACGGTTGCCTCGTGCATTACGGAACGGCGCAGGTTCAGCACCACGCGCGTGCGGTCGGTGCCCTGCACCACGTTCATGCTGCGCAGGTCGCCCTGGCCGATGTCCTGCGCCGCGCGACCGAGACCATTGGTGGTGTTGGGAAAGTCGAAGGCAATGCGCGCCGGGTTGGTCACCGCGAAGTTCGGCGGCACGTTGGCAAGCGGCTCCTTGGTGGTGATGCGCACGAGCGTCTTGCCGCCCTGCTGCGTGACGTCGAACGCCTCGATGCTATTGGACTGCGCCAGCGCGAGCCCCAGGCCGGCGAGCCAGAGGGTGCACACGTAAAGAAGCATTTTCGTTTTCATTGTTGTGCCTCCAACGATTTGAAGCGGGGCTACAAAGTCGTTCGCGACCTCATTTGCCGACTTCCACGAGTTGCAGGGCGCTTGCGCGTTCCACCCATTCTCCGGTGCCGTCCTGGACCAGCTCCTTCAGCTTGATCTGCGCTTCGTCGATGCCGGTAATGACACCGAAGTTCTGGCCCATGTAGTTGCCTTTGCGCACGCGGTACAGGTTGGGGCCCGCCTTGACCAGCGCGAAGGTTTCTTTCTGCTGGGTGATGGTGCCGAGCATCTGGATCGATTCGAGCGGGAAGGCCTCGAGCGGCTCCTTCACGCGCTTTTCGTGCTCCGCGAGCTTCGCCGCGCTGGCCGAGGGACGGCCGCTCGCCGCCACTTCGATGCGCTCGCCGCGGAACGGATCGACCTGACCCTCGCTCGTATACGGTACGGGCTCGTAAGGCTTGACCTGCGGCAGCGGCGGCACCTGGCCGCGGAAATCCTTGGTGAGCTGGGCGAGCTCCTGTTTCAGATCGCCGTGCTCTTCACCGCCGCAGCCGGCGATGAGCGCAAGGCTCGCGCTGAGCGCAATCGGAAATAGACGGCTCATTTTTTCGCCCCTTTGCGCGCCGCCTGCGTCGCCTTGCGCTGCGCGGCGATCTCGTCCTCATCGAGGTAGCGGAAGGTGCGCGCGGTGGCGTCCATGGTGAGCTGGTTGTCCTTGCCCGCCGTAATGGTGACGTCGTTAAGCGTGACGATGCGCGGCAGCTGGCCGACGTCGCTCGCAAACGCGCCCATGTCGTGATAGTTGCCGACCACCTTCACCGAGATCGGCCGCTCGGCGTAGAAATCCCGCGTGATCTCAGAAGGCGCCGGCCGGAAAAGGTCGAACTGCAGGCCGCGGCCAAGGCCCGCCTGGTTGATGTCGACCAGAAGCGCGTCCATCTGCGAGCGGTTGGGCAGCTGGCGCAGCAGCGCGCCGAACTGGGTGTCGATCTCGCGCAGCTGCTGGCGGTGGAGGTCCAGGTTCACCGCCTGCTTTTTCTTGGCAAGATATTCCTCTTTCAGCTTCGCTTCCTTGCCGCGCAGCTGCTCGAGCTCATCGATCTGCGAGTTGGTGTCGGCGAGGAACCCCGCCACCGGCACGGCGATGATGATCAGCACCCAGACGAAGACCTTGGGGAAGGTCTGCCAGGTGCCGGGGTCCTTCCAGTTGGTGCGCTTGAACTCGTCGAGAATGGCGTTGAAGTTGACCGCCATGGCTAGCCTTTCTTCGCTGCCGCGCCCGGCGCGGGCGGGGTTTCCGCCGGCGCGCGCTTCAGCGAGACGAACAGGGTGAATTCCGCGACGCGCCGCTTGTCGAGCGCGGCGGCCTTGACTTCGATCAGCTCCGGGTCGCCCAGCCAGCGCGATGCCTCAATATTGCGCATCAGCGTGGAGACGCGCGCGTTCGACTGAGCGTAGCCGAGGAGCTGCACGCGCATGCCTTTCTGCGAGATCGACTTGAGGAACACGCCCTCGGGCATCTGCTTCACGAGCTCATCGAGCAGGTGCACCGTCTGCGCGCGGTCGGCCTGCAACGACTCGATGATCTGCTTGCGCGCGAGGAGCGCCGCGATCTCGTCCTTCAGCTTGTCGATTTCCGCGATTTCCTTGTCGAGCTTGCCGATTTCGCTCTTCAGGAACTGGTTGCGTCCTTCCTGGTTGCTGATCAGGTCGGCGTAGGTGATGTGCACCGCAAGCACGATCACCAGACCCAGCGCCGCGGCAAGGCCGGAGACCAGCGCAAAGTGCTTCTTGGCACGCGCGCGCCGCTCGGCGCGGTGCGGCAGCAGGTTGATGCGGGCGGCGTTCATTGCGGGTCGAACCTCCTCATGGCGAGGCCGCAGGCGACGATCAGCGAGGGCGCGTCGACCATCAGGCGCTTCAGCTGCACGCGCGGCGACGTCTGCATCTGCGCAAAGGGGTTGGCGACGCTCGTCGGCACCTGGGCGCGCGTATTCACCACCTCGTCGAGCCCCGGGATGACCGCCGAGCCGCCGGCGAGCAGGATGTGCTCGACGCTGTGGTACTGCGTCGAAGTGAAGAAGAACTGCAGCGCGCGCTGGATCTCGGTGGCGAGGTTCTCCATGAAGGGCCGCAGCACTTCGGCTTCGAAGTCGTCCGGCAGGCCGCCGGAGCGCTTGGCATTCTCGGCCTCTTCCGGGCTCATGCCATAGCGCGTGACGATCTCCTGCGTGAGCTGGTTGCCGCCGAACGCCTGCTCGCGCGCGTAAACCGACTGCTCATTGCGCAGCACCGTCACGTTCATGACGTTCGCCCCGACGTCGACCACCGCGATGTTCTGGTCCTTGCCACCGTTCGGCAGCGCTTCGACGACGAGCGAGAGCGCTGTCTGCTGCGCGAACGACTCGACATCCATGACGAGCGCCTTGAGGCCCGCCGACTCCGCCACGGCAACGCGGTCCTCGACCTTCTCCTTGCGCGTGGCGGCGATCATTACTTCCTGCTCTTCAGGTGTCGCCGCCGAGGGCCCGACCACCTGGAAATCGAGATTCACTTCCTCGAGCGCGAACGGGATGTACTGGTTCGCTTCGCTTTCCACCTGGATTTCGAGCTCGGCTTCGCGCAGACTCGCCGGCACCACGATCTTCTTGGTGATGACCGCGCCGGTCGGCACCGCCATCGCGACATGCTTGGTGCGCGTACCGAGCCGCTTGTGCGCGCGACGCACGGCGTCGGTGACCGCTTCGAGGTTGTTGATGTTGCCGTCGACCACCGCATCGCGCGCCAGCGGTTCGATGGCGTAACGCTCGACGCGATAGACGCCTTTGCCGGCGTCGACAATCTCCAGCATCTTGACCGACGACGAGCTGATGTCCAGTCCAAAGAGCGGAGGCGCCTTGGGCGTAAACAGGTCGAAATTCATCCCTTATTTCCCCTTTGCGTATCGCGGCTTAGCGGCGATACGTAGAATTGGCGTTAAATGCTAGCAACAACCCTTCCGGGTGTCTAGTTAATTGTCCGGGGAGACTGAGGCGGTATGATGCGACGCGGCTCGGGCGCCTGCGATAGCGCCCTTTTAACGGTCTAACTCCCGATGTGGCTTCGGTTTCTTGGCTTTCCGCTGGCCCTGCTGGCGGGCGTGTGCGCGGCTGCGGTGCTGCTGCTCGGGCTGGTCATCGTTCTCGCCTACCCCAACCTCCCTGAGCTGGGCGCGCTGACGGCCTACCAGCCGAAAATTCCGCTTCGTATCTACACGGCCGAGGGGACGCTGATCGGCGAGTTCGGCGAAGAGCGCCGCGCCGTGGTGTCGATTGCCGAGGTGCCGGCATCTTTGAAGAACGCCATCATCGCGGCCGAGGACGAGCGGTTCTACCAGCACCCCGGCATCGACTACATCGGCGTGCTGCGTGCGGCCTATGCCAACCTGGTGGCAGGCGGCCGGCGGCAGGGCGCAAGCACCATCACCATGCAGGTCGCGCGCAACTTCTTCCTGTCCTCGGAAAAGACGCTGACCCGCAAGCTCTACGAGGCGTTGCTCGCGTTCAAGATCGAGCACAGCTTGAGCAAGGAGCAGATCCTCGAGCTCTACATCAACCAGATCTATCTTGGCCAGCGCGCGTACGGCTTCGGCGCCGCGTCGCAGATCTACTTCGGCAAGGCCCTCGGGCAGTTGAGCCTGGGCGAGCTGGCAATGCTCGCCGGCCTGCCGAAAGCGCCCTCGCTTTACAACCCGATCGCCAATCCGCAGCGCGCCAAGCAGCGCCAGCAATACGTGCTTCGCCGCATGAGCGAGCTGGGCTACATCACTGCAGCGCAATATGACGAAGCGCTGAAAGCGCCGCTGCGGGCGAGACGCGAAGTAAGCGAATACTCAGTACACGCCGAGTACCTCGCTGAAATGGTGCGCCAGGCGCTTGCCGAGCACTACCCGGAGGACGTCTACACGCGCGGTTTTCGCGTCTATACGACCTTGCGCGCGGCGGACCAGGAAGTGGCCTACGAAGCGGTGCGCCGGGGCGTTCTCGACTACGACCGCCGGCAGGGTTACCGCGGCCCCGAGGGCTTCTTCGATCTAAAACCCGATGTCGCCGAAGACGAATACGACGACGCGCTTGCCGACCATCCGGACAGCGACGATCTGCTCGCCGCGGTCGTGCTCTCCGCCGATCCGCGACAGGTGGAAGCGGCCTTGCGCACCGGCGACAAGGTGGCGATCGCGGGCGAGGGCCTGCGCTTTGCCGCGCGCGCGCTCGACCCGAAGACTGCGGTGCAAAAGCGCATTCGCCGCGGCTCGATCATCCGCGTGCTGCACGAAGGCAAGAGCTGGCACATCGCGCAGCTGCCGGAAGTCGAGTCGGCTTTCGTGTCGCTCGATCCGCGCGACGGTGCGATCCGCGCGCTGGTCGGCGGCTTCGATTTCAACCGCACCAAGTTCAACCATGTCACCCAGGCGTGGCGCCAGCCCGGCTCGGCGTTCAAGCCGTTCATCTACTCCGCGGCGCTCGAGAAGGGCTTCACTGCGGCGACCGTGATTCCCGATGAGCCGGTGGTGCTCGAGGCGGAAGAGACCGGCAGCCAGCGCTGGGAGCCGAAGAACTACGACGGCAAGTTCGAGGGACCGATGCGGCTTCGCACCGCCCTCGCAAAGTCGAAGAACATGGTGTCGATCCGCATCCTCGACGCGATCGGCCCAAAATACGCCCAGGAGTATGTCACCCGCTTTGGCTTCGACGCCGAGCGCCACCCGCCATACCTCACCATGGCGCTCGGCGCCGGCTCGGTGACGATGTGGCAGCTGGCGCGGGCCTATTCGGTGTTCGCGAACGGCGGCTATCTGGTGCAGCCCTACTTCATCCACAAGATCGTCGATGACCGCGGCAACGTGCTCGCGCTCGCCGAGCCGCGGCGCGCCGGGGACGAGGCGCTGCGCGTGATCGACGCGCGCAACGCGTTCATCCTCGACAACATGATGCAGGACGTAACGCGCATCGGCACCGCCGCGCGCGCGGCGCGCCTCGGGCGCACCGACATCGCCGGCAAGACCGGCACCACCAACGAATTCGTCGATGGCTGGTTCGCGGGCTACCAGCCGGCGCTGGTGGGAATTTCCTGGATGGGTTTCGACCAGCCGAAGACCCTCGGCAAAAACCAGACGGGTTCGGTGGTGGCGCTGCCGATCTGGGTGTCCTACATGGAAAAGGCGCTGAAGGAGATACCGGAGATGCCGCGCGAGATGCCGCCCGGCGTGGTGGTGGTGCCCACCGGGCCGTTTCCTGCTACGCCAGGGGACACGCGCCTTGCGCCCGAATACTTCTACCAGGAAGCGGTGCCGCCGCCGGAAGTGCTGCGGCCCGAGCCGCCGCCACAGCCGGTGATCCCGGCGACGGTGCAACCGGTCCCCGGCGTACAGCCCGCGCCGGCCGCGCAGCCAGTGCCCGGTACGCCGCCCGCGCCGCAGCCGGTACTACAGCCGCCGGCCTAGGGAGCGAGCCGCACGCTCTGGCCGCTCTGCGCTGAAACGAGCTTCGACAGCGCGGCGAAGAGCTCGGTGCCTTCGCGCGTATCGCGCCACACCGCGCCGTCCCAACGGAAGTGAAAGCCGCCGGCGCGCGCCGCGACCCACAACTCGCGCGCCGCGCCATGGCGGTTGATCACCATGCGCGAGCCATCCTCGAACTCGATCTCGAGCACGCCGCCCTCCTTCAGCTCGATGTCGGCTTCGACACCGGTGGCTTCGAGCGCCGCCTCGATGCGGCCGAGCGCCTCGTCGGCGCGCTGCCCAAATTCCCGCTCGTCCATTAACATCGTGAATTTTATGCGCTTACTCGCCTTGGCGGCCGCTTTGGCGCTCGCCGCGTCGGCGTGCGGCCAGCGCGGGCCGCTGTATCTGCGCGACAACCCGCCGCCGGGTGTGAAACCGGAAAAGCGCGACACTTACAAGCCCGTGCCCTACCCGCCGGCCGCGCCGGAAGAAGACCGCTAGGCGCGCTGTGTCCTTCGACTATCGCAACGGCGTGCTCTGCGCCGAGGAGGTGCCGCTCGACGACATCGCGCGCCGCTTCGGCACGCCGTGCTATGTGTACTCGCGCGCGGCGATCGAGTCGGCCTACCGCGAGTTCGCGGGCGCGCTCGCCGGCGGCGATACGCTGGTGTGCTACTCAGTGAAGGCGAATTCCAACCTTGCGGTGCTCGCGCTCCTTGCGAGGCTCGGCGCGGGCTTCGACATCGTGTCGGGCGGCGAGCTCGCGCGGGTGCTCGCCGCCGGCGGCGACGTGCGCAAGACCCTCTTTTCGGGTGTCGGCAAGAGCGCGGCCGAAATCGAGCTCGCGCTCGTCAAAGGTATCGGCTGCATCAATGTCGAGTCGGAAGGCGAGCTCGAGCGCGTCGCGCGCATCGCGCGGCACCTTGCGCGCCGCGCGCCGATCGCGCTGCGCGTGAACCCGGATATCGATGCGCGCACGCACCCGTACATCTCGACCGGACTGCGCGAGAACAAATTCGGCATCGCGCATGCCGACGCCGAGCGGCTCTACCTTCATGCCGCGCACCTGCCGGAGCTCGAGCTGGTCGGCGTCGGCTGCCACATCGGCTCGCTTCTCGCCGAGGCCGCGCCATTGGCCGCCGCGGCGGCGCGGCTCGGCGAGCTGGTCGATCGCCTGGCGCACGCGGGTGTACGCCTCCGCCACATTGATGTGGGCGGCGGCATCGGCATCGGCTACCGTGAAGGCGAGGCGCCGCAACCGATCGCCGCGTTCGTGCACGCCGTGCTCGCCGCGCTCGGTCCGCGGCCGCAGCAGCTGATCTTCGATCCCGGCCGCTCGATCGTCGGCAATGCCGGCGTGTTGCTGACGCGCGTGGAATATGTGAAGCCGGGGGCGGCACGCAACTTCATCGTGGTCGACGCGGCGATGAACGACCTCATCCGACCGCCGCTCTACAACGCCTGGCACGAGGTGCGCACTGTGCGCGCGAGCGGCGATGCCGCGAGCGTCTATGACATCGTCGGCCCGGTCTGCGAAAGCGCGGATTTCCTCGCCCGCGAACGCCGCCTCGGCGCCCGCGAGGGCGACCTGCTGGCGATCCTCTCGGCGGGCGCTTACGGCATGGTGATGAGCTCGAACTACAACTCGCGCCCTCGCGCGGCCGAGGTTCTGGTGGCGGGCGGCAATACGCATCTGGTGCGCCGCCGCGAGACCGTCGCGGAGCTGTTTGCCGCGGAGCGGATTCCCGGATGACAATCGCCCTTCTTGCGTGACTGAGAACGCGCCCCCCATGACCCCGACCAGCCGCCGCGTGCTCATCGCCGGGGGCGTGCTCGTTGCGATCGTGGCCGCCGCTCTGGCGGCGTACGTCGGGAGCGACATTCGGGCGAAGGAAGGCCGCAAGGCGACCAAAGGACCTCCGGCGGTGAGCGTGCTGGTCGAGCGCGCAGTGCGGGAATCGGTGCCGATCCGCGTGCAGGCGATCGGCAACGTCGAGGCCTACCTGACCGTCGCGCTCAAGGCGCGCGTCGACGGCCAGATCGTCGATGTCAACTTCCGCGAGGGCCAGGAAGTGCGCAAGGGCGAGATCCTGTTTCGCATCGATGCGCGGCCGTTCGAGGCGGCTTTGCGCCAGGCGGAAGCGAATGCGCTGCGCGACCGCGCGGCGCGCGACCAGGCGCGCTCGCAGGAGCGGCGCTATCAGGATCTGCTCGACAAGAACTTCATCTCGAAGGAAGCGTATGCGCAGATCCGCACCAATGCGGAGACGGCGCAAGCCACCGCGCGGGCGAGCGAGGCCGCGCTCGAGAATGCGCGGCTCAACCTCGAGTACTGCACGATCCGCTCGCCGATCGACGGCTTTGTCGGCAAGGTCCTGCTGCAGGCCGGCAACCTCGTCAAGGCGAACGACGTCAGCCCGCTGGTGGTGATCAACCAGGTGCGTCCGGTGTACGTGAACTTCGCCGTGCCCGAGCAGAAGCTGCCGGAGATCCGCAAATACCAGGCGCAGGCGCCGCTGCGCGTCGAGGCGATCCTCGCCGACCCGGCGGCCGCGCCGATCGCCGGCCGGCTGGTCTTCATCGACAACGCGGTCGATCCGTCGACCGGCACGATCCGGCTGCGCGGCGAGTTCGCCAACAACGACGCCGCGCTGTGGCCCGGCCAGTTCGTCAACGTCAGCGTGCGGCTGTACGACCAGGCCGACGCCATCGTCATTCCGTCGCAGGCGGTGCAAAGCGGCCCGCAGGGACAATATGTCTATGTGGTGGGCGACGACATGGTCGCCGACGTTCGCCCGATCACCGTGCAGGAGATGGCCGGTGACCGCGCGGTCGTGGCGCGCGGTTTGAACGGCGGCGAGCGCGTTGTGACGCGCGGCCAGCTGCGGCTCGGGCCCAAGACGCGCGTGCAGATCGGCAAGCCAGAGGCCGAACCGGCGTGAACTTCTGCGAACCGTTCATTCGCCGGCCCGTGATGACGGTTCTGGTAATGGCGGGCATCCTGATCTTCGGTCTCGCCGGATACCGGCTTCTGCCGGTGTCGACGCTTCCCAACGTCGACTTTCCGTCGATCCAGATCACCGCCGAGCTGCCCGGCGCGAGCCCGCAGACCATGGCCTCGGCGGTGGCCACGGTGCTCGAGAAGCAGCTCTCGACCATCCCCGGCATCGACGAGATGACCTCGGTGAGCGGCCAGGGCGTCTCGCGCATCACCATGCAGTTCTCGCTCGACCGCGACATCGACGCCGCCGCGCAGGACGTGAATTCGGCAATCGCTTCGGCCGCGCGCCAGCTGCCGGCGACCATGCCTGCGCCGCCCTCTTTCCGCAAGGTGAACCCGGCCGACTTTCCGGTCTACTACCTCGCGCTCACCTCCGAGACGCTGCCGCTTTCCACGGTCGATGAGTACGCCGAGACCAACCTCGCGCAGCGCATCTCCACCATCAACGGTGTCGCGCAGGTGCAGGTCTTCGGACAGCAGAAATACGCGGTGCGCGTGCAGGTCGATCCGAACGCCCTCGCCGCGCGCTCGATCGGCATCAACGAGGTCGAGCAGGCGCTCGCCAACGCCAACGTCAACCTGCCGACCGGCACGCTCTATGGCAAGGAGCGCATGTTCGCGGTCCAGGCGACCGGACAGCTGCAGGACGCAGCCGCCTTCCGCCCGATCATCGTCACCTACCGCAACGGCTCGCCCATCCGGCTGCACGAGCTGGGCCGCGTCATCGACAGCGTGCAAAACGACAAGGTGGGCGCGTGGTTCAAAGGCAAGCGCGGCATCGTGCTGGCGATCTTCCGGCAACCGGGCACCAATACCGTCGAAGTGGTCGACGCGGTCAAGAAGCTGCTGCCCACCTTCCGCGCCGAAGTGCCGCCGGCGATCGAGATCCAGACGCTCTACGACCGCTCGGTCACGATCCGCGCATCGGTCGAGGAAGTCCAGTTCACGCTTTACCTCGCGCTGATGCTGGTGATCCTCGTGATCTTCCTCTTCCTGCGCAACATTCCGGCGACCGTAATCCCGGCGCTCGCACTGCCGATGTCGATCATCGGCACGTTCGCCGTCATGTATCTCTTCGGCTACAGCCTCGACAACATCTCGCTCATGGCGCTTACCTTGTGCGTCGGTTTCGTGGTGGACGACGCCATCGTCATGCTGGAGAACATCACGCGGCACATCGAGCAGGGTAAGAGCGTGCTGCAGGCGACGCTCGAAGGGTCGAGGGAAATCGTCTTCACCATCATCTCGATGACGCTGTCGCTCGCGGCCGTGTTCCTGCCGGTGCTCTTCATGGGCGGGATCCTCGGGCGCCTGTTGCACGAGTTCGCCGTGACCATCATGGCCGCGGTGCTGATCTCGGGCTTCGTCTCGCTCACGCTCACGCCGATGATGTGCAGCCGCATCCTCAAGGCGCATCGCGGCGAAGCGCGCCATGGGCGGCTCTACATGGCCTTCGAACACGCCTTCGACGCCTGGAAGCACGCCTACGAGGTGACGCTGCGCTCGACTGTGCGCCACAAGCTCGCGGTGCTGCTCGCTTTCGTCGGGCTGTTCTTCCTGACCGCGGTCATCCTGGTGCGTGCGCCGAAGGGCTTTCTGCCGAGCGAGGACTCGGGGCAGCTCTTCTGCTTCGTCGAGGGGCCGCAGGACATCTCCTACGACGCGATGGTGGCGCTGCAGGCGCGCGCGGCCGAGATCATCCAGAGCGATCCGAACGTCGAGGCGGCGATGTCCTTCATCGGCGCGACCGGTTTCTCCCCGTCGCTCAACGTCGGCCGCATCACGATCACGCTGAAGCCGTTCAAGGACCGCAAGCCCGCCGACCAGGTGGTACGCGAGCTGCGTCCGAAGCTCGCCAACGTGCTTGGCGGCAAGATCTTCATCCAGAACGTCCCGGCCATCCGCATCGGCGGCCAGCTCACCAAGAGCCCTTACCAGTACGTGATGCGCAGTGCCAACGTCGAGGAGCTCTACCAGTGGGCGCCGCTCATCGAGGAGAAGCTGCGCTCGCTGCCGGGCCTGGTCGACGTGACGAGCGACCTGCAGATCACCCAGCCGCAGGTCACCGTGCAGATCGACCGCGAGAAGGCCTCGGCGCTCGGCGTCTCGGCGCAGTCGATCGAGATGGCGCTGAACGACGCGTACGGCTCTCGCCAGGTGTCGACGATCTATACCGCGACCAACCAGTACTGGGTGATTCTCGAGGTGGCGCCGCGCTATCAGAGCGACCCGTCGGTGCTGCCGCTGCTTTATGTGCGCTCCTCCACCGGCGCGCTGGTGCCGCTCACGGCGCTGGCAAGCGTGCGCCATGGCGTCGGGCCGCTGCAGGTCACGCACCTCGGCCAGCTCACCTCGGTGACGTTCTCGTTCGATCTGCGCCCGGGCGTGGCGCTGTCGCAGGCGATCGCGCAACTGCAGGCCGGGATGACGCAGCTGCAGGTGCCCGCCACCTTGACCGGGACGTTCTCCGGCACGGCACAGGCTTTCCAGAGCTCGCTGCAGGGCATGGGCATCCTGCTGATCCTCGCGATCGTGGTGATCTACCTGATCCTCGGCATCCTGTACGAGAGCTTCATCCATCCGCTCACGATCCTCTCGGGACTCGTGCCGGCGATGCTCGGCGCGGTGCTTACGCTGCGCGCCTTCGACATCGATCTGAACATGTACGCCTTCGTCGGCATGCTGATGCTGGTCGGCATCGTGAAGAAGAACGCCATCATGATGATCGACTTCGCGATCGAGGCGCAGCGCACGCAAGGCATGCGCGCCGAGGAGGCCATCTTCCACGCGGGACTGGTACGCTTCCGGCCGATCATGATGACCACCATGGCGGCGCTGATGGGCAGCCTGCCGATCGCGCTCGGCCTGGGCGCGGGCGGCAGCGCCCGCATGCCGCTCGGTCTCGCCGTGGTCGGCGGGCTGGTGCTGTCGCAGGTGGTCACGCTCTACATCACGCCCGTCATCTACATCTACCTCGAACGGCTGCAGGCCTGGCTCAAGCGCCCGGCCGCCGCCGATGCCGCGCATGCCGGGCAACCCCGAAGCGCGTAACCTCGCGGTGTTCTGCGACTTCGAGAACGTGGCGCTCGGCGTGCGCGAGGCGCGCTACGCGCAGTTCGACATGGAGAAGGTGCTCGAGCGCTTGCTGCTCAAGGGTTCCATCGTGGTCAAGAAAGCCTATTGCGACTGGGAGCGCTATAAGGAATTCAAGAGCGCGATGCACGGCGCCTCTTTCGAGCTGATCGAGATCCCGCACCTGCGCCAGTCGGGCAAGAACTCCGCCGACATCCGCATGGTGGTCGATGCGCTCGACCTCTGCTACACCAAGTCGCACGTCGATACCTTCGTCATCGTGAGCGGCGATTCGGACTTCTCGCCTCTGGTCTCCAAGCTGCGCGAGAACGCGAAGACCGTGATCGGCGTCGGCGTCAAGAACTCGAGCTCCGATCTTCTGATCGCCAATTGCGACGAGTTCATCTACTACGACGATCTGGTGCGGGCGGACGAGCAGAAGCGGCGCGCGGCGAAAAAGCGCCGCGAGTCAGCGCCGGCCGGCGAGGACAAGAAGCAGGAAGCGTTCGAGCTGATGCTCGAGACGCTGAACGCGCTCGTCGCCGAGCGCGGCGAGGACGAGCGCATCTGGGGCTCGATGGTGAAGCAGGCGTTGAAGCGCAGGAAGCCCGGCTTCAACGAGTCGTATTACGGCTTTCGCGCGTTCTCCGACCTGCTCGAAGATGCGCAGGACAAGGGCCTGATCAAGCTCGAGCCGGATGAGAAGTCGGGCGGCTACCTCATCCGTCCCGCGTAAACCGACGGCCGCGGCGCTTGCGGCAGCCGCCGGCAAAGGAATCCGCGACGTCGTCGCGCCGGGGCTGCGCGTGCTTTTCGTCGGAATCAATCCTGGCCTCTATACCGCCGCGACCGGCCACCATTTCGCGCGGCCCGGCAACCGTTTCTGGCCGGCGCTGCACGCGGCGGGTTTCAGCGAGCGCTTGCTGCATCCGTCGGAGCAGCGCGAGCTCTTGCAGGGCGGCTACGGCATCACCAACCTGGTGAACCGGGCGAGCGCCGCGGCGCAGGAGCTCGAGCCGGCGGAATTCATTGCCGGCCGCGCGCGCCTTGCCGCCAAGGTGCGGCGGCTGCGGCCACGGGTGGTCGCGTTTCTCGGCATGGGGGCGTACTGCCACGCCTTCGGCCTGGCGCGCGCTCCGATCGGCGAGCAGCCCGCGCGCTTCGAAGGCGCGCGTGTCTGGGTCCTGCCCAATCCGAGCGGCCTCAACGCGAACTATCAGCTGCCGGCACTGGTCGAGCTGTTTCGAGCGCTTAAGCGCGCAACCGATTAGCCGCGCGCCGCTCTAAGCGCTATGGCGACCAAACTCGACAAGCCGCTGCGGCGCGAACTGGCGATCGACGGCGAGCCCTACATGCTGACCATCAGCCCCGAGGGCCTGAAGCTCGTCCCCAAGGGCAAGCGCAAGGGCCTGGAGCTCGCCTGGAAGGCGCTGGTGAGCGGCGAGGCGGCGCTCGCGACTGCGCTCAATGCCTCCCTCGCGCGCTAGGAGTGCGGACCTGCACGGCAGCGCGCCCGAAGAGGCGCGCGTCGCGCTGCTCATCATCGACATGATCAACGCGTTCGACTTCGAGGGCGCCGACGGCATGCTCGATCGCGCGCTCAAGGCGCGCGCCAAGTCCGCCGGCATCCCGGCGGTCTACGTCAACGACAATTTCGGTCGCTGGCGCTCGGACTTCCGCCGGCTGCTCGAGCGCGTGATGCAGGCCGGGTGCCGCGGCAGGCCGATCGCCGAGCTGCTCGCGCCCGAGGAGGACGACTACTTCGTGCTCAAGCCGAAGCACACCGGGTTTCAGTTCTCCGCGCTCGACCTGCTGCTCGAGCATCTCGGCGCTCGCACGCTGATCCTCACCGGCGTTGCCGGGAATTTCTGCGTGCTCTTCGCCGCCCACGATGCCTACATGCGCGATTACCGCCTGGTGGTGCCGCGGGACTGCGTCGCCTCACTCACGGTCGAGGACGATCGCTACGCGCTCGCCCAGATGGCGAAGGTGACGAAGGCGGATGTGCGGGCGTCGGTCGAGATCGACCTGGCGGCGCTTCAGGGCTCGAGCTGCTTGTAGCAGAGATTCGCCAGCCGCAGCAGCTCGTCCTTGCTGAGGTCGGCTGAGGCGAGCGCATAGCCCGCCTCACGATCGATCCAGTAGAACACCGCGACATTGTTCTCGCGCGCGTAGCGGAAGGCGGTCTCGCGGTTGCGCGACGCTTCGGTGCGCACGTACAGCGTAAGGCGCTTGCCGTTCTGCGACTGGTACATGAACTGCGCCACCGGCCCGGTGTCGCCGGGCAGGAGCCGTCCGCCGACGAGCGACATGCCGGCTTCATCGAGCTTCGGCGCGCGCACCTTGATGCCGAGGCGCTTGGAAAGCCAGGCCACAAGATGCTGCTCGTCGTCCGCGCCCACCTCGACCGGATGGCGCACCTCCGGCGAGTACGTGGCATGGGCAACGGCGGCACGCCGCGCGATGATCGTGCTGTCGGGCGCGAACTGCGCCACCAGGCGCTCGGGACGCAGCTGCCAGCCGCCCGCCGCGCCGATGACCATGCCGAGGGCGATCCAGCCCGCGATCGCCGCCACCCGCCGCCACGCAAAGCGCCGCGTCGCGGCGCGGGTGAGGCGCTCCGGCACGGGCTCGGAGAGCATGCCGTCGTAGGCGGCGCGCACTTCGTTTCCGAGCCGCTGGTATGCCGCGACGCGCTCGGCCTCGTCCGGACGCGAGGCGAGCCATGCTTCGACCAGCGCGCGCCGCTCGGCAGTGAGCCGGCCGTCGACGTAGGCCTGCAGATCCGCTTCGCCGACCGGCAGCTCGCTCACTTGACCACCTTCAGTTTCGCCGCCGCACTCTGCCCAAGCATCATCGAGCGCAGCTTCTCGCGCGCGCGAGAAAGACGCGACATGACCGTGCCGATCGGGATGCCGAGCGTGCGCGCGACCTCGTCGTAGCTCATCTCTTCGAGCGTCACGAGCAGCAGCACCGCGCGCTGATCGGCCGGCAAGCGCGCGATTGCACGATCGAGATCGCGCAACACCAGCGCATCGGATTGCGTGCCGCGGCTCGCGAGCTCCGGCAGGTCGTCGTCCAGCGGGTCGGCGAGGCGTGTTGCGCGGATGCGATTCACATGGACGTTATGCATGACGGTGAAAAGCCAAGCGCGCAGGTCGGTGCCTTGCCGGTAAAGGTGCAGCTTGGTCCAGGCGCGCTCGAGCGTGTCCTGCACCAGGTCGTCGGCGCCGGCACGGTCGCCGACGAGCGCACGCGCGTAGCGACGCAGCCGTGGGATCAGCTCGACCAAGCGTTGCGCTTCATCCAAGGGGAACAGCCCTCCAGCGCCAGCTATTCCACGCTATTTGGGCTCGGCAGGCAATGGCGCGAGGCTGCGCAAGTACGCGACCAGCGCGTCAAGATCGGGCGGCGTCAGCTTGCTCGTCGTATTCCGCACCACTTCGCTCATCGTGTCGCCGAGCACATCGCCGTCGGGGAATAGGCCGCTCTTCAGGATGTCCTTCAGCTCGCCATCGTCGTAGCGCTTGAGCCGTGTCGGCGTCAGGTTGGGCGCCGAGGTGTTTTCGCCGAGCTTGGCGCCGGCGAGGCTGCGGTCCTTCTTCGGCGCACCAAGGAAGTTTCGCGGCGTGTGGCATTCGCCGCAGTGCCCGAGCGCCTGGACGAGATAGGCGCCGCGATTCAGCGCCGCGCTCTTGCCCGGATCGGGGCGGAACGGCCCGGGCGTGAAGAACAGCCATTTCCACACGGCGACCAGAAATCGCCAGCGATAGAAGAAGCCGAGCTCATGCGGCCGGCTCGGCTGCGCCGCCGGCTTGAGCGTGCGCAGGTATGCCCAGAGGTCGCCGAGGTCCGCATCGCTGATGCGCGTGAACGAGGGATAGGGAAACGCCGGGAAGTAATGCGCGCCATCCGGACGCCGGCCTTCGCGCATCGCGCGCATGAAGTCCGCGGGGGTCCAGCGCCCGATGCCTGCTTGCGGATCCGGCGTGATGTTCGGACCGTAGAACGTGCCGAACGGCGTCTTCAGCGCGCGTCCCCCGGCGTAGGGCACGGCGCCCTCGCGCGTTTCGGTGTGACAGCCGATGCAGCCCGCCGCTGCGGCGAGATACTCGCCGCGCTTCGCGTCGCCCTGCGCAGCCGCAACGCCGGCGGCGAGCAGAAAAAAAAGCCCCGCAACAGCGGGGCCTTTTGCGAGCAACCGGCTACTGCTTCTGGCGGAAATTGTCGTGGCAGCCGCCGCAGGCTTTGCCGACGGCGCCGATCTGCGTCTTCACCGCGCTCTCATCGCCGCTCTGGCTCACCTGGTAGAGCTTGTGCGCCTCGTTCTCCAGACGGCTCGCCGCTTCCTTGAACTTGTCCTGCTGCTCCCAGATCGCGGGCAGCGCGTTGCTCTTCACGTCCTTGGTCGCCGGATCGAACGCATCCCACGGCATGCGCGTCAGGTTGTCGAGGAACGCGGCATTGCGCTTGACGATGTCCGCGTTGTACGGCGCTTTACCTTGCGCCATCGCCGCGAGCGGCCCGAAGTACTTGCCCTGCAAAGTCATCACCGACTGCCGCTGCTTCACCATGAGCTCGGGCTTCACCTGCGCGAGCGCGGCACCGGTCCCGGCGCCGAGCGACACGGCCAGCAGTACTGCAAGAGCGCTGCTTCTCATTACCTTCTCCTCGGTGGGTGGGATATTCCGAAAGCGAACACTGAGCGCTGCCGCGTATTCCGCTAGGGTCGCAACCCCGCGGCGTACTCGGCCACGGCGCGGATCTGGCCGTCGTTCATGTGCGCGGCAACGCCGCGCATCACGCCGTTGCGATCGTTGGCGCGCTTGCCTTCGCGAAAGGCGGTGAGCTGCGCAGCGATGTATTCGGCGAACTGGCCCGAAAGGCGCGGGAACTGGGCCGGGATGCCGGCGCCGGCAGGCCCGTGACAACCCGAACACGCCGGGATGCCGTGCGCGACATCGCCGCCGCGCCATAGCTTCTGACCTTGGCCCGCCAGGTCCTTGTCGGCCGCCGCGGCCGGCTTCTGCGCCTGCCCGGCGTAGTAGGCCGCAAGGCCCTTCATGTCGGCATCGCTCAGATTTGCCACCATGCCGTTCATGATGGCGCTTTCGCGCACCGGCTTCTTGCCGTCCTGCGCCTTGAAGTCGGAGAGCTGCTTCTGCAGATACTCGGGCAGCTGTCCGGCGATCTTGGGATTGGCGGGCGCGACGCTATTGCCATCGGCGCCGTGGCATGCAGCGCACACCTGCGCCGCCGCCGCGGGTGGCTTGTCTTGGGCCAACGCGGCACCCGCTACCAGCAACGCGGCAGCGAGCCCAATTGCGCGGTTCATCCCCGGGTCCCTGATGAGAAAGGCGCGATTTTATTAGAATTCCCCGCCTGCGCCATGTCGGTCTTCGCGCACGCCGCGTTCCTGCGCGCGGCCGGCCGCAGCTCTGACCTGCCGGCGCCCGGCCCGCCGGAGATCGCGTTCGCCGGCCGCTCCAACGTCGGCAAGTCGAGCGCCATCAACGCGCTTGCCGGCCGCAAGGCGCTCGCGCGCACCAGCAAGACGCCCGGCCGCACGCAGACCATCAACTTCTACGCGCTCGCCGACAGCGCGCGCCTGGTCGACCTGCCGGGGTATGGCTACGCGCGCGTGCCGCAGGCGCTGCGCATGCAATGGCGCGAGCTTGTCGGCGCGTATCTGCGCTCCGCGAATACGCTCGTCGGCGTGGCGCTCGTCATGGATGCGCGCCACCCATTGACGCCCTTGGACGAGCAGCTGATCGACTGGCTTGGCGGGACGCGCTTGCTCGTGCTGTTGACGAAGGCCGACAAGCTATCGCGCGCCGCGCAGCAAGAAATTCTTGCGCAGGTTCGCCAGCGTCTACGTCGCCACACGGTGACGCTTTTTTCGAGCGTCACGCGACAGGGTGTCGAGGAGTGCCGCGACCTGCTCGCCGAATGGCTGCGAGCAGGCGGCGAAAATAAAAAGCCCCCGGTAAAGGGGATATAAACCGGGGGCAAAAACGCCTTAACTTTTGGATTAAGGCACCCGCTCAGGGAGGAGAAGCGGGAGACGATCATCTCGTCTGCAAGGTAAGATGGCCTCGCCGGGGAAAAGTTCAACCCCCCCAAAATCCCAAAAAACCCAATCGCGATGAAGGTCTACGGCAGTTTTCCGGCCGTTCGCATGCGACGCATGCGCCGCATGGAATTCGCGCGTCGCTTGATGCGCGAAGCGCTACTCACGGCTGACGATCTCATCTATCCGGTGTTCATCATCGACGGCAAAGGCCGCACCCAGAAAGTGGATTCCATGCCCGGGGTCGAGCGCCTCACCATCGATCGCCTCCTTCCTGTTGCGGAACAGTGCGCGAAGCTCGAAATTCCGGCGATCGCGCTGTTCCCTGCGATCGAGGCGCAACTGAAAACGCCGGACGGCCGCGAGGCATACAACGCCAAGGGCCTTATTCCGCGCGCAGTCGCGGCACTGAAGAAACGCTTTCCCGAGCTCGGCGTGATGACCGACGTCGCGCTCGATCCGTACACCTCGCATGGCCAGGATGGGCTGATCGATGACGACGGCTACATCCTGAATGACGAGACGCTCGACATGCTGGTAAAGCAAGCGCTGGTGCAGGCGGCGGCGGGCGTCGACATCGTCGCACCGTCGGACATGATGGACGGGCGCATCGGCCGCATCCGCACTGCGCTGGAAAAAGCCGGCCACATCCACACGCTGATCATGGCCTACTCCGCCAAGTACGCTTCCGGCTTCTACGGTCCGTTCCGCGACGCGGTGCGCTCGGCGAAATTCCTCGGCAAGAGCAACAAGAAGACCTATCAGATGGATCCGGGAAATTCCGACGAAGCGCTCTGGGAAGTCGGTCTCGATTTGGCCGAGGGCGCCGACATGGTGATGGTGAAGCCGGGCCTGCCGTACCTCGACATCGTGCGCCGCGTGAAGGACGAGTTCCGCGCGCCGACCTACGTCTATCAGGTGTCGGGCGAATACGCGATGCTGCGCGCGGCGATCGCCAACGGCTGGCTTGCGGAGTCCTGCATCATGGAGGTGCTGTTGGCATTCAAGCGCGCCGGCGCCGACGGCGTGCTCACCTATTTCGCCCTCGACGCGGCCAAGGCGCTGGCGAAGCGCTAGGCCGGCACCAAGCGCACGCCGCTCGCCTCGCCTTCGCGACGCAAGCCGCTGATGCGCAATTCTGCGCTTCGCTGCCACTCGATCGCTGCCGGCAGGCCAGCAAACGGCTTCTTCGCCGCGAGCGATACGCCGAGCAGCTCGCCGGCGCCATTGCTGTGCGCCTGCCATTCGCGCCGCCACACCAGCTCGGGCGTCAAATGCTGCACCAGGAAAACCTGCGGCGCGCGCTCGATCTGCACCAGCCGAAATCGCGCCACGCCGCCGTCCACCGGTCGCGACAGATCCATCGGCGACTTCGCGCCGACGCCTTGCAGCTCGCGGTACGCCTCATCAGCATCTGCCGTCGCGAGCGCGATGGCGGCCAAGCCCTCGCCGAACGCGCGGTAGTAATCGAGCCACGGATGCGACACCGGTGCGGCCAAGAGCTCGATGTACGTCGTGCCGAACATGATGCAGTGATTCTGCGAGCCGATGCTGTGATAGCCGCGCGGCGACAGCGTGAAACCGAGCGCCCGGAAGCTCGCCGCCGCGGCATCGAGATCGCGAACCGCGATCACCGCGTGATCAATGCCCAGTGGCAGCGGCAAGTGTCCTGAGGAAGCGCTCGGGCGGCTGGTAGCCGATGACCCGCAGGCCCGGGATTTCGCGCCCCTCGGCATCGAAGAAGATGATGCCGGGCGGACCGAACAACGAAAAGCGCTTGAGCAGCTCGCGGTCGGCAGGATTCGCTGCCGTGACATCGGCCTGCAGCAGCAGCACGTTGGCGAGCTCCCTGCGGACCCGCTCGTCCGTGAGCGTGAGCTTCTCCATCTCCTTGCACGACACGCACCAGTCGGCATAGAAGTCGAGCATCGCCGGCCGGCCCGCGGTGCGCAGCTTTTGGTCGAGCTCCGCGCTCGACGCGACACGCACCCACGCTGTCGGTGTCTGCGCCGCGCGCTGCCCGCTCGCGAGTGCGACGACCAGCGCGATGCCGGCGATCAGCGCCGCGGCGCCCGCCACCTTACCCAAGCGCCCTTGGCGCAGCAGATACGCGCCGGCGCCGATGGCGAGCGCCGCCCACGCCAGCCGCTCGAGCAGCGCAGGCAGCACCGGACTGATGATCCAGAGCGCCACCCCCAGCAGCAGCACGCCGAAGAGCTTGCGCACGACGACCATCCACGGCCCGGCCTTCGGCAACAGTGCCCCCTCGGACACGCCGACCGCAATCAGCGGCAGCCCCATGCCGGTGGCGAGTGCAAACAGCGCCGCGCCGCCGAGCACCACATCGCCGGTGCGCGAGATCTGCAGCAGCGTGCCGGCGAGCGGCGCGGACACGCATGGGCTGACGATGACGGCGGAAAAGACGCCCATCGCCGCCACCGAGGCGATGCGTCCGCCGCGCAACTGCTCCTGGCTCGCATAGAGCCGCTGATGCACGAAGCCCGGCAGGCGAAGCTCGTACAAACCGAACATCGACAGCGCGAGGACCACGAAGACGAGCGCAAAGGCGCCCAGCACCCAGACGTTTTGCAAGTACGTGGCGATCAGCGATCCCGCATAGGCCGCGGCGATGCCGGCCAGCGCATAGGTGAGCGCCATGCTGAGCACGTAGATCAGCGAAAGCGCGAGTGCGCGCGACTTGGTGAGCCGGCTGCCTTCGCCGGCAATGATGCCCGAGAGAATCGGAATCATCGGCAACATGCAGGGTGTGAATGCCAGCAGCAGGCCGAGCACGAGAAACCCACCCAGTACCAGCGCAAAATTTCCCTGCAACAGGCGCGCGATATCCATATCGCTCGCGTAGAGCGAAAGAGACGGCTCGCTCGCCGCGCCGGCCGCCGCCGCGCGCAGCGTGGCGTGCGACTCCATCGGCACGTAGCACACGCCAGCATCGGCACAGCCTTGCGAGATCACCTTGAGCTCGTAGGGCCCCTCGCCCCGCACCGGGACGCGGATCCTGAGGTCGTTGCGATAGATCGGCATGTCGCCGAAGAACTCGTCCTTGTGCGCGATGGCCGCCGGGAAATCCGGCTTGCCGAGCTGGACGCTGCCGCTCGCCTCGAAGCGCATGCGATCGCGATACAGGTAGTAGCCATCGGCGATGACGAAGCGCACCTCCACGCCGCCCTGCGCCTCGCGCGCCGAAAAGCGAAACGCCTGCTCGGGCTCGAGCAGATCGGCCGCGCAGGCCGCGGCCGCGACAAGCATTCCGATCAGAATAAGGAGCGTTCTCAATTTTTGGTTTCTGCCGCGACCCACTCGAGATAAGCGGGCAGGCCGCGCTCGATTGGGACCGCGATGATCTCGGGAAGTTCGTAGGGGTGCCCCGCGCGCAGTTCGCGCTCGAGCGCCGCATAGCGCTCGTGCGTGGTCTTGATGAGCATCGGGTGCTCTTCATCGTGCTGCAGCGCGCCCTTCCAGCGATACACGGAGCGGCAAGGCGCCAGGATGTTGACGCAGGCCGCGAGCTGCTTTTCGACCAGCGTCTGGGCAAGACGCTCCGCCGCCGTGCGCTCGGGCAGGTTAGTGAAGACCAGGAGCGTGCTCATGACGCAGTCCTTCGTGCACCGTGGGATAACGTAAGCGCACACCAAGCACTTGCTTGAGGCGCGCGTTGTCGAGGCGCCGCGACTCCTGCATGTAGGTGAGGAGCCCAGTCGGCACCAGCTCGGCGATCTGCGCGCGCGGCGCGCGCGGCGGCCGCGGCAAGCCGGCGTGCTTGGCGACAAGGTCCAGCCAATCGGCCATCAGCAGTTCGCTGTCATCTGCGGCGTTATAGACGCCGCTGGGCGCATCGTCTTCGAGCGCATGCGCTGCCGCGATGGCGAGGTCGTCGGCGTGGATATGGCTGGTATAGACATCGTCCTCGCGCCGCAGCACCGCGAGGCGCGCTCGCAGGCGCGCGATCGGCAGCCGTTCGGCCGCATAGATGCCCGGCGCGCGCAGGACGACGAGCGCCGCGCCGCGCGCGGCACACCAGTCGCTTAACTGGTGCTCGGCATCGGCGCGCCGCCGGGCACGCGCCGTTTGCGGATTGAGCGGCCAGCTCTCGGCGACACGCTTGCCGCCGCAGTCGCCGTAGACGCCGCTCGTGCTGATGTAAACAACGCGCCGAGGCCCGACGCGCTGCTCGTCCAGCGCCGTCAGCAAATTTGCGGTGCGCAAATCCCGCTCCCCTTGCGGCGGCGGTGGCGCGCAGTGCAGCAGCGCCTCGGCAGCGCCGAGCGCGAGCGTGATGCGGCCGTCAAGATCGAAGCCCGCCGATCGCGAAAGCGCGCTAATCGCAAAGCGCGGCGCGAGCAGCGGCGCCGCGCGGCGCGCGATGTCGCCGAAGCCCACCACCAGGAGACGCGGCATGCGTCTATTTTATTCGCCGAGGTAGGCCTCACGGACGCGCGGATTGTCGAGCAGCTCGGCCGAGCGCCCGCCGAGGGCGATGGCGCCGGACTCCATGACATAGCCGCGCTGCGAAATTTCGAGCGCCCGGCGGGCGTTCTGCTCGACCAGGAAGATGGTGACGCCCTGCGCCGCAATGTCCCGCACCAGCTCGAAGATCCGCGCCACCATCATGGGCGCAAGCCCCATCGACGGCTCATCGAGCAGGAGCAGCTTCGGCCGCGTCATCAGCGCACGGGCAAGGGCGAGCATCTGCTGCTCGCCTCCGGAGAGCGTGCCGGCGATCTGGCGGCGCCGCTCGGCGAGGCGCGGAAAGCGCGCGTACTGCGCGGCCGCCGCCGCTCGCAAATGCGCGCCGCCGTGCGCATAGGCGCCCATGGCAAGGTTTTCCTCCACGGTGAGCTGCGCGAAGATGCCGCGCCCCTCCGGCACCATGACGAGCCCCTTGCGCGGCAGCTCGTGCACGGGGGCACGGCTGATGTCTTCGCCGCAATAGCGCACCGAGCCGTCCTTCGAGGCGATGAGACCGCAGATCGCTTTCAGGGTGGAGGTCTTGCCGGCACCGTTCGCGCCGATCAGGCAGACGAGCTCGCCTTCGGCGATGTCGACAGAGACCCCGGTGACGGCGCGGATGCCGCCGTAGTGCACCTCGAGGTTGCGTACCTCAAGCAGCACGCGGCGCGCCGAGATAGGCCTCGATGACCTTCGGATCGCGCTGCACCACCGCTGGCGCGCCCTCGGCGATTTTCTGACCGTAATCGAGCACCATCACGCGGTCGCAGACGTTCATCACCAGGCGCACGTCATGCTCGATCAGGAGCACGGTGACGCCTTCGTCGCGGATGCGGCGGATGAGCTTGCCGAGCGCCAGCCGCTCCGCCGGATTCATGCCGGCGGCGGGCTCGTCCAGCGCGAGCAGCCGCGGCTCGGTGGCGAGCGCACGGGCAATTTCCAGCCGGCGCTGATCGCCGTACGGCAGGCTCCCCGCGCGGTCGTTGGCGCGGGCGCGGATGCCGACGTAATCGAGCAGCGCCAGGGCGCGCGACAAAATCTCGCGCTCCTCGGCGAGCGTGCGCGCGTTGCGCAGCACCGCGCCGAACACGCCGGCCCGCGTGCGCACGTGGCGGCCGACCATGACATTCTCGAGCGCCGAGAGGTTGGCGAAGAGGCGGATGTTCTGAAAGGTGCGCGCGATGCCGGCGGCGGCGATTTGATGCGGCGGCCGCGCCGTGATATCGCGCTCGGCGAAGCGAAAGCTGCCGCGGTCGGGCGCGTAGACGCCGGTGAGCAGGTTGAAAAGCGTCGTCTTGCCTGCCCCGTTGGGGCCGATCAGGCCGTAGATGTCGCGCGCGGCGATGGCGAAGGAGACGTCCTCCAGCGCCTGCAGTCCGCCGAAGCGCTTCGATGCGCCTGCGACCTCGAGGAGCGAGCTCATGTTGCATGCTCCGTGAGCTCGCGTTTGCGCACCGCCGAGGGCAGCAGCCCCGCCGGCCGGAAGAGCATGACCAGCACCAGCGCGAGGCCAAAGAGCAGCATGCGGATCACTTCGGGCTCGATCAGCGAGCGGCCAAACAGCGCCTCCTGCACGGGTTCGACCGTCCAGCGCAGCACCTCCGGCGTGAATGACAGCAGCAGCGCGCCGAGTATCACGCCCCAGATGTTGCCCATGCCGCCGAGCACCACCATCGATACCACCATCACCGATTCGACCAGCACGAAGCTTTCGGGAGAGATGAATGCCTGGATCGCGGAGAACATGCCGCCGGCGATGCCGCCGAAGCTCGCGCCCATCGCAAAGGCGAGGAGCTTCATGTTTCGCGTGTTGATGCCCATGGCGCGTGCCGCGATCTCGTCCTCGCGGATCGCCTCCCACGCACGCCCGATGCGCGAGTTCTGCAGCCGCAGGTTGACCACGATGACGGCGAGCATCACCAGCAGCAGCAGGTAGTAGTACTTGATCGGACCGCTGAAATCGAGGCCGGCGATCGTTTGCGAGCCCGCGAAGCTGAAGCCGTCGATGCTGAACGGGTCGATGCGCGCGATTCCCTGGGGGCCACTGGTGATGTTCACCGGGCGCGACAGGTTATTCAGGAAAATGCGCACGATTTCGCCGAAGCCGAGCGTGACGATGGCGAGGTAGTCGCCGCGCAGCTTGAGCGTCGGCGCGCCAAGCAGCAGCCCAAACAGCGCCGCGACCGCTGCGCCGATCGGCAGGATGAGCCAGAACGGCAGGTGCAGCCCGAAGTGCGGACTGGCGAGCAGCGCGTAGGTGTACGCCCCGACAGCGTAGAAGGCGATATAGCCGAGATCCAGCAACCCGGCGAAGCCCACGACGATGTTGAGTCCGAGCGCAAGCAGCACATAGAGAATCGCGTAGTTCGTGATCCGCACCCAGGTGGTGCCGATCTGGGCGAGCGCGAAAGGCAGCACGGCGAGCGACACGGCGACCAGCGCGACGCCAAGCCAGCGTTTCATGCGCGCTCTCCGACGCGCTCGCCGAGCAGACCGGAGGGCCGGAACACCAGCACCAGAATGAGGACGATGAAGGCGAACACGTCCTGGTAGTTGGAGCCGAACAGGACGAAATTGCCCCCGCCCGCGCAGTCGGCGATGCGCGGTGCGAGGGCGTCGTAGGCGCAAAGGTTGGTGAGGTCGCCGATGTAGCCGGCGCCGAGCGCCTCGACGATACCGAGCAGCACGCCACCGAGCATCGCGCCCGGGATGTTGCCGATGCCGCCGAGCACCGCGGCAGAAAAAGCCTTCAGGCCGAGGATCGAGCCCATGGTGTACTGCGCGATGCCGTAGTAGGTGCCGAACAGCACGCCCGCGACGGCGCCGAGCGCCGCGCCGATCAGGAACGTGGCAGCGATTACGCGGTTGATGTCGACTCCCATGAGGCCCGCCACCTGCGGATTCTGCGCGGTCGCGCGCATCGCCGTGCCGAGCGGCGTGCGGTATACGAGGATGGCGAGCGCCGCCATCATGCCGAAGCAGATGGCGAGGATCGCCACCTGCACCGTGCTGATCGCCGCACCGCCGATCAGGTAGGTGCGAGAGACGATGATCTGCGGGAAGGCGAGCACGTTGCGGCTCCAGATGAGGAGCGCGAGATGCTGCAGGATGATGGAGACGCCGATCGCCGTGATGAGCGGCGCGAGGCGCGGCGCATGGCGCAGCGGCCGGTAGGCGAGCCGCTCCATGGCGTAGCCGACCAGCATGCACACCGGAATGGCGCAGGCGGTGCCGATCAGCACGATGGTGAGGGGCGGCAGCCCGTAGGGGACGAGCGCGTTGATCACGGTGAAGGCGACCATCGCGCCGATCATCACCACTTCGCCGTGCGCGAAATTGATGAGCTGGATGATGCCATAGACCATCGTGTAGCCGAGCGCCACCACGGCGTACACGCTTCCCGCGGTGAGGCCATTGATGACCTGCTGCAGAAACGTGTCCACGGGCGGCAAGCCTACCAAAAACAAAAACGGCACCCGCAGGTGCCGTTCTCGCAGGCGCGCGAGCGCGCTACTTGGCCATGGTCTTCACGAACTCGTCGTAGGACATGGTTTTGCCGCCCTTGATGACGGCGATCGGCTCGATCTTGCCGCCTTTCATGGTGAAGATCGTCATCTCGGCGTCCTTGCGGTCGCCCTTGTCATCGAACTGGATGTTGCCCGTGGCGCCGGTGAAGTTGATCTTCTGCAGCTCCGGCAGGTACACCTTGGGATCGCTCGAACCGGCCTTCTTCATCGCCTCGATCAGCAGGTTGGCCGCGTCGTAGGTAAACGGCGCATAGAGGATCGGATCCATGTTGAAGCGCTTCTTGTAGGCGTCGAGGAAGGCCTTCGAGGCCGCCTGCGGCGGGATGCCCGCCTGCGAGCAGAGCAGCCCCTCGGCGGCTTCGCCGGCGAGCTCCTTCATCTTGTCGGTGCAGGCGCCGTCGCCGAAGGAGAATACCGCCTTCATGCCGAGCTCGCGTCCCTGCTTGAGCAGCGGCCCGCCGGTGGCATCCATGCCGCCGTAGAACACGGCATCCGGATTCTGGCCGCGCAGCTTGGTGAGGATCGCTTTCCAGTCGGTTGTCTTGTCGGTGCCTTTTTCGCGCGGCAGCACCTTGATGTTCGCGCCGCGCAGTGTCTTCTCGACCTCGTTGGCGATGCCTTCGCCATAGGCGGTGGCGTCGTCGATCACGGCGACCAGCTTCGGCTTCTTCTCGCTCGCGAGATAGCTCGCGATGGCCGGCCCCTGCTGGTCGTCGCGGCCCACGACACGGAACTGGTTCTTGAAGCCCTGCTCGGTGAGCTTGGGGTTGGTGGCCGAGCCCGAGATCACGGGGATGCCCGCCTGGTTGTAGATCGGCGACGCCGGGATCGAGGTGCCCGAATTCAGGTGCCCGACCACGCCGACCGCTTTCGCGTCGACCAGCTTCTGCGCCACCGTCGTGCCGACCTTGGGGTCGGCCTGGTCGTCTTCGGCCAGCAGCGTGAACTTCACATCCTTGCCGCCGATCTTCACGCCGGCCTTGTTCGCCTCCTCCACGGCGAGGCGCGCGCCGTTCTCATTGTCCTTGCCGAGGTGCGCGATCCCGCCGGTGAGCGGACCGACGTGGCCGATCTTCACTTCCGCGCCGCCCTGCGCGCCTGTTTTCGGCGCTTCCTTCCCGCATGCGCCGAGCGCCAGCGCCACGGCTACGCAAAGCGCGAGCTTGGTGTTATTCATTCCGGTCCTCCGAGGTGGTGCTTGTGGGAGCGGCTATCTTAACTCCGGCGTTCCTCGGAAATCCTACTTCTGCGAGAGGATCCACTTCACGAGCGAGTGGATATCGGCGTCGGGCACCTGCGAGTTCGGCGGCATCGGCACCTGGCCCCACACGCCCTGGCCGCCCTTCTTCACTTTCTCGAAAAGCTTCGCTTCCGCCTTCGGGTCGTCGCGATACTTCGCCGCCACATCCTTGTAGGACGGGCCGACCAGCTTCTTATCCACGGCATGGCAGGCAAAGCAGTTGTGCTTCTTCGCCAGCTCTTCCTGCGCATACGCCGGCAGCGCGGCGGCCAGCGTCACGACGATTACGGCTCGCTTCATGATTTCTCCTTGGAGAGGGCCTTCAATTGTAGGAGGTCGCTCGAGGGCTCGAGACACATAACGCCGCGGCACAGCCAGCCGTTGACCGGCTCGGGACGCGCCGGCTTGTCGAGGGCAGCCGGCAGGCCGCGTAGGCCGTCGGGCAGCGCAAGCACCACCGTATCGGGCAGATAGTCGCGGGCAAACTCGTCGCGCCAACGGGTGAGCTCATCACCGCGCCCGCGCAGCACGAGCAGGTTCGGCGGCGTGAGCTGCTCGGCAAGCGCGACGGTCATCGCCGCCCAACCGGCCGGGTAATCGCGCAGCTGCGGGTAGAAGAGCGCGACGGTCCGCTCGGCGGCGCGTGCATAGCGCAGCTCGCCGGTGAGCGCCGCCAGGCGGCCGAGCGACCAGGCGGCGATGGCGTTGCCGGAGGGCAGCGCCTGGTCCTGCCCGGGCTTCGGGCGGTGAAACAGGCGCTCGTGCCTCATGCCGGTAAAGTAAAAGCCGCCGGCCTCACGGTCTTCAAACTCAGCGAGCAGCACGTCGGCCAGCTGGGTCGCGAACTGCAGGTCACTCGCGGAAAACTCCGCCTGCATGAGCTCTAGCAGAGCCGCCATGAGGAAGGCATAGTCGTCCAGGTAGGCGCTGAGATGCGCCCGCCCGTCCTTGTACGTTGCGAGCAGTCGGCCGTCGTGCCACATGCGCTCGCGGATGAACTGCAGCGCCCGCCTCGCCGAGCGCAGCCACTCGGCCTCGCGAAAGACGCGCGCGGCATGTGCCATGCCGCGAATCGCGAGCGCGTTCCAGGAAACGAGCACCTTTTCGTCCCGTGCCGGTCGCACGCGCTTCTCGCGCAAGGCGAAGAGCTTGCGCCGCGCCGTCTCGACGCGCTCGGCTTCCCCCGGGGCGAGCGGCGCCGCAACGCGCAGGTGCCAGTGTTTGCCCTCGAAGTTGGGCGGCGCATCGAGGCCATAGCGCCGAGCAAAGGCACCGTATTCGTCGGTGCTTAACGAAGCGCGCACTTCGTCGCGGTCCCAGACGTAGAACTTGCCCTCCTGATGCTCGCTGTCGGCGTCGAGGGACGAGTAGTAGCCACCTTCCGGCGACTGCATTTCGCGCATGAGCCAGCCGGCCGTCTGCGCCGCGCAGCGCGCATAGATGTCGGCACGCGCGACAGGCCAGGCATCGGCCAGCAGGCCGAGGAGCGGCCCGTTGTCATAGAGCATCTTCTCGAAGTGCGGGATGGTCCAGTGCGCATCGACGCTGTAGCGGCAGAAGCCGCCGCCCAGCTGGTCGTAGATGCCCCCCTCGCACATGCGCTCGAGCGTGACGAGCGCGATGTCCTGCTCGCCCTCTCGCAAGCAGAGCTCGAGGTCGCTCGGATGCGGAAATTTCGGCGCACGGCCGAAGCCGCCAAGCGCCGCGTCGAAATTGGCGCGCAAGTTGTCGAGCATGGCGCGCACGGCCTCGGGCGAGAACTCGCTTGGCTGCGCCGCGGCTTGCGGCAGCGTTCGCGCGAATGCCTGCAGCACCTGCTCGTTCTGCGCGACGATGTCAACACGCCGCTCGCGCCAGAGGGCGGCGATGCGCTCGCACACCTCCGGAAATGCCGGCATGCCGTAGCGCGCCTGCTTGGGAAAATAGGTACCGCCGAAAAACGGCGCGCCCTCGGGGGTCAGGAACATGGTCAGCGGCCAGCCACCGGGGCGCTGCGCCAGCACCTGGTGCGCGCTCTGGTAGACCTGGTCGAGATCCGGCCGCTCCTCGCGATCGACCTTGACGTTGACGAAGAGCCGGTTCATCACCTCGGCCACCGCCGGATCCTCGAAGCTCTCGTGCGCCATCACGTGGCACCAGTGGCACGCCGAGTAGCCAATGGAAAGCAGAATCGGCTTGTCTTCGCGCCGCGCGCGCTCGAGCGCCTCGGGTCCCCACGCGTACCAGTCGACCGGGTTAGCCGCGTGCTGCTGCAGATACGGCGAGGTCTCGGCGGCGAGGCGATTGGCCATTACAGCCTCGCGTGGCGAAGATCAGCGCACGGGGCGCGTAAATGGAAAGATCTTGGTGAAGCCGAGGATGTCCGTCAGAAGCAGGATCAGGAACACGAGTACCACCGCTCCGATGAGGTCGCCGCCGGCGGGCAGGCGGTCGATGCTGGCGGCAAGCGCCGCCGCCTCGTCGTCGTTCATGGCCGCGACGCGAGCTTTGACACCGGCTGCGCTCACGCCATACGACTCGAGCCGCGCCTGCACATCGGCGCGCTCCAGCAGGCGCGCAACGTGCGCACGCTCGGCACCGGCGAGTGCACTTTCCGTCGCCACCATCGCGGCCTGCGACGGCAGCGGCATGGCGATGCAAATCACGAGGAGACTGGCGATAAGGCGGCGCATCTGCGGGATCATGCGAACTCCGTGAGGTTGGCGAGGCCGCGCGCAGCTTAGCATTTGTCAGAATGACAGACCAGCATGCAAACGACGTGCTCGCCTTCTGGTTCGGCGCAGGCGCGGATTACGGCAAGCGGCACAAGCGCTGGTTCGTGAAGGACCCGGCGTTCGATGCCGAGATCGCGACGCGCTTTGCCGCCCTGCACCAGCAGCTATGCGATGAGCGCCGCTGGCTGGAGAGCCCGCACTCCTGCCTCGCGCGGGTCATCGTGCTCGACCAGTTCCCGCGCAACATGTTTCGCGGTACCGCGCGCGCCTTCGCGAGCGATGCGCTGGCGCTCGCTGCCGCGCGCCATGCGGTCGACAACGCGTATGACGGCCGGCTCCTGCCGGTCGAGCGCCAATTCATCTACCTGCCGTTCGAACACAGCGAGCGGCTCGAGGACCAGGAGCGCGCCTGCCAGCTGTGCGAGCCGCTGGTCGCCTTCGCCGAGACCGATGACGCGCTGCGCTACGCGATCGCGCACCGCGACATCATCCGGCGCTTCGGCCGCTTCCCTCACCGCAACGCGATCCTCGGGCGCACCAGCACGCCGGAGGAGCTTGAATTCCTCAAGCAGCCCGGCTCAAGCTTCTGAGTCGGTAATCGCGCCCAGCGAGGCGGTTGACACCAAGCGCATGTACTTGGCAAGCAGACCGCGCGTGTAGCGCGGCTTCGGCGCCTTCCATTTCTTGCGCCGGGTCGCCAGCTCGCGCGCTGCAATGTTGAGCCGGATCAGCCGTCTTTTCGCGTCAATGGTGATGGAATCGCCTTCCTTCACCAGCGCAATGTTGCCGCCGACATACGCCTCGGGCGCGACGTGGCCGACCACCATGCCCCAGGTGCCGCCGGAAAAGCGCCCGTCGGTGAGCAGGCCGACCGATTCACCGAGGCCTTGGCCGATGAGGGCGGAAGTCGGCGCCAGCATCTCCTGCATGCCGGGGCCGCCTTTAGGACCTTCGTAGCGAATCACGATGACGTCGCCGGCCTTGATGCGCTTTGCCAGGATCGCCTTCATGCAGGCGTTTTCGGAGTCGAAGACGCGCGCCGGGCCGGTAATCGATGTGTTTTTCAGGCCGGCGATCTTGGCGACGCAACCCTCGGTCGCGAGATTGCCGCGCAGGATGGCGAGGTGGCCTTGCGGGTGCAGCGGCTGGTCGAGCGGCCGGATCACGTCCTGATCGGCGCGCGGCCGCGCCGGCACGTCTTTCAGCTCTTCGGCCAGCGTCCGGCCGGTGATCGTCCTGCACTCGCCATGCACAAGGCCGGCCTCGAGCAACATCTTCAGGACCTGCGGCACGCCGCCCGCCGCATGGAAGTCGACGGCGACGTACGGCCCGAAGGGCTTGAGATTGCAGACGAGCGGCACCTTGCGCCGCACGCGCTCGAAATCGTCGATGGTCCACTTCACCCCGGCCGCCGCGGCGATGGCGAGATAGTGCAGCACGGCATTGGTCGAGCCGCCGGTCGCCATCACCAGCGCGATCGCGTTCTCAATCGACTTCCGGGTGATGATGTCGCGCGGCTTGAGATCCTTCTTCACCGCCTGGACCAGCACGCGCGCCGATTGCGCCGCCGAGTCAGCCTTGGCCGGATCGGGGGCGGCGAGCTGCGAGGAGGCAAGCAGGCTCATGCCGAGCGCCTCGAACGATGAGCTCATGGTATTGGCGGTGTATTGCCCGCCGCAGGCGCCGACGCTCGGGCAGGCGTTCTTCTCAATACCGTCGAAATCCTCCTGCGACATCTTGCCGGCGCAGAACGCGCCCACCGCTTCGAATGGGCTCACGATGGTGAGCTTCTGTCCCTTCCAGAAGCCGGGCTTGATGGTGCCGGCGTAGACGAAGATTCCCGGCACGTTGATGCGCGCCATCGCCATCATCGCGCCCGGCATGTTCTTGTCGCAGCCCCCGGTGCAGAGCACGCCGTCCATGCACTGGCCGTTGACGGCGGTCTCGATCGAATCGGCGATCACTTCGCGCGACACGAGCGAATACTTCATGCCTTCGGTGCCCATGCCGATGCCGTCGGTGACCGTCGGAAAGCCGAATACCTGCGGCTTGGCGCCCGCCTCTTCGAGCGCGGCGATGGCGCGGTCCGTGAGCACCTGGATGCCGGCGTTGCACGGATTCATCGTCGAGTAGCCGTTGGCCACGCCGATGATCGGCTTCTCGAAATCGGCATCGCCAAAGCCCACTGCGCGCAGCATTGCGCGGTTGGGCGAGCGCGCCACGCCCGCGGTGATCAGCCTTGAGCGGCGGTTGTAGTTCGCCATGCGTTTCTCCTGGAGCATGCCATTTTGCCGCAACGCGACGGTACGATAGCGCCGCGCCAATGCTGGTTCATCCCGATATCGATCCGATCGCTTTCTCGATCGGCCCGCTTGCCGTGCGCTGGTACGGCCTCATGTACCTGGCCGGCTTCGCCGCCGGCTGGTGGCTCGGAACGCGCCGCATCGACAAAGGCACGGCACCGGTGACGCGCGCGCAATTCGATGACTTGCTGTTCCTGGCGGTGCTCGGCGTGATCCTCGGCGGCCGCCTTGGATACGTGCTCTTCTACAAGCCCGGCGACTACGCGAGACATCCGCTGGAAATTTTCGCCGTCTGGCAGGGCGGCATGTCGTTTCACGGCGGGCTGCTCGGGGTAATGCTCGCCATGGCGTTCGCCGCGCGACGCCACCACGTCGATTATCTGCGGCTGATGGACTTCGTCGCGCCGCTCGTGCCGCTTGGGCTGGCGGCCGGGCGCCTGGGCAACTTCATCAACGGCGAGCTATGGGGCCGCGTCACCGACCTGCCCTGGGGCATGGTGTTCCGCAACGCGGGCGACGCGCCGCGTCACCCATCGCAGCTCTACCAGTTCGCGCTCGAAGGCCTCACGCTCTTTGCGATCCTGTGGTGGTTCTCCGCCAGGCCGCGGCCGCGCGGCAGGGTATCGGCGCTTTTCCTCATCGGCTACGGGGTGCTGCGCTTCACCGCCGAGTTCGCGCGCGAGCCCGATGCGTTCCTCGGCTATCTCGCGCTCGGCCTCACCATGGGCCAGTGGCTCTGCCTGCCGATGATCGCGGGCGGCATTGCGCTTTGGGCATGGAGTCGGCGCTAGACCCGGTCCTCGGCGCCGCATTCCCGGTGTTCGCGC
>DASREB010000316.1:0-4736 GCA_035652275.1 Burkholderiales bacterium
CAGCGAGGCGAGGGCAAGGGCGACGAGCGCTGGAACATCACCGGCCCGAGCTGGTACGAGACGCCGTGCGGCCACGTGGGCTTTTCGGTGACGCACGGCCTCCCGTACTCGCCTTGGCGCAAGCCTTGTTCGGTGCCGATCCGCGTCTGCGAGTACAAGACGATGACGATGAGCTACCCGGCCGACCCGGACGTCCCGTGCGAGCAGATGGCCAAGCCCTCGGGCGCGGGCGAGCTGGTGCGCAGCTACGTGAAGCGCTGGGACTAGTTCAGCCCGTCTTTCGGCGGCATCGGGAAGCGCGCGACGGGAATGCCCTCCTCCACGAGCTCGTCATGCTCCTGCTGCGTCGCCTGGCCGCGGATGGCGCGGCCGGGAGCCCGCTCATAGAAGATGTCGCGCGCCTCGGTCGGGAAATTCCGGCCGACGTCTTCGGTCTTGGTGAGGAGATCGTCGAGCATGCGCGAATAGAGCATCTGCGCGATGGCGAACGGATCCTTGCCCTCCATATCCGGCGTCTTGCCATGCTGTGACGGGGTCTTGGACGGCTTCGGCGGCTCCGCGCCGAGATTCGCGCGCGTCGCCGACGGCACGCGCTCGACCTGCGCCACGCCGCACGTGGGACAGCTCAATAAGCGCCGCTTGCGCTGGCTGTCGTAATCGGCAGCCGAGCCGAACCAGCCCTCGAAGCGGTGCCCGGCGCTACAAAGCAGGTCGAAAACAATCATTTAGCTGATTCTACAATGCGCCTATGGACCGCTACAGGAACGACAGCCGGGCGCTCGCCGGCCTGGTAGAGCCCGATCGGGTCCACCGAGACGTCTATACCGACCCGGAGATCTTCCAGCTCGAGATGGAGCGCCTTTGGTCGCGCACCTGGATCTATGTCGGCCACACGAGTCAGGTGCGCGAGCCGGGCGACTTCATCACGCTCGACATTGCCGCGAAACCGGTGATCCTCGTGCGCCAACCCGACGGCAGCGTCCGGCTGCTCATGAACCGCTGCGCGCACAAAGGCACCAAGGTGGTCGGCGACCTCGCGGGCAACGCCGGCAAGACGTTCCGCTGCCCGTACCACGCGTGGACCTACCGCACGGATGGCACGCTCATCAATATCCCGCTCAAGCAGGGCTACGAGGGCACGCGCATCCACGAGACTTCGGCAGTTGGCGGACTGACACGCATCCGCAACGTCGAGGAGTATCGCGGCTTCATCTTCGCGCGGCTCTCGGAGGCGGGCATCGGCTTCCGCGACTACTTCGGCGACTCGCTCTCCTCAATCGACAACCTGGTCGATCGCGCGCCGGATGGCGAGCTCGAGCTCACCGGCGGCTGTCTGCGGTTTCTGCACAACTGCAACTGGAAGATGTTCGTCGAGAACCTGAACGACACCATGCACCCGATGATCGCGCACGCGTCGTCGGCCGGCGTGGCGAAGAAGCTCTGGGAAGGCAAGCCCGCCGATGCGCCGAAGCCCATGGCGATCGAGCAGATCGTGCCGTTCGCAAGCGACTACAAGTTCTTCGACGACATGGGCGTGCGCGTGTATGCGCACGGTCACAGCTTCTCGGGCGTCAACTTCTCGATCCATTCATCGTACTCAACGGTGCCCGAGTACGAAGCGGCGATGAAGCGCGCCTATGGCGAGGAGCGCGCGCGGCAGATCCTCGGCACGGTGCGCCACAACACCGTCTATTACCCGAGCCTCACCATAAAGGGCGCGATCCAGTCCATCCGCGTTGCGCGGCCCTTGGCGGCGGACAAGACGCTGCTCGAGTCGTGGACCTTCCGGTTGAAGGGCGCACCGGACGCCCTCCTTGAGCGCACCATCACCTATAACCGCCTGATCAACTCGCCGATGTCGGTCGTCGGGCACGACGACCTGCATTGTTACCGCGCGGCGCAGGAGGGTCTTGCGGCATTCGGCAATGAGTGGGTGAGCCTGCATCGCAATTTCGCTGCGGCGGAAACAACGGCCGGCGAGCTCACGGCCAACGGCACGAGCGACATCTCGATGCGCAACCAGTTCCGCGCCTGGCGCGAATTCATGACGGCCTCGTCTTCCTAATGAGCGCGCGGCCGACCATAGCCGACATCGTGCGCTTCGTGAAGCATGAGGCGCGGCTGATCGACGAGAAGCGGTTTGACGAGTGGTACGAGCTCTTCACCGAGGACGCACATTACTGGGTGCCGGCGGTGCATGGGCAGACCGATCCCCTGCTCCAGAACTCGCTTGCTTACGAGGACAAGCTGCTGCTCAAGCTGCGCATCGAACGGCTGAAGAGCCCCCTCGCCTATTCGCAGCGGCCGGCAAGCCGCTGCCTGCATGTGCTGCAGGAGCCCGATATCGAAAGGTCGGACCACGAGCGCGGCGAGTACCTCACCCGCACCCCGTTCATCTACACCGAAACTCGCGTCGACGATTCGCAGCGCTACGCTGCGACCGCCTGGCATACGCTCGTCTGGTCGGACGATGGGCTGCGCATCCTCCTAAAGCGCGTCGACATCCTCAACTGCGACGCGATGCTGCCCTCGATCCAGCTGTTTCTCTAAATTCCGGACTAAGAAATCGGGGACCGTGCTTAATTATTCTGAAAGGGTCGGTTCGGGGCTGACTGGCGACGTGCGTACCTGTCCCCGATTCAGGGTTTGAAGCAGGCGCAGCTGCGCCGGCAGGCAGGCGCGCCGCAGGTCGTAGCGCTCGACGACAGTCGACCGCGCACGCATGCGCAGTGGTGCGAGCTGCTCCTGGTGCGCTAGCGCGTAATCGATGCGCTCGGCGACGGCCGCCGGGGAGAAGAAATCGACCAGAAGGCCGTTCTCGCCATCGCGCATCACCTCTTCCACCGGCGCGGTGCGCGAGGCGACGACGAGGCATCCGGCAGACATCGCCTCGAGCAGCGACCAGGACAGCACGAACGGGTACGTGAGATAGACGTGCACGGCAGAGCGCCGTAGCAGCGCGAGGTAATCGGCGTACGGGATCTTGCCGCGGAACTCGACGCGCGAGAGATCGATGCGATCGCCGAGCTCCGCGAGCAGCCGCTGCCGGTACGTCTGTCCGGCCGGCAGGCGCGGCGAATAGCTGACCTCATCGCCGCCGACGATGACGATGCGCGCCTGCGGCCGGCGGCGCTGGATCTCGGGGATTGCCCGCATGAAGCTGTGAAAGCCGCGATACGGCTCGAGGTTGCGCGCGACGTAGGTAATGAGCTCGGGATCGCGTTCCCCGCCGGGCGCCACCACAGCGGTGTCGATGCCATCGTGGATCACCGCGATGCGCGGCTTCTGCACCGCCGGGAACTGGTGATGCTGCCAGCGGGTCGGCACGATGCCCTGATCGGCGGCGTCGAGCGCCATCAGGAGCGGCGCATTCATCACCCGCAGCCTGAGGAGCTTCTCCGCGGTGGTCGGAAATTCCGGATCGAAGCCCATGTCGGCGCCGCGCGAGCGGTAGAAGAACTCGCAGTAAAGGAGCAGCTTCGCCTCGGGGAACACATCTTTCAGGAAAAGCGCCTCGCCCCAGCCGATGTGCGCGCCGATCACATCCGGCTTGAACCCCGCTTTCCGCAGCTTGGCGGCGCCGGCGGCGACGCAGCGCCCGCGGTCGACCGCGCGCGCGACGTGAGCGCTGAAGCCTTGCGGTACGGCAGGCGGCGCGTCGTAGCCGTAGAGCTTGACGCCCGCAAGGCGCGGCGTGCGCTTGAGGTTCGCCGTCTCGCCGATCGCCACGACCTCGTGCCCGGCGCGGGCGAGATGCGCGGCGAGATGCCGGTACTGGCCTGGAAAATTCTGATGAACGAAGAGATAGCGCATCAAAGCGGCTCGCGCATCGCGCGGCGCAGATAGCCCGTCACCGGCGCGGTGAGATAGTCGAACGTGGTGCGCTCGTCGGTGCGGATGAAGACCTCCGCCGGCATGCCGGCCTGGAGCGTCAGGTTGCCGGCGCTCGCGAGGCTCGCGGCCGAGACGTCGACATGAACCACGTAGTACGGCTGCTTGGTCTGCTCATCGACCATGCGATCGCCCGACACGTAGACCACCGAGCCCTGCACGAGCGGCGTGGTGCGCTGCTTGTACGCAGTCAGCCGGATGTCGGCCTCCGAGCCATCGTGTACGTGGTTGATGTCTTCGGGCCGGATGCGCGCCTCGATGATGAGCCGCTTGTCATCGGGCACGATCTCCATCAGCACATCGCGCGGCCCGATCACCGCGCCCGACGTGAAGACGCGCAGCCCAACCACCACGCCGGCGATCGGCGCGAGGATGCGCTGGCGCTCGGCCGCATCCTTGGACGGACGGATGCGCTCCTCGAGATCGAAGAGCCGCGCAGTGGTGTCCTTCAGCTCATCGGCCGCCTTCTGCACGTAATCGTTACGGATCGAGAGGATGCGCAGCTCGAGCTCGGTCGCGCGCTGGCGTGCCTGGCTCGCCTGTGCCTGGTGCTCGCCGAAGCGCGCCTCGTACTCGTCGACCGCCCGTTCCAGGGTCAGGATGCGCGTTTTCTGCACGTAACCCTGGTCGAGCAGCCGCTGGTTGGCGGTGAGCTCTTCCTTCTGCAGCTTGAGCGCCCGCTCCTCGGCGGTGAGCTGCGATGCCAGTGCCTTCGCCTCGTCGGTGGTCTCGCTGATCTGCCGGCGCAGCACCAGGATCTGCTGATCCACGGTCTCGCGCCGGGCGCGGAAAAGACCGCTTTCGCGCACGATCACCTCGTTGATGCGCGGATCGGACTGCCGGCG
>DASREB010000317.1:0-2509 GCA_035652275.1 Burkholderiales bacterium
CGACACGAACGCGCCGTTCGGCAGCACGCCGGCGACAGGGCGCCTGGGCTGGCAACCGGACATCTCAAGCAACCTTTCGTATGTCGGCGTACGCGGCGGCCGCGATCTCGGCGCGGGCCTGCGCGCGGTGTTCCAGTTCGAAACGCAGATCGATGTCTCGGCGACGCCGGGGGGCAGCATGTCGTCGGCGAGCTCCGACACCTCGGTGAAGGGCGCCCTCGCCTCGCGCAACAGCTATCTCGGCCTCGCGAGTCCGTGGGGCGCGCTCAAGGCCGGCAAGACCGACGCACCGTATAAGCTGTCCACTGCGCGCATGGATCCTTTCTCCGCCACGGTCGGCGACTACAACAGCATCATCGGCAACACGGGTGGCGACAATCGCGCGGAGTTCGACACGCGCCTCTCGCATGCGGCGTGGTACGAGTCGCCCTCGTTCGGCGGCTTCCATGTCGATGCACTGTGGGCGCCGGGCCAGAACCGCGCCTCCGACAACTCCGAGACCGCCTCGGGCGAGCCGGATTGCACCGGCGGCAACACGCCGGCTGCGATTCCCTCGACGACCGGCACGTGCACCGACGGCTCGTTCGGGACCGCTTACAGCATTGCCGGCCGCTATGAAGCGGGACCCGTGTACGCGATTGCCGCATATGAGAAGCACAAAGGCGTGAACCGTACTGGCGACGAAGTGCCACCGTTCCCCGCTGCCGGCGCCGTCGGCGTCGTCGATGAGCAGGCGATGAAGGCCGGCATTCAGTACAAACTGCCGACGCACACGACGCTCAACGCGATCTACGAGCGCTTGACGCGACACGCGCCGGATCCCAATGCGAACGAGCGGCAGCACAACGCTTTCTGGCTTGCCGCCACGCAGACTATCGGCGCGAGGGACGACATCAACGTCGGCTGGGCGCATGCGGGTCAAACACCGGGCGATCCGAACGTCGGACCGGTGGACAATAAGGCGAACATGTACACCGCGGGCTACAAGCATCATTTCGACCAGCGGACGAACTGGTACGCCGTGTATGCGCGGCAGGTGAACCATGCTGGGGCGCACTACGACCTCGGCGCGAGCGGCCACGGCATCACCACCGATTGCCATGACGCGGACGGCCATTGCTTCCCGGGCAAGACGCTGCAGGCCCTATCGGTCGGCATGCAGTACAACTTCTGAAGCCCGCTCTGCTTGCCCTCGCCCTCGCCGTCGCGGCGCCGTCCGCGATGGCGGCGCTCGTGTTCCGCATCGGGGACGCGGTATTTGTCGATGGCCAGCGCTACAGCTGGGAAGAGTGGAAGAAGCTGCGCGACACCGATCGGCGTGAAACGGTGCCGGCGGCGGACGTCTCCGCGGTGCGGGCCGCCTCCTGCGTCACGCCGATCCATTACGCCGAATTCCCGAGCGACGACGAGCGCTTCGACTGCACCGGAGGCCTTGGCTCGCTTACGCGCGACGAGATCATGCGCCGCGGCTGGCGCATCGATTACGTCGAGAAGGTGCCGACCGCGCAATCGTCCGGCGTGCAGCTTTATAAATACAAGCTCGTCATCTCCCGGTGAGGATCTGCCTCTTGGTCGCTTGCCTGCTCTGCCTCCACGGCTGCGCAAGCGAGGCGCGTCCTTCCGAGGCGTCGCGCGGCGGCAGCGATTCCCTCTGCGTCCAAGACTGTCTCGGCAATGGCGGCACGCGGGAGTTCTGCACCGACCGCTGCAGCTATTAGCCTCTGCTTCTTGCATGTGCCCGCGTTAGCGCATGCGGGCGGCGGGCCGCTTGGCATCGATCATCGCTGGAACTACGACAACAGCGGCATCTGGAAGCGCAGCAACCAAGACCTCGTGCGCTACGGCGCGCTGGCCGCCGATATCGGGCTTGCGCTGTGGGAGGGCGATGGTACGCGGCTGGGCCGCAGCGCCTGGCAATCGGTCGATTCCGTGGTGCTCGCCGGCGTTACCGCGGAAGCGGCGAAGCGCGTCTTCGGCCGCGAGCGGCCGGGAGACAGCAACGATCCGAATCAGTGGTTCAAGAGCGGCAATCGCAGCTTCCCGAGCGGCGAGGTGGCGGAGATCAGCGCGATCATCACGCCCTACGTGCTCGAGTACCGGCAGGACCATCCGGCGGTCTGGGGGCTCGAGCTGCTGCCGGCGTACGACGCCATCGCGCGGATGAAGGTGCAGGCGCACTGGCAGACCGATGGGCTCGCCGGCTTCGCGCTCGGCACCGCGACCGGCATCTGGGCTCACGAGCGCAAGGTGCCGCTCAGCGTCAGCATCGTCCCGCACGGAATCACGGTCGGTCTGAAAACGCGCTTCTAGGGCCGAGGTAGATCGAGCTTCACCGCCCCGCGTGCTACGAGCTTTGCGCGCATCGTGCCCTCTACCGTGAAAGGAAAAGGGCCGACGCTCGCGCGCCGGCCCTCGGCTAAGAATGAGGCTACGACCTAGCGGTCGTGGTCGCCGTGCTCGTGTTCGTCGTCGTCGTCGCGATCTCTATCCCTGTCCACACGGTGGATGT
>DASREB010000318.1:0-2997 GCA_035652275.1 Burkholderiales bacterium
CGTCCCCTGAGCAGCGACACGCAGCTCGCGCACGGACAATCCCAGGCAGCCACCGTCGCCGCCGTGCTCGACTGAGGCATGCGGCCCGCTGCCGCAGTCTTTGTGCTGGCAACGCTCACCGCGCCGGCCGCAGCGCAGGACGGGGCTTCGCTCGTGCTCGGCGCCGGCGCGAGCGGCTTCTTCCACCACAACGGTCACGTGAAAAATACGGTCGTTACCGGGAGCGTCGAATACCGCGCGGCAGGTGACCTCTCCAGCCGGTACGACATCTTGAAGGGCATCAAGCCGCTGGTGGGTGCATTCGCCATGTCCGACGGCACGGCTTATATCCATGCCGGGGTGTACCGCGACTTCGCGCTTGCGCCGCGCTGGATGCTGACGCCGCACTTCTCTGCCGGCGCGTACTCGAAAGGCGACAAAAACGATCTGGGCGGCACGCTTGAGTTCCAGTCGGGGTTCGATCTCTTCTATCGCCTCGACCACCGCTGGCGCGTGGGCGCCACGCTCAGGCACGTGTCGAACGGCGGGCTCTACGACATCAATCCCGGTATCGAAACGCTCGCGCTCATCGCCTCCATACCGCTGCGCTGAGGGCACCTATTCGGCGCGCCAGCGCCGATAGAGGTAGAGCAGGATGGCGAGCAGCGTGCCGCCCGGCAACAGCAACTCCAGCATCAGATAGGGGCTTGCTTGCCGCGCGACGTGCATCAGTTGTTTCATGTCGCCATGGTGGAGGGCCAAGACTGCAAGGCCATTTCCGCCGCATTACGGCTGAAATTCAGGCGATGCGGTAGACCTCGACCGCCTGCTCGCGGCCCTTCACCTTGACGGCGCCGAGCGGCGCTGCGCCTTGCGCCTCGTCGCCGCAGTGGCGCAGCACCTCGCGCGAGATCAGCAGCTGCGAGCCGAAGCGCTTGTTGAGCTGCTCGATACGCGAGGCGAGGATCACGACGTTGCCGGTGATCGAGTACTGCTTGCGCAGCGCCGAACCGATATTGCCGCTCACCGCGTCGCCGGCATGCAGGCCGACGCCGATGCGCAGCGGCGGAATGGCGCCCGCGTCGGCCAGGCGCTTCACCGCCCCGATCAGCTCGCGCGCCGCCGCCACGGCATTGTGACAGTCCTCGCCGCCCGAGACCGGCGCGCCAAAGGTCGCCATGAAGCCGTCGCCGAGAAACTGGTTGATGACACCGTGGTGGCGGTTGACCACGTCGATCGCGACGCTGAACACCGCGTTCTGCAGGGCGACGATGTCCTCCGGCGTACGGCTCTCCACGAGCGGCGTGAAGTCGCGGATATCCATGAACATGACACATACAAAGCTGCGCCGGCTCGGGATGTCGGCGCCGCGCCGCACGATCTCGTTCACCACGGTGGGCGAGACGTGCTGGCCGAAGGCATTCACCACGCGCTCGCGCTCGGCAAGCGCGCTGAACGTCTTGGCGATGCGCCGGCGCAGCTGGCCGGCGACAAACGCCGCGGCAAAGCCCGATAGCAGCAGCACCAGCGCCTTGATCAGCGTGTGGCCGGCCGCACTGTCATGGGCAACGGCGAGGGCGCTGTATTCAAGTGCCGCCACCGCGCCGGTAAAGACGCACAGCGCGAAATCGAGACGCAGGGTCGCCAGCACGATGAACACGCCGTACAGCAGCACCGGCGGTCCTTGCAGCACCTGCAGCGGGTCGAGGTCGCGCATCCCGACCAGCATCAGCACGCTCGGCACGCTGGTTTCGGCAAAGGCGTTCCAGTAGCGCACCGCGGCCGGCGGCGTGCCATACCGGCGCGCAAAACGCGGCTGCATGTCTCGCGCGAAGAGCTCATACGCCACCACGGCGGCCGCAACGCCGGTGATCAGCAGGAGCGTCACCGGTGAATGGAACGTCCCGCGATATTCCTGCGGAAAGATGAGCGCCAACAGCGGGAACGCTACCGTCAGCAGCGCGAACAGCAGCGCGAGCACCGCCATGCGGGCGCGCTCGCTTGCCACGATTTCATGCGCGAGATGCGCCTCGAACTCTTTCATGAAATCGATCCCGGGCCGGCCGCGCAGCCGCGGGCGTCGAGCTCTCGCTGCAGGTCGGCGTGGCGCTGGTCGGCCTGCGCCGCCTCGGCTTTGCCCTTCATGTAGCGCCCGGCGACGAGGAATGGAAGCAGCGCCTTCCAGGCGTCCTGCTGCCTGCCGAGTGCGGCGCGCCGCTCGTCGTCGGTCAGCGCAACGCGGGCTCTCAGTTCATCGCACTCGTGCGCGGCGACAGGCGCGCTGTTGGTGCCGGCGCCGGCACATCCGGCGAGGATGACGCTGGCGAGCATCAGCCTGGGCCCGCGTGCCGAATACATCAGTGTCCCGCCTGTGTCATGTCGACGCTGCGCGCGGGACGCGGCGCGAGCCAGATCAGGAAAGCGGCGGCGCAGCAGATGAGCGCGACGATCAGCATGATCTTGTTGGTTGCGAGCATCACGCTCTGGCTGGTGAGCAGGTTGTCGAGCACCTGGCGCTGCTGATCGGGCCCCATCCCGCCCGCGGCGAGCGTCGCCGCTGTGTCGCCCATCCGGTCGACGTCGCCCACGAGCTGCGCGTGGTACTCGTTGCCCTTGTTCTCCCACACGGTCTGCACGACCGATGTCGCGACCGCTCCGGAGAGCGTGCGCAGGAAGTTCTGCAGCCCGGCGCCAGCGGCCATCTCGTGCTCCTCGACATTGCCGAGCGCGAGCGCCGTCACCGGTACGAAGAAGAACGGCAGCCCGATTCCCATGAAGATGAGCGGCGCCGAGATCTGCCAGTAAGTCGCATCGGTGTTGAGGAAGCCGCGCGCGAGCGTCACGCCGCCGAGCCACATGAGGCCGAAGAACACCAGGCGCCGTGGATCGGTCTTGCCCATCAGCATGCCGGCCGCGGGCGCCGCGAGCACGGCAAGCACCCCGCTCCATCCGGTCACCAGGCCGGCCCAGGTCGCGGTGTAGCCCATGAAGCTCTGCAGCCAGAGCGGCGTCAGCACG
>DASREB010000319.1:0-5812 GCA_035652275.1 Burkholderiales bacterium
CACGTTCTCGAGGTCGTTGTGCTTGCCGCCGGCGCGCAGCGAGCGCTGCGCGGTGGTGGCTCTCTTGTACGGACGCTGTTCCTTGCCGAGGAAAACATCCTTGAACTGCACCATGCCGGAGTTGACGAAGAGCAGCGTCGGATCGTTCGCCGGCACGAGCGAACTCGAGGGCACGATGCTGTGGCCCTTGGAACGGAAGTACTCGAGGAAGCTCGAGCGTATCTGGCTGGACTTCACGCAATGATTCTACTGCAGTGCGGCAAAAAGCCCGGGGCGCCGCGGTCGCCCCGGTGACTCCCCCGCTAGGCGTTGATGCGGCCGTACTTCAACAACCGAGCCCTCACCGCCGCCATCGTGCGCTCATGCGCCGCCGCCAGCTCCTGCAGCGCGCGGCCGGCGTCGAAAGCGGCCAGCAGCTTGCGATCTTCCTCTTCGCTCCATGGCTCGCCGGTCTTCGCCGGCAGCTGGCTCTTGCGCCGCTCGAAGCGCTCCATGCGCTCGAGCGCCGCCGCCGCTTCGTAAAGCGCGCGCACCACGAGCGGCCGCTGGTAGGCGCTCTCGGCGGGAAATACTTCGCCGGTTTCGGGATCCACTCCGTTCGCGAGCGAGCGCACCACCGCCAATGCTTGTGCTTGTTCCATCGCATTCACCTCCCCTCTGCAGTTAAACCTGCACTGGGATTAACGCGTATGCGCGCTGCGCGTGCACAGCGACCTGCTTATTTAGACCGAAAGATAACTACTCGTCGTCGGCGAGCGCGAGCATGCGGCGAATGGTGTCGTACGAGAAACCGCGACCCTGCAGAAAGCGCGCGCGGCGCGCTTTTGCCTGCGGCGTGGTCGCGGGTTCGCGATATTTGCGCGCGAGGATGGTGCGTGCGCGTTCCGCTTCGCCGTCGTTTGAAACGCGCGCGATGATCGCATCGGCCACGCCATGCGCCTTGAGGTCCTGGCGGATCTTCGCCGCGCCGTACTTGCGCGAGAGCCAGTGCGCGCGCGCCTCGGCGTAGCGCTCGTCGGAAAGCTGTTTGCGGCTCGCAAGCTCTTCGAGCACCGCAGCGAGCGACTCGGCGCAGTCAGCGTACGGCGCAAGCTTGCGCGCGAGCTCGGCGCGCGAATGCTCGCGCCGCATGAGGTACCTGAGCGCGCGAACCTTGAGCTCGACCGCGGTATCGTGCCCTCGCTTCAGGCCGCGCGCCGCTTTCTATCCGGAAAGAAAATCGTCCAGCAGCGGGCGTCGCCGACCAGCAGCCCGATGCGCTCGCTCGACGGCTTGTCGCACGGGGTCGCGCCGAAGAAGGTCGCCAACCGCGACGCCCGCGGCGAAAAATAGGCCGTCACCTGGCTCGCCTCCGAACGCGTGAACACGGCCATCTCGGACGGCTGTCCGCTTGCCGTGTACAGCGGCAGAAACATTTCCTGGACGCGCCGCGACGCCGCAAAGGCGGCCGCGCCGTTACCCAGCGTCTTGCAGTGCCAGGTGTCCATGACTACCCGCGCTTGCGAGTGGGCAGGTGCTCCACTTTCTTGTCGGGCGCCGGCTCCTCCAGCTTGTCCGCGGCCGCGGCAGGTACCGCGCCGATGACGCCGGCTTTCGCGCGGATCTTGCTCTCGATCTCGCGCGCGAGCTGGACGTTCTCCTTGAGGAAGTCGCGCGCATTGTCCTTGCCCTGCCCGAGGCGGTCGCCGTTGTAGACGTACCAGGCGCCGGACTTCTCCAGCACGCCGAGGTTGACGCCGATCTCGAGCACCTCGCCTTCGCGCGAGATGCCTTCGCCGTACATGATGTCGAACTCGGCCTGCTTGAAGGGCGGCGCCACCTTGTTCTTGACCACCTTGACGCGCGTCTCGGAGCCGGTCACTTCGTCGCCCTTCTTGATCGAGCCGATGCGCCGGATGTCCATGCGCACGGAGGCATAGAACTTGAGCGCGTTGCCGCCCGTGGTGGTCTCCGGATTGCCGAACATGACGCCGATCTTCATCCGGATCTGGTTGATGAAGATGACGAGCGTGTTCGTGCGCTTGATGTTCGCGGTGAGCTTCCTCAGCGCCTGGCTCATCAGGCGCGCCTGCAGGCCCATCTGCGGCTCGCCCATCTCGCCCTCGATCTCCGCCTTCGGCGTGAGTGCCGCCACCGAGTCGATGACGATCACGTCGACCGCGCCCGAGCGCACCAGCATGTCGGCGATCTCCAGTGCCTGCTCGCCGGTGTCGGGCTGCGAGATGAGCAGGTCTTCGGTTTTCACCCCGAGCTTCGCGGCGTAGGTGACGTCGAGCGCGTTCTCCGCGTCGATGAAGGCCGCGGTGCCGCCCAGCTTCTGCACCTCGGCGATCACCTGCAGCGTGAGCGTCGTCTTGCCCGAGGACTCCGGACCGTAGATCTCGACTACCCGGCCGCGCGGCAGACCGCCCACGCCCAGCGCGAGGTCGAGGCCGAGGGAGCCGGTGGACACGACCTCAATGTCCTTGATGGCCTCGGCGTCCATTTTCATGATCGAGCCCTTGCCGAACTGCTTCTCGATCTGCGAAAGCGCCGCGGCTAATGCCTTAGACTTGTTGTCATCCATTCGATGTACCTCTTTTCGTTGTCGGCATCTAACGGCAGGTCGGTCCTGGGCCAACACCGGATACTGTATAAACGTCCATGATTGTGGTTCGGTTGACCGCCGCTGTCAATCCGTAGCGAAAACCTTTAGGAGAGAGAGACATGGCGAAAGTTGCGTTCCTCGGCCTCGGGGTCATGGGCTATCCGATGGCGGGCCACCTGCTGAAGAAAGGCGGCCACGACGTTACCGTCTATAACCGCACCGCCGCCAAGGCGCAGCAGTGGACGAAAGAGTATGGCGGCAAGCACGGGGCCACGCCGCGCGAGGCGGCGCGCGACGGCGATTTCGTCATGATGTGCGTCGGCAACGACGACGACGTGCGCTCGGTGGTCTACGGCGACAACGGCGCGCTCGCCGGCATGAAGCGCGGCGCGATCCTCGTCGATCACACCACGGCATCGGCGGCGCTCGCGCGCGAGCTGCACGCGAAAGCAAAGGACAAAGGCATCGGCTTCGTCGACGCGCCGGTGTCCGGCGGGCAAGCCGGCGCGGTCAACGGCCAGCTCGGCATCATGTGCGGCGGCGAGCCGGCGACGTTCGACAAGGCGAAGCCGGTGATCGAGGTCTACGCCAAGATGGCGGCGCTGATCGGCGGCCCGGGCGCGGGACAGCTCACCAAGATGGTGAACCAGATCTGCATCGTCGGTCTGGCGCAGGCGCTCGCCGAAGCGCTGGCCTTCGCCAAGCGCAACGATCTCGACCTGGAGAAGGTGATCTCCGTCATCTCGAAGGGCGCGGCGCAGTCCTGGCAGATGGAAAACCGCTGGAAGCAGATGAGCGAGCTCAAGGCCGAGGGCTTCGGCTTTGCCATCGAGTGGATGCGAAAGGACATGGGCATCTGCCTGGCGCAGGCCAAGGCGAGCGGCGCGAGCCTGCCGGTCGCGTCGCTGGTCGATCAGTTCTACGGCAAGCTTGAAGCGCGCGGCGGCAAGCGCTGGGACAGCACTGCGGCGCTCATTCAGCTCTTGCTGAAACCCTGACCGTTAAGCCTTCGGCGGGCGCGACAGCTCGGCGAAGAAGCGCTTCAAGATCGGCCCGATGCGCTGCAGCTCGGCGCGATGCATCGCCGCGAGCTTCGCGAGCACCGTGCGCCCGCGGCTGGTGAGGCGCAGCTCCACCTTGCGCCGGTCGGCATGCGACGTTTCGCGCACCACCAGGCCCTCGCGCGCCAGGCGATCGACCAGCTCGACGGCGCTGTTGTGCTTGATCAAGAGCTGCTGCGCGAGGTCGTTGATGGTCACGCGCTTGTCGTCGGGACAACCACGCACCACAAGCATCGCCTGGTAGTGCTGGGTGGTGAGGCCGACGCGCCCGGCGGCGGTTTCGCTGAAACGCAGGAAACGGCGCAGCGCATGGCGGAAGGCGGCGAGCCGCGCGTAGTCGCGGGTCTCCAGCCGATAGCGGCGCTCGGCCTTCTTCAGTAGCACGCAGGGTCCTCGGGCGCGTTTTACCACAGCCCGGGGGGTGCTTGCGTTTAATATCGCTGCCCGATATAAGAGCTGGTTCAATCGTGCCACGATATATTCCCGAGGAGGATCCCATGCCGCACCGCAAGCTGCATCCCTTCAGCCGCCGCGACTTCATCCGCACCGGTCTCGGGCTCGCCGGCAGTCTCGCGCTGCCGGGCGGCCTGACCCTTGCCGCCGACGACAACGGCCACCCGCCGATCGGCACCTGGCCCGCCGGCGTACAGGGCAAGGAGGCTTACATCGGCATCGCCGTGCCGCGCACCGGCACCTATGCCGAGCAGGGCGAGGATGAGCTGAAGGGCTGGCAGCTCGCCGTCGAGCACATCAACGGCGGCAACGACCTGATCCGCCAGATCTCGCCGAAGACCAAGAAAGGCGTGCTCGGCAAGGAGCTCAAGATCGTCGTCGCCGACTCGGCAGCGAAGCCGAACGACGCGGTGCAGGCCGAGCAGCGCTTCATCACCGAGAACCACGTCATCCTGATGACCGGCTCGACCTCCAGCGCCGTTGCCGTGGCGATGAACAAGCTCGCGCAGCGCGAGAAGGTGCTCTACGTCACCGGCATCTCGGGCTCGAATGACACCACCGGCAAGGACTGCGTGCGCTACGGCTTCCGCCAGAACTTCTATGGCGAAACCGCCGCCAACGCCATCGGGCCGGTGCTGCTCAAGGCCTACGGCAAAGGCAGGAAGATGGCGTTCATGACGCCGGATTACACCTACGGCCACACCGTGACGAAGTCGACCAGCGAGTACCTGAGCAAGAACGGCGGCTGGACCATGGCGACCAATCAGGTCTCGCCGCTCGGCGCCACCGACTACAGCTCCTACCTCACCAACATCGCCAACTCCGGCGCCGAAGTGCTGCTGAACGTCAACTGGGGACGCGACGCGGTGCTCTCCACCCAGCAGGCGAAGCAATTCGGCGTCATTCCGAAGATGAAGCTCGTCATCCCCTACCAGATCCCGTTCCTCGCCAAGAACGTCGGCGCCGAGCTGACCGAAGGCGTGTTCGCGGCGACCGACTTCTGGTGGACCCTGGAAGACAAGTTCCCGCTCGCCAAGACCTTCGTCGACGCGTTCCGCAAGAAGTACGGCTACAACCCGGAATGGGGCGCCGAGAACGCCTACATGTCGTTCGCGCTGTGGGCCGATGCGGTCGAGAACGCCGGCACGTTCTATCCGCCGGACGTCATCAAGTCGTTCGAGGCCGGACGCAAGCTCCAGTCCTTTGTCGGCGAGGTGTACTTCCGCAAGGAAGACCACCAGCTGGTACGCCCCGTCGTGATCGTGCGCGGCAAGGCGCCGAAGCAGATGCGCAACAAAGAGGACTTCTGGGACGTGACCGAGATCGTGCCGGGCGCACCGCTCATGCAGAAGCCCGACGCATTCGGTTGCAAGCTCGGCGACTACACGTGAAGTTGAGGTGGTTCCCGCGAAAGCGGGAACCACAGCAGCGACGTGATCACCTGGGCTAATTTCGGCTCGCAACTCTTCAACGGCCTGGCGCTGGGCGCGCTGCTTGCGCTCATCGCCTCCGGCCTGACGATCATCTACGGCACGCTCGGCGTGCTGAACCTCGCGCACGGCGCGATGTTCATGATGGGCGGCTACGCCGGCTACTTCACCTGGCAGGCGAGCGGCTCGTTCGCCGCCGGCGTGCTTGTCGGCACGCTCGCGCTCGGCGTGCTGGGCATCGTCATGGAGCGGGTGATCATCCGCTATTTCTACGCGCGGCC
>DASREB010000320.1:0-7474 GCA_035652275.1 Burkholderiales bacterium
AGCAGCGTGCGCACGCCGTAGTGCTCGAGCACCGATGTCCTGGAGACTTTCTTCAGGAAATCTTTTCTGAATACGCGCCTCAGCGCCCGCCCGGTGTGATCGGGCCCGAGGCTGAAAAGGAACGTCGCGCCGGCGCCGTGCCTCTTCAGCAGCTCGACCAGGCGCGGCACGCTTTCTTGCGTGCCGCGCAGCGTGTCGACGTCGATCTTCAGCCCGAGCTTCACTGCTTCTTGCGTGGCTTCTTGCGCCTCATCTCACCAAGTGGCGCGCCTCGGCAACGTCAGTCCTGTAGGCATCGTAGATGCGCTTCAGCGCCTCGCGCATGCCCACGCGCGGCCGCCAGGCGAGCTCGCGCATGGTGTTGTCGATCTTCGGCACGCGGTTCTGCACGTCCTGGTAGCCGCGGCCGTAATAGCGATCGGCGGTGGTTTTCACGATGCGCACCTTGCGCGCCGCGACCTGGTATTCAGGGTAGTCGTGCGCGAGCTTGACCATCGTTTCGGCAAGCTCGCGCACCGAAATGTTGTTCTTCGGGTTGCCGATATTGAAGATCTTGCGCGTGGCAATGCCGTTCTTGTTGGCGATGATCGCCATCAGCGCATCGATGCCGTCGTCGATATAGGTGAAGGCGCGCTTCTGCCGGCCGCCGTCCACCAGGTTGATCTTTTCGCCGCGCACGATGTGGCCGAAGAACTGCGTGACGACGCGCGAAGAGCCTTCCTTCGGGGTCGCGAGCGAGTCGAGCCCGGCGCCGATCCAGTTGAACGGCCGGAAGAGCGTGAAGTCGAGCCCTTCCTTCTCGCCGTAGGCCCAGATCACGCGGTCCATCAACTGCTTCGAGCAGGCGTAGATCCAGCGCTGCTTGTTGATCGGGCCGTAGACCAGGGGCGAGGCCTCCGGGTCGAACTGACGGTCGGGCGACATGCCGTAGACCTCGGAGGTGGAGGGGAACACCAGGCGCTTCCTGTGCCGCACGCACGCGCGCACGATCGGCAGGTTCGCCTCGAAGTCGAGCTCGAAGACGCGCAGCGGCTCCTTCACGTAGGTGGCGGGCGTGGCGATCGCCACGAGCGGCAGCACCGTGTCGCATTTGCGGATGTGGTACTCGATCCACTCGCGGTTGATGGTGATGTCGCCTTCGAAGAAGTGAAAGCGTGGCTCCTCGAGCAGGTCGGCAATGCGGTCCGTCTGCATGTCCATGCCGTAGACGTCCCAGTCGGTCGTCGCGAGGATGCGCTTCGACAGGTGATGGCCGATGAAGCCGTTCACGCCGAGAATTAGAATGCGCTTCATTTTCTTTCTTCGACCTCGAGGAGGCGCAGGACTTTACCATCGCCGCAGAGCGCGAACCATTTGTCTTGTGCGCGAAACAGGCCCGGCGCGCGGCCGGGGGCGGTGCGCTCGGTGAGCTGCGTGCGGTAGATCTTCAGGCGCTCGCAGAACGCGCCCGGATACGGCGGCGCCACCGCGCGCACCAGGTTATGAATCTCCTGCGCGCTCTTCGTCCAGTCGATGCGTCCATCCTCCGGCCGCCGGCCGCCGTAATAGCTGCCTTGGCTGAGATCATTGGGCCGCAGCGTCGCCCTGCCAGCGAGGAGCGGCCCGATGCTCCGGCGCATCACCGCCTCCGCGGCATCGGTCACCCGGCGAAACACATCGACCGCGAGATCATCGGGCCCGATCGGCACCGCTTGCTGATCGACGATGCGGCCGGCATCGGGCTTCGCCACCATCTCGTGCAGCGTCGCCCCCGTCTCGGTCTCGCCGTTCAGTACCGCCCAGTTCACCGGCGCCCGGCCGCGGTACTTCGGCAGGAGCGAGCCGTGCATGTTGTAGGCGCCGCGCTTCGCCGTCGCGAGCACCTCGGGCGGCAGCATGCGACGGTAGTAGAACGAGAAGATGAAATCGGGCGCGATGCTTCGCAGCCTCGGCAGCAATTCGCCGATCTCGGGGTCGAGCAGGGTGTCGATGCCGTTGCTGCGCGCAAGCTCGGCCACGCTTGCGAACCAGATGCGTTCCTGCGGATCGTCGCGATGGCTGACGGCGAGCGGCACGTCCACGCGCGCCTCAAGCAGCGCGCCGAGGCAGCGCACGCCTACGTCGTGGTAGCCGAAGACGACCGCTTTTGCCAAGTCGAGGACTCGGGCTCGCGCTCGAGCACCGCCTGCACGAGATAGCGCGGGCGCTCGCGCACCTGCTGGTAGATGCGCCCGACGTATTCGCCGACGAGGCCGAGGCCGAAGAGCACGATGCCGGTGAGGAAGAACTGCAGGATGTCGCGATCCCAGAACGTGCGCAGCGTGTCGAGCGGCTCGCCGGCGAGCACGCGTTCGATCATTACCACCAGATACACGATGACCGAGACCACCGCCACGCCGATGCCGAAGAGCGAGAAGATCTGCAGCGGCACCACCGAAAACCCGGTGACCAGGTCGAAATTGAGCCGGATCAGCTTGTACACCGAATATTTGGAGGTGCCGGCCGCGCGCGGCTCGTGCGCCACCTCGATCTCGGTCGGCCGGTGCGCGAAGGTGTAGGCGAGCGCCGGAATGAAGGTGCTGACCTCGCGGCAGGAATTGATCGCGTCGATGATCGGGCGGCTGTAGGCGCGCAGCATGCACCCCTGGTCGCTCATGCGGATCCGGGTGATGCGCTCGCGCAGGCGGTTCATGGCGCGCGAGCCGAAGCGCCGGAAGGCGTTGTCGTGCCGCTCGCTGCGCACCCCGCCAACGTAGTCGTAACCCTCGTCCATCTTCGCGAGGAGCGGCGCGATCTCCTCCGGGGGATTCTGCAGATCGGCATCCAGCGTGACGATGCGCTCGCCGCGCGTGCGCTCGAAGCCCGCCATGATCGCCATGTGTTGGCCGAAGTTGCCGTTCAGCAGCACCACGCGGGTGACGTCCGGGCGCTTGGTGAACTGTTCGCGCAGGAGCGCCGCCGAGCGATCACGGCTGCCGTCATTCACGAAAATGATTTCATAGCTGCGCTTCAGCGCATCGAGCGCCGGGTAAAGACGCGCGAAGAGCACCGGCAGCCCCTGCTCCTCGTTATAAACCGGGATGACGACCGAGAGATCCATTTAAATTAGGGACAGTCCCTATTTTCCTTAATTGGGGACAGTCCCTATTTTTTCCGCAAGCACTTTGCGGGCCGCGTCGCAGACCCGGTCGACATCGCTGTCGCGCATCGCCGGGAAGAGCGGCAGCGTGGCGATCGAGCGGCCGATGCGCTCGGCATGCGGGAACTGGCCTTGGCGCCAGCCAAGCCGGCGATAAAGCGCAAAGAGATGCATCGCCGGGTAGTGGACGCCGACGCCGATGCCTTCGTCGCGCATGCGGGCGATGAACTTCGCGCGCTCGACACGCTCGGGCAGCACGACCTGATACATGTGCCAGTTCGACTGCTCGAAATCCTCGAGCGGCAGGTCACAGCCGAGGCTGCGATCCCAGCGCTGGAAATAGCGCCGCGCGAGCTCGCGCCGGCGCTCGGTAAAGCGTTCCAGGTGCGGCAGCTGCCCGAGGCCGATGCGCGCGGCGACGTCCGTGAGGTTGTACTTGCCGCCCGCCACCTCGACATCCATTCCGTCCTCGCCGCTGCGGATCACGCCCTGCAGGCGCAGCTGCTCGCAGCGTGCGGCGAGCGACTCGTCGGGCAGCACCAGCGCCCCGCCTTCGGCGCTGGTGATGTTCTTGTTGGCGTGAAAACTGAACGAGACGAAATCGCCAAACGTGCCGAGGCGCTTCCCGCGCCAGCTCGAGCCGAACGATTGCGCGGCGTCCTCGATCACTCGCAGCTGATGGCGCTTTGCGATGTCGTAGAGCCGGTCGCGATCCACCGGCAGGCCGGCGAGATCGACCGGGATGATGGCGCGCGTCGCCCGGCTGATGGCTTTCTCGGCGGCGGCGAGATCGATATTGCGCGTGCGAGGCTCGACGTCGACGAACACCGGGCGCGCGCCGACTTCCAGCACGACGTTCGCTGTCGCGACCCAGGAAAGCGGCGTCGTGATCACTTCGTCGCCCGCGCTGACCCCGGCGAGCCGCAGCGCCACGGCGAGCGTCGCGGTGCCGGAATTGAAGCAGCGCACCGGCCGGCCGCCGCAGTAACGCGAGAGCGCCGCTTCGAAGCTCTTGACCTGGGGCCCAGAGGTGATCCAGCCGGAGCGCAGCACCTCCGCCACACCGGCGATGGTCGCTTCGTCGATCGTCGGCTGCGTGAAGGGCAGGAACTCCGGCATCGGCGGATGATACCGATTTCGCCCTAGGGCTTTTTGACGATGGCGTAGGTCGGCCCGCGCGCCATCACCTGCATCTCGACGCCGAGCTCGCGCTGGAGCCGCTCGACGTCGTTCGGTGCGACGAACGCCCATGCCCGCGGCTCAGTCCGCCAGCGCTGCGCGAACGTCGCGAGGTCGGCGACGAACTTCTGCGGCTCCCAATCGATCGCCACGCCCAGCTCGTCGCGATAGCCCACCATGGTTATCGTGCGCCGCAGCGTCCACGGCAGTGTGTGGTCGTACCGGTCGACCGCATACACCGGCACATCGGCCGGTGGCCGCTCCGGCAGCTTGGCCACCGTAGAGTCGACGCTGAACCGATCGGCCATCGTTGCATGCGCCGCCAAGCCGACTTGCGTCGCGACGAGCGCGCCCGCGGCCATGGCGAGCACCGCCCCCGCGACGCGCGCCTTATGCGCGAGGACATGCGCCACCGTAGCGCTGGCGGCGAGAATCAGCGCGCTGCCGATGAGCCAGGCGCCATATCCTGCATACGGCCCGCCAGCGGCGTAGCGATGGACGCCATACGCGGCGGCTAGCGCCGCGATCAGCAGCAATCCCGATTGAACGCGCAGCACGCCCGCAGTGAGCGACCTCGCTGCGAGCACGGCGAGCGCTGGGAAGATCGGCAGGATGTAGGGCGGGAGCTTCGAGCTCGATAGCGAAAAAAAGATCAACACCACGAGCGCCCAGCACCAGAGCAGAGCCTCCGCGTCCAGAAAATAGGGACTGTCCCTATTTCCCGCAAAATAGGGACTGTCCCTATTTTTCCTGCGCACGGCGCACATCGCTGCATGCCCGAGCGGCACGAGCCAAGGCACCATCCCGGCCGCGAGCACGGGGATGAAGTACCACCACGGATGGACGCGCTGATGCATTTCGGTGGTAAAGCGCTGGAAGTGCTCCTGGATGAAAAAGAAATGCGCGAACTCGGGATTCCTGGCCGACACCGCGACGAACCACGGCGCGGTAATGGCGAGGAAGAGGAGCGCGCCCGGCACGATGCGCAAGCGCCGCACGAGCGACCAGTCTTGTTTCAGCAGGATATACAGCCCGACGGCACCCGCGGGGAGCACGATGCCGATCAGCCCTTTGCTCAGCACCGCGAGGGCGCACGCGACCGAGAACCACAGCATGCGCTGCATGCACAGCGCGAAGATGGCGGCCGACAGGAAAAAGGTGACGCCCATGTCGAGCGTATTGACCTGCCCGAGGACCACGTACAGCGGGCTGCCCGCCAGCACGGCGGCGCCGTAGGCGCCGGTGGGCGGACCGAAGAGGCGGTTGCCGGCATAGAAGGTGAGCGCGATGCCGGCGATGCCGAGGAGCGCGGTCCAGAGCCGCGCGACCCAGTCGCGTTCGCCGAGCACTTCGAATAGCGCGGCGCTCGCCCAGTACTGCAGCGGCGGCTTCTCGAAGTATTTGAAGCCGTTCAGCCGCGGCGTCAGCCAGTCGCCGCTCGCCACCATCTCACGCGAGATCTCGCCGTAGCGGCTCTCGTCCGCTTTATAGAGCGGCCGGATGCCGAGCGTGCCGAACCAGACAGCCGCGAGCAGGACCCAGAGTCCTGCGGCGCGCGCGGTCACCCGAAGAGCAAAGCGAGCGCCACGCGGCGCTCCTCGGCCACCAGGATGTTGTAGGTGCGGCAGGCCGCCTTGCTGTCCATCACTTCCAGCCCGACGTGCGCAGCGCCGAGCGGCGCGGTGAGCCGCGGATGGGGAAAGCGCTGGCGCGCTCCGGTGCCGAGAAGCACGATCTCGACGCCAAGCGTCGCGAGCTCGGCGAAGTGCTCGGCTGACAGATGTTCGAAGTCCGCGGCGTGCCAGTCGCGCACTTCACCCGCGGTGACGATGAGATTGCGATCGTGGCGCGCGCCGTTCACCGCGACGTAATCGTCGCCATAGGCCGTGATGGTGTTCGCGCCGCTCGCGCTGGAGGCGTGAAGTTTCACGTTACAATTTTAGCAATGCGTGAATTTTCAAGGATTAAGCGCCTTCCGCCGTACGTCTTCAACATCACCAACGAGTTGAAGATGGCGGCGCGCCGCCGCGGCGAGGACATCATCGATCTGTCGATGGGCAATCCCGACGGGCCGACGCCGCCGCACATCGTGGCGAAGCTCGTGGAAGCGTCGCAACGTCCGGACACGCATGGCTACTCTGTCTCTAAGGGTATCCCGCGTCTGCGCCGCGCGATCTGCGAATGGTATCGCCGGCGTTACGACGTCGAGCTCGACATGGACTCGGAAGCGATCGTCACGATCGGTTCGAAGGAGGGCCTGGCGCACCTGATGCTCGCGTGCCTCGAGCGTGGTGACACCGTGCTGGTGCCGAACCCGTCGTATCCCATTCACATTTACGGCGCCATCATCGCCGGCGCCGACATCCGCTCGGTGCGCATGACGGCGGGCGTGGATTTTTTCGCCGAGCTCGAGCGCGCGATCCGCGAGCTGACGCCCAAGCCGAAGATGCTGATCATCGGCTTCCCCTCGAACCCGACGGCGCAGTGCGTCGATCTGCCGTTCTTCGAGCGCGTCGTGAAGATCGCGCGCGAGCACGACATCCTCGTGGTGCACGACCTCGCCTATGCCGATATCGTGTTCGACGGCTACCAGGCGCCGTCGATCATGCAGGTGCCCGGCGCGCGCGAGGTCGCGGTCGAGTTCTTCACCATGTCGAAGAGCTACAACATGGCCGGGTGGCGCATCGGCTTCATGGTGGGCAACAGGGACCTGGTGCATGCGCTCGCGCGCATGAAGAGCTACCACGACTACGGCAGCTTCACGCCGGTGCAGGTCGCTGCGATCGTCGCGCTGGAAGGCCCACAGCAGTGCGTGGCCGAGATCCGGCACACCTATGAGAAGCGCCGCAACGTCATGGTGAAAGCGCTGCACGATGCCGGCTGGCTGGTGGAAAAGCCCAAGGCTTCGATGTACATCTGGGCCAAGATCCCCGAGTTCTACAGCAAGCTCCGCTCGCTCGAATTCACCAAGCGCCTGCTCGAGCAGGCCAAGATCGCGGTGGCGCCCGGCATCGGCTTTGGCGACTACGGCGACGACCACATACGCATCGCGCTCATCGAGAACGAGCTACGGCTGCGCCAGGCGGCGCGCGGTGTGCGCGACATGTTCCGCAAAGACGGCCTCCTCAGAGGCGCGGCGTGAAACCGATCCGCGTCGGCCTGCTCGGCATCGGCACG
>DASREB010000321.1:0-34978 GCA_035652275.1 Burkholderiales bacterium
CCGCCGCAGGTGCACCCAAAGGTTGCCGCGGGCTATGCGGCGTATGCCGCCGGTGACTTCAACGGCGCGCGCAATGCCTACGAGGAAGCCTTGCGCGAAGAGCCGGCAAATCGCGATGCGCTCCTCGGGCTTGCCGCGCTCGACGTGCGCAGCGCCCGTTACGAGAGCGCCGAAGCGCTTTACCTGCGCGCCCTGCAGATCGATCCGCGCGATGGCGACACGCAGGCGGCGCTGATCGCGCTGCGCTCAGGGCGCAGCGATCCGCTCGTGACCGAAAGCCGCGTCAAGACGCTGATCGCGGCCGATCCGGACGCGCATGCCCTGCACTTCACGCTCGGCAACCAGCTCGCCGCCCAGAGCCGCTGGGCCGAGGCGCAGCAGGAATACTTCAAGGCGTACATCGCCGACCCGGATAACGCGGATTTCGCCTACAACCTTGCCGTGAGCCTCGATCATTTGCACCAGCGCCGCCAGGCGCTCGAGTATTACCAGCGCGCAATCAGCCTGGGCGAAAAACGCGGCGCGGCCTTCGATCTCACCTCGGCTCGCGCCCGTGCCGCCCAGCTCGCGCTCTAAAGTAGCCCCGCCCATGAATTCGCCCGGCAACCCGCAAGCGAAGCGTCATCTCGGCCAGATCCTGATCGACCAGGGCATCCTGACCGAGGACCAGCTACGCATCGCGCTGCTCGAGCAGACCAAGAGCCACGTGCCGGTCGGCCGGCTGCTGGTGCAGCTCGGCTTCGTTTCGGAAGCCACGCTGCGCGATGCGCTCTCCGAGAAGCTCGGGCTGCAGGCGGTCGATCTCTCCCGCATCATCGTCGACCCGGCGGCGCTCAAGCTCGTGCCGCGCGACATGGCCCGACGCTACCGGGTGTTCCCGGTGGCGCTCGACCGCACCCAGAAGAAATTCATCGTCGCGCTCGCCGACACGAACAACATCGTCGCGCTCGACCAGATGCGCGCCCACCTGAAGGACGACTACGAGCTCGAGCTGCGCATCGCGGGCGATTCGGAGATCGAGCGCGCGATCGAGCATTACTACGGCCACGAGTTCTCGATCGACGGCATCCTCAAGGAAATCGAGACCGGCGAGATCGACTACAGCACGGTCGCGGAGGGCGACGAGTACTCGCAGCCGGTGGTGCGGCTGATCTCGGCCCTCATGGCCGACGCCGTGGAGCGCGGGGCCTCGGACATTCACTTCGAGCCTGAGCAGAACTTCCTGCGAATCAGATACCGGATCGACGGCGTACTGCGGCAAATCCGCTCGCTGCACAAGACCTACTGGCCGGCGATGGCGGTGCGCCTCAAAGTCATGGCGAAGATGAATATCGCCGAGACGCGCGCGCCGCAGGATGGCCGCATCTCGGCGACCATGTCCGGACGGGTGGTCGACTTCCGCTGCGCCAGCCTGCCGACCACGCACGGCGAGAACCTGGTGCTGCGCATTCTCGACCGGCAGAAAGGCATCGTGCCGCTCGACAAGCTCGGCCTGGAAGACTCGCAGCTCGAGCTGCTGAAGCGGATGATCGCGCGGCCCGAAGGCATCATCCTGGTCACCGGGCCGACGGGCAGCGGCAAGACCACTACGCTCTACTCGATCCTGAATCACATCAATTCCGACGCCATCAACATCATGACGCTGGAGGATCCGGTCGAATATCCGATGACGCTGATCCGCCAGACCTCGGTGTCGGAGGCGGCGAAGCTCGATTTCGCGAGCGGCATCCGCGCGCTGATGCGCCAGGACCCGGATGCGATTCTGGTGGGCGAGATCCGCGACAACGACACGGCCGAGATGGCTTTCCGCGCGGCGATGACCGGCCACCAGGTGTACTCCACCCTGCACACCAACTCGGCGGTCGGCGCCTTCCCGCGCCTGCTGGATATCGGCATCGTGCCCGACATCCTGGCCGGCAACATCATCGGCATCCTCGGTCAGCGCCTGGTGCGGCGGCTGTGCCGCACCTGCCGGCAGTCCTACGATCCCGACGCGCGCGAGCGGCGGCTCCTCGGCATCACGCCCAGCGAAGCGGCCGCAGTGTTCCGCGCGGTCGGCTGCGACCAATGCGACTACCAGGGCTTTCGCGGGCGGCAATCCATCATGGAGCTCCTGAAGATCGATTCCGGCATCGACGAGCTGGTCGCGCGCCGCGCCACGGCGCGCGAACTCCTCACCGCCGCGCGCGCCAACGGCTTTCGCACGCTCGCCGACGACGGCGTGCGCCTGGTGCGCGGCGGCGTCACCAGCCTCGACGAGGTGATGCGGGTCGTGGATCTCACCGACCGGATGGCCTGAGGCAGGCGATGCCGCTCTACACCTACAAAGCGGTCGACCCGCGCGGCAAGCACATCATCGGCCGCACCGAGGCGCTGAACCTGTTCGATCTGGAGCAGCGCCTTTTGCGCATGGAACTCGATCTCGTCACCGGTGCCCCGTCCGGGCAGAAGAGCAAGCTCTTCGGCGGGCGCGTCGCGCGCCAGGATCTGATCAATTTCTGCTTCCACCTCGAGCAGCTCACCACCTCGGGCGTGCCGGTGCTCGAAGGACTGGTCGATCTGCGCGACAGCGTGGAAGCACCCCGCCTGCGCGAAGTGGTCGCCGGCTTGGTGGAGTCGATCGAAGGCGGCCGCAGCCTGTCGCAGGCGCTGGCCGAGTTTCCCGAGGTCTTCAGCAAGGTGTTCGTGAGCCTGGTGCGCTCGGGCGAGCAGACCGGCAAGCTCGCCGAGGTGCTCACCGGCCTCACCGAAACGCTGAAATGGGAAGACGAGATCGCCTCGCAGACGAGGAAGCTGCTGATGTACCCGATCATCGTCGGCACCATCGTGCTCGGCGTCACCTTCTTCCTGATGCTCTACATCGTGCCGCAGATGGTGAGCTTCATCCGCAGCATGGGACAAGCGATTCCCTGGTACACGCAGGCCCTGATCTTCGTCTCCGAGGGCCTGCGCGATTACTGGTGGGCGGTGCTCGCGGCGCCGTTCGTCGCCTGGTACGCGCTGCGACTCGCGATGAAGAGCAATCCGGCCATCGCCTACGCGGTCGACAGCTACAAGCTGAGAATGGTGCTGATCGGCCCGATCCTGCGCAAGATCATTCTTTCGCGCTTCGCCTCGAGCTTCGCCATGATGTACGCCTCGGGCATCACGGTGCTCGACGCCATCCGCAGCTGCGAGGAGATCGTCGGCAACAAGGTGCTCGAGCACGCGCTGCGCAGCGCCGGCCAGCAGATCGCCGAAGGCAAGAGCCTGACGGTCGCCTTCCAGGAGCTCGATCTTTTTCCGCCGCTCGTCATCCGCATGCTGCGCATCGGCGAGAACACCGGCGGCCTCGACAAGGCGCTCACCAACGTGACCTATTTCTACAACCGTGACGTCAGGGACAGCGTCGCGCGGCTGCAGGCGGGCATCCAGCCGCTGCTCACGCTGGTGCTCGGCCTGCTGCTGCTGTGGGTGATGATGGCGATGCTCGGCCCGGTCTACGACTCCTTCACCAAGCTCAAGTTCTAGCCGTGGCAAAGCGCCTCATCCTCTATCTCAGCGCCGACGAGCACCTGCTCTATCGTGCCGAGCGCACCGCGCTAGAGCTCGAAGGCAGGTTCTCGGCCGATGAGGCCGGTCTCGACGCCTTCCGCGACTATCTGCAGGGCGCGCGCGGCGCGCTCTTTGCGGTGCTCGCCGACCTCGCCGGGGAGGACTTCCACGAAGAGCAGATCCCTGCGGTGCGCGGCAGCGACCGTGAAGCCTTGCTCGCACGGCGCCTGGCGCAGCGCTATCGCGATACACGGCTCGTGACGGCGCTCTCGCTTGGCCAGGTGCTCGCGCCCGAGCGGCGCAACGAGCGCGTGCTGCTCGCCTCGTTCACCAATACGCAGCAGCTTTCGCAATGGCTCGACGCGCTTGAAGAGGCCGGCGCACGCCTCGCCGGGGTCTATTCCGCGCCGCTGCTCGCCCCGGCGCTCGCCAGCGCACTGGGCGCTCGCGATGCTCGCGTGCTCGTGGTCAGCGCCAACCGCGCCGGCCTGCGCCAGTGCTACGTCGAGAACGGCCGGCTGCGCTTCGCGCGTCTGGAACGCACCGGAGAGCTCGCGCCCGAGGCGCTCGGGCGCTTCGTGCGCTCCGAGACGCAGCGGCTGGTGCAGTACCTCGTCACCTTGCGCGCGCTGCCGCGCGACGCCGGGCCGATGCAGGTGCTGGTCATCGCGCCGCCGGGCCAGCGCGCGGTATTCGAGCAGGCGCTGCACTCCGACGGTCGCCTGACCTTCCGCACCATCGATTACAGCGACGCCCTGCGCGCGGTAAAGCTGCGGCGGCCGCCGGAGGGCGGCGGGACCGAAGCGCTCTTCGTTCACCTCGCCGCGCAAAAACCGCCGCGCGAGCAGTTCGCGAACCGGGACGAGCGCAGGCGTTACCTGCTATGGCAACTGCAGCGCGGCATCGTCGCCGCCGGCGCGGCGGCCTTCTGCCTGTGCCTGCTGCTCGGCGGGAGCCGCTGGCTCGACGTCCTCAACGTGCGCAGCGCCACGGCCGAGCAGCGCGAGCTCGCACGCACCGCCGCGCAGCAATACGCGCGCATCACGTCGAGCTTTCCGGTCACCGACACCAGCACCGAGAACCTCAAGGCCGCGGTGGTCGAATTTCGCCGTATCGCCGAGCGCTCGAGCGACCCGGAGCTCGCTTTCACGCACATTTCGCGCGTTCTGCAAAAGTTTCCGCAGGTCGAGCTCGAGACGCTGCGCTGGAGTGTCGGCAAGCCGGGCGAAGTGCGGCTGGCGCCGACACGTACCGCGTCGCCGGGTGCGGCGGACCCCGTGGAGACGCTCGTCCTGGTCGAAATCTCCGGGCGTGTGAATGCTACACAGCGCAACGACTACCGCGGCATCACCGCCCAGGTGCAGCGCTTCGCCAGCGCGCTGGTCGGCGAGGGCTACGAGCTCGTGCGCACGCAGCTGCCGTTCGACGTCACCTCGGAGGGCGTGCTGAGCGGCGACATCGGCAGCGCGGCCGAATCGGGCGAGGCGCCGCGCTTCACCGTGGTGATTGGACAGAGGCTGCGATGAGGCTCACGCGCGACGAGGCAAGACAGCTCGCCACACCACTAGTGCTGGCCCTCGCCTTCACCGCCGCCGGCGCCGCGCTCGTCTGGAGCGCCGGCGAAGCGCTGCGCGGCGCGAAGCGCAATTTCGCCACCGCGCAGACCGAGCGCCGCCAGAACACCGAGCGCCTCGCGCGCATCGCCGAGGAAGAGCGCGAGGTGAAGGAGAAAATCGACCTCTACCAGCGGCTGAAGACACTGCACGTCCTGGGCGAGGAACAGCGCCTCGAGTGGGCGGACGCCATCGCGCGTATCCGCAAGGAGCGCGAACTGCTCGACCTGCGCTATACGGTGGAACGCAAGCGATTGCTCACCTCCGTGACGGCGAAGCCCGGCAACGTCGACTTCTATGCGAGCGCCATGAAGGTCGATCTCGCGCTGCTGCACGAAGAGGACCTGCTGCGCTTCCTTGCCGACCTGCGCGAATCGGGCAACGCGTACTACGCGGTCAAGAAGTGCGCCCTGATGCGCACCGGCCAGCCGATCAGCGGGGCGAGCATGACGCCGCGGCTTAGCGCGGACTGCGAGATCGACCTCATCACCATCGTGGACCCGGCGAAGAAATGAAGCGCGCCATCGCTCTCCTCGCCCTCGCCTTGGCCGCGGCCGCCGCCCAGGCGCAGGAACTCGGGCGCCTATTCTTCACGCCGGAGCAGCGCGCGGCGCTCGATGCGCGCCGCAAGGCGCGCGTGCCGGACAACCCCGGCTCAGTCGCCGCCGCGCCCGTGACCCGGGTGGATGGCTTCGTCAAGCGCTCGGCCGGCCCCTCGACCATCTGGATCAACGGCGAGTGGACCACCGAGAGCTCGCCCGAAGCGCCGCGCATCATCGAACCCGCGCCCGCAGTCTCGGTTAGCGCCGGCGAAGCCGGCGGCGGGCGCGTGCGCCTCAAACCGGGCGAGACGCTCGACCGCGGCAACGGCGAAGTGCGCGATGTCATCGGCGACGGCGAGATCCAGGTGCGCCACCGCGGGGAACGCTAGGCCATGGCTTCGCCGACCCGGCAGCGCGGCGTTGCTCTCCTCGTCCTCGCGCTCATCTTTATCGTCGGCTTCGCTACTTTCCTGTACGCGCGACTGGGCAAATGGCGCGACGCCACCACGGCGAGCCGCAAAGTCAACAGCGAGGTGCTGGCGCAGGCGAAAGCGGCGCTGATCGGTTACGTGGTGAAGGAAGTGCTCGACTTGGGCGAAGATACTCCCGGCCGCTTTCCCTGCCCCGAATCGCCGACCGACGCCGGCACTGTCAATGAAGGACGCGCCGGCGGCAGTTGCTCGCCGAGCTTTGCCATCAACAAAAACGTCGGTCGACTGCCTTGGCGAACCCTTGGCATCGACAAACTTGTCGATGCGTCCGGCGAGCCGCTCTGGTATGCCGTCTCGTCGCCAAACTGGGTGTACTCCGGCTCGAGTCCGGTCATCAACGCCGGCACGTCAGGCCAGCTGAGCTTCGACGGCACGAGTGACGTCGTCGCTGTCATTTTCGCGCCCGGCCCGGCGCTGTTCGTCAATCCCGCCGCGAACCAGGCCGCGGCGGGCTGCGTGGCACGCAACCAGTCGCGCACCGACCGTAGCCATGTGCCGAGCGGCGGAAACCCCGACTACCGCGACTATTTGGAGTGCCAGAACGCTTCGTCACCGATCGACAACGCTTTCGGGACCACCATCGTCGATAACGCCACCAATCAGGTGGTCAACGACCAGGCGGTCTATATCACCGCAAAAGAAATCCTCAACGCAATGCAAGGACCGCTCGCCGAGCGACTGCAGCGCACGGTGGCGCCGTTATTGAGCGAGTACAGCGATCTCTGGCCCAGCAGCAACTTCCTGCCGTACGCATTTTCGTTCACTGTCGCGCCGGAGACGGTCACCATGGCGCAACTTTGCGGGCCGAGCGCGACCACGGTGCCGCCGCAGGCGACTGAGGGCATGCTGCCGCTCGCCCAGAACGCTGGCGGGTGTGTCTCTACCTGGACGAGTCCGAGCGTTTCGGGATCGGGCTCCGGCAGCTGCGGTCCGGCGACGCCGCCGTCGACCGACGTGCGCTGCACGTTCAACTATTACCAGTTGAGCGGCCTGGGCGCGCTGCTGCTGGGCGGCGGTGCCGCAACTGCTGACGTCACCATCGAGGCGACCGCACCGCATGCCGCGGCAAGCTTCCGCCAGCCGCTAAAGCCCTCCGACGTCAGCGTGCCGCCCGGATATGTGGTCCAAGCCGCAACGTTTACCCCGCAAACCGACGGCGACGCCAAACTGTCGCTGGTCATTCGCATTACCGGGACGCAGCTCTGCGATAACTTTCTACTCGGGGTGGTATGCAATCTTCTGCCTGGATTGTTGGCGAGTCCCGTAGGGCCGGTGGCGGTGCAGTTTCCTCAGCTGGCGAATTCCGTGACTCTTCAAGGCACCAAGCTGTCAAATAGCGTGCTCACGGCGCAGCCACCTCCTTACGATTTTCTCAACCCCGCGGCCGGTGCGGCGAATTACTGGTTCATGAAGAACGAGTGGTATCGCTACACCTATTACGCCGTCGCGCCTGGTACGTCGGCCGCGCAGACGGGTGGCAATCTCACCGTGACATCATTCCCGAGCGCCTACGGCAACAACAACGACAAGCGCTTCGTGCTCGCGCTGGTCGGGCCACCGGTCAGCGGGCAAACGCGTCCGAGCACCGCTGTCGCGCAGTACATGGAAGGCGCCAATGCCGCCATTGGCGCGTCTCCGCGCCAGTTCGCCTATCAGGTCTTTACGGTCTCCGGCAACGACCGGATTGCGACATGTCCCTTCGCTCCCTCCGTCTGTAACTAGGCCTCCACCATGCGACAACGGCAGCCCGGCTTTTCGCTCGTGGAGATGGCGGTAGTGCTGGCTATCGTCGGTCTGCTGCTCGCCAGTGCGATGTACACGCTTTCCGCGCAGATGGAGCAGCGTGCTCGGGAGGACACGCAGCGCCGGCTGGAACAGGCCCGCGAGGCGCTGCTCGGGTTTGCCGTTGCCAACGGTCGGCTGCCGTGCCCGGCCTCGGGCGCCACCACCGGCGTCGAAGCAGACTCGCCGGTCGGCAGTGGAGCCTGCACCAATGCGTACAACGGCTTCCTGCCGGCCATTACGCTCGGCTATCAGCCTGTCGATGAGCAGGGCTTTGCCCTGGATGCCTGGAACAATCGAATCCGCTATGCCGTTGCGACCACCCTCTACACGGCCTCCTGCATCACCACACCTGCGACGCCGCATTTCACTTCCAAGAGCAATCTGAAGCAGAACGGCATGTCCTGCCAACCGAACACGAACGACCTGCTGATATGCCAGTCGAGCGTAACGACGCCGGCCCCGGCGCCTGGCAGCTGTGGACCGGCGGGCAACGCGCTCACGAACAACAGCCCGAGCGGCACGGTGGTCGCGGTGATCTTCTCCACCGGCAAAAACTACGCGTTTGCCACCACCGCGGCAGCAGCGACCGCGGCGGGAAAGCCGGACGAAGCCGCGAATCTGGACAACAACTCGGTCTTTATCAGCCACACGCCGACACCATCGGACACGCCCGCCGCCGGCGGCGGCGAGTTCGATGACATGGTGATCTGGATTCCGGTGGGGACCTTCTACGGCCGGTTGGCGACCGCCGGCGTCCTGCCGTAGTCCTGCTGTTCGGCGAGCAGCGCAAAACACACCTCGCCGGGCTGGTTCTTCTCCAGCAGCAGTCGATAGCCGCTCGCTTCGGCTTGGCGCGCCGCCTGGTAGAGGCCGATGCCGAGACCACTGGTGGACGCGACCGGTCCGCGCAGCAGGTTGGCCACGATCTGCGGCGGCACGGGGCTGCCGCTGTCGCAGACGCGCAAGCCCTCCTCACCGATCGACACGCGTATTCGAATCTGCGGCTTGGCGAGCGCGTTGCGGATAAGGTTGTCCGCGACGCTGTCGAAAAGCGCGCGCGGCAGCCGGGCGCCACCAGCCAGCGCCGCTGGCGCGAATTCGATCGGCTCGCCCTGGTACTGGCGTGTGAGCGCGTCCCACCACGGCGCGGCGGCCACCCAGGCGTCGGCGTCGGCCTGCGGGCGCTGCAGCCGCTCCAGCGTTTGTGCGAGGCGCTGGGCCACCAGCGGCAGCTGTCGGCGCACCAGCGCATTCAGCCGGGCAGAATCGGCCTCCTCCGCCGCAGCCACCGAGCAGAGGACGTTCAGCGACTGCAGCAGGTTCTTGATGTCATGCGTGGTGCGCGCGCCGGTCTCGTGCACCGCCTGCAGATAGCTCGTCTCGCGCAGCTTCTCCTCGCGCAACTTCGCGGAGTAGAACTCGGCCAGGAGCTGGCCGAGCAGATGCAGGTGCCATTGCAGCGCCGGGCTCAGGCGATAGCGCGAGAAGATGCGCAGCGCGAGCTCGCCGCCCGCGAACTCCACGACGTGCGCCGTGCGCTCGCCACGTTCACCCTCGGCGCCGCCGGCGCGCCAGGCGACGCCAGCGACCGAGGGCAGGCGCTCGAGCGCCATGATCGCCTGCTCGAGGAAGCGCTCGGGGCGCGACTCCTCATGCAGCACCCGCGCCAGCACCTGCAGCCAACGCTCGACGGGCAGGCCGATCGAGAAGAGATAACGGATGAAAAACACCCCGAGGCCGCCGCCGGCGCGCGGGTTCCAGGCGAGGCCCACCAGCAGCACGGCGGCCGCGGTGAGAAACACCGTATAGGTGAGCGACTCGAGATAGGTCGAGCGCGTGAGCGTCATGAACGTGAAGCTGCCGAGGATCACGACGACCAGCAGCAGCATCAGGAACACGCTGTAGAAGAAGTCGATGATCTGCGCGCCTTCGGCGGCTTCCGGTTCCGCCGGGAAGAGCCCGATCAGCACGAAGAAGAGCGGCAGTCCATACTCCGCCGCCTGCCGGATCTCCGGTGTGATCTCCCGCCGCGGCGCGATCTCCGGCAGGATGGCGATGGCGAGCAGTGCGAGCAGGTAAAGCAGCATCACGAGGTAGCAACGCCGCTGCCACTTCGCGTGATGCTGGTACACCTTGCCGCCGACCAGGCCGGCGATGATCACCACCCAGAAGGCGAGCAGCCACCAGTCGAGGCGCAGCATTACCGCGAAGGCGACGAGCGAGAGGATGAATCCCTGCGTCGGCGAGACGCGCTGCTCGGCACGCAGGAACGGCTGCCAGAGGAGCAGCAGGCCGAGATGGGCGAGCAGCAGCGCGCGCGCCCAGGGATCGGCCACACCTCGAAACACCGCGATATGCAGGAGCAGCAGCATCGCGATCACGACGAGGCGCCAGTAGCGCTGGCTGAACGTCCACGTCGCATTGGCGAGGCGGTTGAACGCGGCGTGCTCGACGGTCGCGGGTTGCATGGGCTCTCGGACTAGTCTACAAACGAAAGCATGCCAGCGTTAATTCTCGGGCGCCTCGTGCTGCTCGAGGCGCGCCGTGGCGGCCTGGTGTGGCTTGCGGGACTCGCGCTCCTTGCCGGCTTAGCCCTGAGCGGCTTCCTCGCGCAGCTGGCGATCACCGAGGGCCGCCTGCTGCAGGCAGCGGTCGTCGCGGCGCTGCTGCGCGTCTGCGCGGTGTTCCTGCTTGCCACCCAGGTCGTGGCGAGCGTACGGCGTGAGATCGACGACCGTCGGCTCGAGCTGATGCTGGCGCTGCCGCTGTCGCGCGCCGTGCAGTACCTCGGGCGCCTCGCCGGTTTCATCGCGCTCGGCGCCGCAATCGCCGCGCTGTTCGCGCTGCCGCTGCTGCTCTGGGCGTCGCCGGCCGCGGTATGGCGCTGGGGATTGTCGCTCGCGATAGAGCTGGCGCTGGTCGCCGCGGCGGCGCTGTTTTTCGCCATGTCGCTCGGCCAGCTGGTGAGCGCGCTCGCGGCAATCGCCGGCCTTTATCTCCTTGCACGCAGCATCGGCGCCATCCAGGCGATCGCCTCCGGGCCGCTCGCCGAAGACACGCTAACGCACGAGCTTGCGCGCCGTGCGCTCGATGGCGTGGCCCTGCTGCTGCCGGCACTCGACCGCGTGACGCGCAGCGAATGGCTGCTCTATGCCACGCCCGACGGCCGTACTTATGTTTCGCTGCTCGGCGGCATGCTGATCTACATGGCGCTGCTCGCCGCCGCCGGGCTTTTCGACTTCGCGCGCCGCGCCGCATGACCCACGACGAGCGGCCGCTGCGCCAGCTCCCCGCCTGGTTATGGCTTGCGCTCGCGCTCGCCCTTGCGGCGCAGCTCGCCTGGCGCACGCACGAAGCGTCGCCGCGCGTGCGCGAGGCCGAGCTGCCGCCCGCGCCGTCGGCCGCCGCCCTGCGGCTCGCTAGCTTCGGCGAACCCGAGGCGGCAGCGCGGCTGGCGATGCTGTACCTGCAGGCTTTCGACTATGGCGGCGCCAACCCCACGCCTTACCGCCGCCTCGATTACGGGCGGCTGATCGACTGGCTCGCCGCCATCCTCGAGCTCGATCCGAGGAGCGACTATCCGCTCTTCGCCGCGGCGCGCGTCTACGCCGAGAACCCCGACCCGGCCAAGAGCCGCCTCGCGCTCGAGTTCATCTACCGGGAGTTCTTCGCCGACCCGGACCGGCGCTGGGCCGCGCTCGCGCATGCGGCGCTCCTTGCCAAGCACCGGCTGCACGACCTGCCGCTCGCCCAGCGATACGCCGCGGCGATCCAGCGCAACGCCCGCTCGAGCGCCGTGCCGCTTTGGGCGAGGCAGATGGAGGTGTTCATCCTCGAGGACATGAACGAGCTCGAGGCCGCGCGCATCATGCTGGGCGGCATGCTCGCGAGCGGCGCCATCCGGGATCCCGACGAAGCGCGCTTCCTGCGCCAGAAACTCGAGGAGCTCGAACGCCGCGCCGCCCGCAAATAAGTCGCGTCGAAGTCGCGACAGTTCTGTCGACAATTCGACGAAACTTCTTTCACTTTCTCCGCTAAGCCGTTGTTTGCAAATTGTGTTACCGTCGGCATATCACTTGCTCGTGCTTGCGCGCAATTTAGGGAGAAAAGCATGAAATCGCGGCATCCAACTCAAGGCTTCACGCTGGTCGAAATCGCCATCGTGCTGGTCATCATCGGCCTGCTGCTCGGCGGCATCCTGAAGGGCCAGGAAATGATCACCCAGGCGAAGATCAAGAACGTCATCGCCGACTTTTCCGGCATTTCCGCCGCCTATCACGGTTATGTGGATCGCTATCACAAGATCCCGGGCGACGATCCCTGCGCCGGCTCGTCCAATAGCGCAGTCAGCGCGGCGATCTGCGGCAGTGCCACGGCGCGCTGGGGTGCGAACACGGCGCACGGCGACGGCAACGGCGTCGTGCAGGGCTCGTACAAAAGCGCGACCACGACCGACGAGTCGATGCTCTGGTGGGATCACCTGCGGCGCGCCGGGTTCGTCTCGGGCACCGGCGTGTCGCAACCGTTCAATGCCCTCACCGGCATCATCGGCGTGCAGACCGGCGACGCGCAGTCGCCGACCTCGCCGGGACCGACGATGAAGGACGCGGGCGGCAACGGCTTCGTCGGCATCATCATCTGCTCGGCCAACCTGCCGGACAAGATCGCCATCGCCGCCGACACGCAAATGGACGACGGTGTGGGCAACACCGGCACGGTGCGCGGCCTGCTGCAGGCCGGAGCGAACCCGGCGATCGATAACACGACGGTGGCGACCCCCGCGTACCAGGAATCTGGCAGCAACATCTACACGATCTGCCGCTCGCTGTAAGCGGGCGCGGATTTCCCGAAGCCGGCGCGAGTCGGCTTTTTTTTGGCTAGCCGCGCAGCAGCCGCTCTTCCGCGGCAAGCAGGCGCTCGGGCTCGCCGAGCAGCACGACGATATCGCCCGGCTGCAACGGCCCGGCCTCGGCCGGCGCCAGTCGCGCGCGGGCGCCGGGCCGGCGCACCGCACGCACCTGCACGCCGTCGAGCGCGGCGGTCATGTGCGCGAGCTCGCGGCCGACGGCATAAGCCTCGGCTTCCAGCGTCACCGCGTGCAGGCGTGCCACGTCGCTTCGGCCCTCGCCCGCGCCGCCGGCGAAGAGGCCGCGCAGCAGGCTGTACTGCTGGTCGCGCACCTGACTCACGCGGCGCATCACGCGCGCGAGCGGCACCCCGACCACCACGAGCGTATGCGAGGCGAGCATCACGCCGGACTCGAACGCCTCGGGCACCACTTCCGTCGCGCCCGCTTGCCGCAGACGCGGGATGTCGGCTTCGTCGCGTGCCCGGGCGATCATCGGCACCGCGGGATTGAGCGCATGGATGTGCGCGAGCACGCGTAGCGCTGCGTTGACGTCGGCGAATGTCACCACCACCGCCGCGGCGCGCGCGATACCGGCCGCCACCAGCGCCTCACGCCGGGAGCTGTCCGCGAACACCACGTTGTCGCCGGCGAGCGCCGCCTCGCGCACGCGCTGCGGGTCGAGATCGAGCGCGACGTAGCGCACGCTCTCCGCCTCGAGCAGACGCGCGAGGCGCTGGCCGTTGCGGCCGTAGCCAAGGATGATGACGTGGCGCTCGGCGCTCATCGATTGCGCGGCCACGCGATGCAGCTCGAGCGAGCGCAGCATCCATTCCGAGCGCGACAGGCGCAGCACGATGGCGTCGGAGGCGGCGATGATGATCGGCGCCGCCAGCATCGACAGCACCATCGCCGCGAGGAACGCCTGCATCAGGTCGATCGACAGCACGCCAGCCAGGCCAGCGAGCGGCAGCAGCACGAAGCCGAATTCGCCGCCGTTGGCGAGCGCGAGCGCCACGCGCAGTGCCGTGCCGCCGGCCACGCGAAACACCCGCGCGAGGAGCGCAATCAGCACGAACTTGCCGCCGACCAGCGCCACGAAAAGCGCCGCCACCAGTCCTGCGTGGGCGGCCACGACACGCAGATCGAGCAGCATGCCGACGGTGACGAAGAACAGGCCGAGCAGCACGTCGCGATAAGGCCGGATGTCTTCCTCGACCTGGAAGCGATACTCGGTCTCGGAAATCAGCATCCCGGCGAGGAACGCGCCGAGCACCAGCGACAGACCGGCAAGTCGCGTGAGGAACGCGGCGAGCAGGATGATCAGCAGCACGTTCAGCACGAACACTTCATTTGAGCGGGCGCGCGCCGCGGCGCCGAGCCAGCCGCGCATCAGCGCAGGGCCGGCGAGCACCACCAGCGCGAGCGCGAGCGCCGCCTTGCCGAGCGCCGCGAGTACCGCCGGCCCGAGCGCGCGCGGCTCGGCGAGCGCCGGCAGGAGCACGAGCAGCGGCACGACGGCAAGATCCTGGAACAGCAGCACGCCGATGACATTGCGTCCCTGCGCCGTGTCGAGCTCGCCGCGCTCGGCGAGCAGCTTCGACACGATGGCGGTCGAGGACATCGCGGCGATGGCGCCGAGCGCGAAGCCCGCCTGCCAGGCGAGGCCCAGAGAAAGCGCGGCGGCGAGCGCGAGCAGAATCGTCGCCGCCACCTGCGCGCTACCGAGGCCGAACACCACGCGGCGCATCGCGTGCAGCTTGGCGAGGCTGAATTCGAGCCCGATGGAGAACATCAGGAAGACGACGCCGAACTCGGCGAGGCTTTGCGTCTCTTCGGCGTTCGACGCGATGGCGAACGCGTGCGGCCCGAGCGCGAGACCCGTGGCGAGGTAGCCGACGAGCGCCGGCAGCTTAAGCGCGCGGCAGAGCGCGACCGCTGCCACGGCGGCGGCGAGCAGCACGAGCACCGAGTCGAGCACCATTCGGTATACTCCCCACCCTATGATAAAGGCCGCTCGGCTCGCGCAAAAAAAGAGCCAGATCAACGCGCTGGAGCTCGCGCGGCGCGTGCTGGCGATCGAAGCGGACGCCGTGCGCGCGCTGATCGAGCGGCTGGATGAGCGCTTTCTCGCCGCGCTCGAGCTGATTGCTGCACGCTCGGGGCGCGTGGTGGTGAGCGGTATCGGCAAGAGTGGGCACATCGCGCGCAAGATCGCCTCCACCATGGCGAGCACCGGCACGCCCGCGTACTTCGTGCACGCCGCCGAGGCAAGCCATGGTGACCTCGGCATGATCGAATCGGGCGATGTGTTCATCGCCATCTCGTATTCCGGCGCGAGCGATGAGCTGCTCGACATCGTGCCGCTGGTGAAGCGCCGCGGCGCCAAGCTGATTGCGATCACCGGCAACGCCAGCTCGGCGCTCGCGCGCGAAGCCGATATTCACCTCGACGCACGCGTGGCGCAGGAAGCCTGCCCGCTGAATCTCGCCCCCACCGCGAGCACCACCGCGGCGCTCGCGCTCGGTGACGCACTCGCGGTGGCGCTGCTCGAGCGGCGCGGCTTCTCTCCGGCCGACTTCGCCAAGAGCCATCCCAAGGGTCGGCTGCCGCGCCAGGCGCTGGTGCATGTCTCGGATGTCATGCACACCGGCGCCGACGTGCCCGCGGTGCAAAGCGGCGCAAACGCGATGCAGGCCGTGACCGAGATCTCGCGCGGCCGGCTTGGCATGACCGCGGTGCTGGATGGCGCGAAGCGCGTGCAGGGCATCTTCACCGACGGCGACCTGCGCCGTGCGCTCGAGAAGGGTGTGGATCTCGGCGCCGTTATCGTCGATCAGGTGATGACGCGCGATCCGCGCACGCTCTCGCCGCAGGCGCTTGCCGCCGAAGCGGTGCAGCTTATGGAGGCGCACAAGATCACCCAGCTGCTGGTGGTAGATGAGCACGGCGTACTGCTCGGCGCGCTCAACCTCCACGACCTGTTCCGCGCCAAAGTCATCTAGGGACCGATGCGATTCATCGCCTCGGATGCGCTCGCCCGGGCGCGGCGCGTGCGCCTCGTGATTTTCGACGTCGACGGCGTGCTGACCGACGGCAAGCTGTGGTACGGGCCGGGCGGCGAGGAGCTGAAGGCGTTCCACGCCTTCGACGGCCACGGCGTGAAGCTTCTGCAGCTCGGCGGACTCAAGACGGCGCTCATCAGCGGCCGCCAATCGCAGGCGGTCGAGGAGCGCGCGCGCGAGCTCGGCATCGAGCACGTGGTCCAGGGCGCCGACGACAAGCGCAGCGCCTTCCGCGAGCTGCTGCGGCGCCTCGGCCTGACGCAGCAAGCAAGCGCCTACATGGGCGATGATCTCGTCGACCTGCCGGTGCTCACGCGCTGCGGCTTCGCCTGCACGCCGCACGAGGCGCCCGAAGAAGTGCGCCGCTGCGCGCACTATGTCGCCTCGGCGCCCGCGGGCCACGGCGCGGCGCGCGAGGTCTGCGAGTTCATCCTCGAAGCGCAGGGCAAGCTCGGGCGGGTGCTGGGGCGATTCAAACGATGAAGCGCAACGCTCGGCCCTGACGCCATGTGGAGCACAACGCGCCTATTCCCGCTCGCGCTGATGCTGTCGCTCGCGCTGCTCACGCTGTGGCTGGACCACCAGGTGCGCACCGAAGGCGGCGAGCATCCGTCGAACCGGCGCCACGACCCGGACTACCTGGTGATGAATTTCACCACCACCACCTTCAACCAGGACGGCCATGCGGAGACGACGCTGTCGGCGGCCGAGCTGCAGCACTATCCGGATGACGACTCGACCGAGCTCACCTCGCCGCGCGTGGTGCAGGCGAAGCCCGAGCAGCCGCGCTTCACGGTGCGCGCCGACCGCGGCAAAATCTCGCGCGAAGGCGACGAGATTTTCCTCTACGACAATGTGGTGCTGGTGCGCGAGGCGAACGCCGGGCAGCCCGAGGCGCGCATGACGACGAGCTTCCTGCACATCCTGCGCGACCTGTCGCTCGCCCGCACCGACCGCGAGGTGCGCTTCGAGGAGCCCGGCCGCTGGCTGACCGGACGCGGCATGGAGTACCTCAACGCCACACGCGAGCTCTTCCTGTACAACGACGTGCACGGCTACTACGAGCCGGCAAAGAAATGAAAAGCGTCGCGGCCGCCCTGATCGCTGCGCTCACCGCGCTTCCCGCGGTTGCCGAGCAGGCCGATTCGACCAAGCCGACGCAGATCGAAGCGAACCGCATGAGCGCGGACGACGCCCGGCGCATGAATGTGTTCGAGGGCAACGTGGTGGTGACGCGCGGCACGCTCAACATCCGCGCCGACCGCATCGTCGTGCGCCAGGACGCCGAGGGCTTCCAGTACGCCACTGCGACCGGCAATCCGGTGCGCTTTCGCCAGCGGCAGGACCCGAAGCCGCCCGACACCGAAGGCGTGTGGCTGGAAGGCGAAGCGAAGCGCATCGAGCTCGACGAGAAGGCGGGCAAGATCGAGCTCTACGAGCAGGCGCGCGTCAACCGCGGCGGCGATGAAGTGGCGGGCGCTTACATTCTCGTCGACCAGCGCTCCGATTTCTTCACCGTCACCCCCGGCAAAGGCGAAGGCCGCGTGCGCGCAACGCTTCAGCCCAAGCCGCCGGCGAAATGAAAGCCGCCAATGGCAGCTTCTTGCGCTCGGAGCGGCTGCGCAAGCGTTACAAGTCGCGCACCGTGGTGCAGGATGTGTCGCTCGAAGTGCGGAGCGGCGAAGTGGTCGGGCTGCTCGGCCCGAACGGCGCCGGCAAGACCACCTGCTTCTACATGATCGTCGGCCTCGTGCCGGTGGACGCGGGCCGCATCTTCCTCGACCAGTCGGAGCTCACGCATCTGCCGATCCACCGCCGCGCGCGGCTCGGCATCTCGTACCTGCCGCAGGAGAATTCGGTGTTCCGCCGCCTCACGGTGGAGGAAAACGTGCAGGCGATCCTCGAGCTGCAGGGTCTTGCTGCGGAGGCGATCGAGACGCGTCTCGGCGAGCTCTTGAAAGACCTGAACATCGCGCACCTGCGCAAGCACGCGGCGATCTCGCTCTCGGGCGGCGAGCGCCGGCGTCTCGAGATCGCGCGTGCCTTGGCAACCCGACCGGCGTTCATCCTGCTGGACGAGCCCTTCGCGGGGGTCGACCCGATCGCGGTGCTCGACATCCAGCGCATCATCCGGTTCCTCAAGGAGCGCGCCATCGGCGTGCTCATAACGGATCATAACGTTCGCGAGACGCTCGGCATCTGCGACCGTGCGTACATCATCAACGAGGGCGCGGTGCTCGCCTCCGGGCAGCCGGAGGAGATTGTTTATAATGACAGCGTGCGCCGAGTCTATCTGGGCGAGAACTTCCGCATGTAGTTTTAACCTGAGGCTCGGCACACTGCAGAACTCAATGAAGCCTTCGCTGCAGTTCCGACTATCCCAGCACCTTACGCTGACGCCGCAGTTGCAGCAGTCGATCCGGCTGCTGCAACTCTCCACGGTCGAGCTCAACCAGGAGATCGACCGCATCCTGATGGAGAACCCGGCACTCGAGCGCGAAGATGCGGACGAAGGCGAGCCGCTCGCCGCGGCCCCCGCCGGCGGCACCTCGAGCAGCAGCGCTCCCACCGAAGAAGCGCCCGCGGCGCCCGACGCCGACTGGTCATTGGAGAGCGCGGCCACCTGGCGCGGCAACGGCGAGGAGGACGAAGAGCGCAGCTTCGCGCCGCCCGACACGCCGACCTTGCGCGACCACCTGCACTCGCAGCTCTCGCTCACCAACTTGAGCGCGCGCGACCGCGGCTTCGTCGCCCTGCTCATCGATGCGCTCGACGACGACGGCTACCTGACCCAGTCGCTCGAGGAGATCGCGGCGCTGCTGCCGCAGGAGGCGGAAGCGGCGCCCGAGGAGCTGAGCATCGCGCTGCGCCACCTGCAGCACTTCGAGCCCGCCGGCGTCGGCGCGCGTTCGCCCGGCGAATGTCTTGCGTTGCAGCTGCGCAGCCGCGCCGACGACCCGGCGCACCGTCTCGCCCTCGACATCGTCGAGAAGCACCTCGAGCTCCTCGCCGCGCGCGACTACGCGCGCTTGAAGAGCGTCACCGGCGCGAGCGAGGATCTGCTGCGCGCGGCGCAGCGCCTGATCCGCACGCTCAATCCGCGTCCCGGCGCCGCATTCGCCAAGGTCGAAGCGCGCTACGTCATTCCGGACGTCATCGTGCGCAAGGTACGCAGCGCCTGGCGCGCGAGCCTGAATCCGGACGCCATGCCGCGTCTGCGCATCAATCGGCTGTACGCCGAGATCGCCGCCGGCGCGCGCAGCGGCGGCTCGCTTTCTTCGCAGCTGCAGGAGGCGCGCTGGCTCATCAAGAACGTGCAGCAGCGCTTCGAAACCATCCTGCGGGTGTCCCAGGCGATCGTCGAGCGCCAGCGCCATTTCCTGGAACACGGTGAAGTCGCGATGCGCCCATTGGTGCTGCGCGAGATCGCCGAGACGCTGAGCCTGCACGAGAGCACCATTTCGCGCGTCACCACGCAGAAGTACATGGCGACGCCGCGCGGCACTTTCGAGTTGAAGTACTTCTTCGGCAGCCATGTCGCCACTGAAGCGGGCGGCGCCGCCTCCTCCACCGCGATCCGCGCGCTGATCAAGCAGCTGGTCGCCGCGGAGGACGCCAAGGCGCCGCTCTCCGACGCCCGCATCTCGCAGATCCTCGGCGAGCAGGGCATCGTGGTGGCGCGCCGCACGATTGCGAAGTATCGCGAATCGCTGCAGATTCCTGCAGTCAACCAACGAAAGGCTCTCTAGACATGAACCTCAACGTGAGCGGCCATCATGTGGAAGTCACCCCGGCGATCCTGAGCTACGTTCGCGCCAAGCTCGAGCGCATCAACCGGCACTTCGACCACGTGATCGACGCCCACGTCATCCTGACGGTGGACAAGATCCGCCAGAAGGCCGAATGCACCCTGCACGTGCGCGGCAAGGACCTGTATTGCGAAAGCGAGGAAGACGATCTTTACGCGGCCATCGACCTCCTCGCGGACAAGCTCGACCGCCAAGTGCTACGCTACAAGGACAAGCGCTACGTGGAGAAAAAGCGCGTCTAGCATGAGCCTCGCCGGCAAGCTGCTGAACCCTGCCCATGTGCTCGTCGACCTGCCGGCGTCGAGCAAGAAGCGGCTGTTCGAGCAGGCCGGCCTGCTGTTCGAGAATCACGATGGCATCGCGCGCAGCCTGGTATTCGACAGTCTGTTCGCCCGCGAGCGGCTCGGCTCGACCGGCCTCGGCCAGGGCGTCGCCATCCCGCACGGCCGCATCAAGGGGCTGAAGGAGGCGCTCGGCGCCTTCATCCGCCTGGCACAGCCGATTGCGTTCGACGCGCCCGACGGCGCGCCGGTCACCCTCATCTTCGTGCTCCTCGTGCCCGAAAAGGCGACCGAGAAGCACCTGCAGATCCTTTCCGAGCTCGCGCAGATGTTCAGCGATCGCGCGCTGCGCGACGCCATGGGCGCCGCCGCCGACGCGTCGGCGCTCCACCAGCTCGTCGCCAACTGGCAACCGGATGCTGCAGGTCAACGTCGCGCGGCTGCATGAGGACAACCGCGAGGCGCTCTCGCTCGCCTGGGTGGCCGGGCGCGAGGGCGGCACCGCGGTGCGTCGCGAGGCGGTCGCCGCCGCCTCGCTGATCGGCCACCTCAACCTCACGCACCCGAACTCGATCCAGGTCATCGGCGCCTATGAGGCCGGGATCGTCGCCGGCTACGTCGAGCGCCTGCTCGAGTCGCATCCGGCCGCGGTGATCATCGCCGACGGCGTCGCGCCGCCGCCGGCGCTGGTCGAAGCCGCCACGCGCACACAGACGCCGCTCTTCACCTCGCCGCTCGCCGCGCCGCGCGTGATCGAGAAGCTGGCGCGCTATCTCGCCAAGGCGCTCGCCGAGACGGTCGAGCGCCACGGCGTGTTCATGGACGTGCTCGGCCTGGGCGTGCTGATCACCGGTGAATCGGGCGTCGGCAAGAGCGAGCTCGCGCTCGAATTGATCAGCCGCGGCCACGGCCTCGTCGCCGACGACGTGGTCGAAATCTCGCGCATCGCCGCGGGTACGCTGGAAGGCCGCTGCCCGCCGATGCTCAAGGATTTTCTGGAAGTGCGCGGGCTCGGACTGCTCAACATCCGCACCATCTTCGGCGAGACCGCGGTGCGCCGGAAGCTGAAGCTGCGGCTGATCGCGCATCTCGAGCGTCCGCAGCCCGGCGGCCGTGACCCCGGCGAGCGCTTGCCGCTGATCGAGCAGTCCGAGGAGATCCTCGGTGTGGGCGTGCGCTGCGTGACCATCCCGGTCGCGGCGGGGCGCAATCTGGCCGTGCTGGTCGAAGCCGCGGTGCGCAACGAAATCCTGAAACTGCGCGGCATCGATTCCACCGCCGAGTTCCTCGCACGCCAGCGCACGCACATGGACAAGAGCGAGTAGTGCAGCTCGTTTTAGTGAGCGGACTGTCCGGCTCGGGCAAGAGCATTGCCCTGCGCGTGCTCGAGGACGCGGGCTATTACTGCGTCGACAACCTGCCCGCCAGCTTCCTGATGGAAACGGTCGATTTCCTGGCCGACGCCGGGCACGACCGAGCGGCGGTCAGCATCGACGCGCGCAGCGCAGCGCTGCCGGCGCTCCCCGAGCACATTGCCGAGCTCAGCCGCCGCGGCGTCGACTGCCGGGTGCTCTACCTCGAGGCAAACCCCGACACGCTGCTGCGGCGCTTCTCGGAGACGCGCCGGCGCCATCCGCTCGCCGGACCTGGCATGACGCTCGCGGAGGCGATCGCGCGCGAGCGGCAGCTCCTCGCCGGCATTGCGCCGCTCGGCAGCCGCATCGACACGAGCGACCTGCAGCCGCGGGTGCTGCAGAACTGGATTCGCGACCTGCTCGGCCTCGGCAGCGGCGCCCTCACGCTGCTGTTTGAATCGTTCTCGTACAAGGACGGCATCCCGCTCGATGCCGATTGGGTGCTGGATGCGCGCATGCTCGCCAACCCGCACTATGACCCGCAGCTGCGCCCGTTCACCGGCTGCGACGCGCCGGTGATCGAGTACCTCGGCCGCGACAGCGCCGTGCAGGGCTGGCTTGCCGACGTGCGCTCGCTCCTCGGCAAATGGCTGCCGGAGATCGTGCGTGAGAACCGCAGCCACGTGACCGTGGCGATCGGCTGCACCGGTGGCCGGCACCGCTCCGTATATCTCGCCGAAGCGCTGGCGAAGAGCTTTCGCGGCGACTGGCGTGTGCTGGTGCGCCATCGCGCGCTCGCGCTTGAACGTTAATCGACGCGCCGCCGAAGCAGCGTATTGAGCCGATTCAGCCGCTCACGAGCGCTGTCGAGCTCGAGGATTTCCTGTTTCGTCGGCAACGCGAGCGGCAGCACCTCGGTGAGCCGGGCGCTCACCCAGGCGCACGAGTCGAGCCGGTGCGGCTCGCCGAAAAGCTGCGGCTGCTCCTCAATCACGCGCTCGAGGATGCGCACCGGCAGGCGATCCTGCTCGGTGATCGGCGCGTCGGCCGCCGCGGCCAACGGCTCGATCCGCGCGACCTGCAGCCCGTCGGGCTGGACGCGGCGCTCGATGATGCGGAAGCGCTCCTCGCCGTGCGCGATGACCTGCAGCAACCCGAGCTGCGGCATCTCCCAATCGGCGATCTTCGCCAGCGTCCCGATGTCGTACGGCACGGCCGGCGTGCCGACCTCCTGGCCGTCGCGGATCGCGCAGACGCCAAACGGTGTGCCGTCGCGCAAGCAGCCTTTCGCCATCGTCATGTAGCGCTGCTCGAAGATGCGCAGTGGCAGCCGGCCGCCGGCAAAGAGCACCGTCCCGAGCGGGAAAAGCGCGAGCTCGCTCACTCAAGTGCCTGCAGCAGCGTCTTGACGGGCGCCGGTATGGCGGCGCGCTTCGCTTGCGCGAGCGCGAGCCAGCGCCCGGCGACCGGGGGCTTCGTGCGATCTCCGAGTTCCCAGACGAGCGGCCGGATCCGCAGGCGAAAATGGGTGAAGCCGTGCTCGATCGGCGCAAGGCGCTTGGCCGGCGCCGGCGCCCGTCCGCTGAGCTCCGGGAAGCACCAGAGTCCGCCCCAGATTCCGGGCGCCGGCCGGCGTTCGAGCAGCACGGCGCCGTTACGCCGCAGCACCAGCCAGCGCACCTCTCGCTGCGGCAGCTTTCGTCGCTGCCGCGGCGCGGGCAGCTCGGCGACACGGCCTTGCCGGCGCGCGATGCAGCTCGCAGCGAGCGGGCATGCCGCGCACTTCGGCGTGCGGGTACAGATGGACGCGCCGAGATCCATCAGCGCCTGCGTGTAGGTCTCGACATCCCGCGCCGGCAGCCGGCTGTCCGCGCAGCGCCAGAGCTCGTCCTCGTCGCTGAGCGCAAAGTTGCGCGCCAGCACGCGCTTCGCATTGCCATCGAGGATCGCGGCGCGCTCGCCGAATGCGAACACGGCGATCGCCGCGGCGGTCGAGCGACCCACGCCGGGCAGCTCTGCGATCGCTGCCGCCGTGCGCGGAAAGCCGCGCTTTGCGATGAGCTGCGCCGCACGGTGCAGGTTCCTGCCGCGCGCGTAGTAGCCGAGTCCGCTCCAGAGCCGCAGCACCTCCTCCTCGCGCGCCTGCGCAAGGCGCTGCGCGCTGGGAAAGCGCTTAAGAAAACGCTCGTAGTACGGGATGACCGTGGCCACCTGGGTCTGCTGCAGCATCACTTCCGAGAGCCAGATGCGATACGGATCGCGCGTGCCTTGCCAGGGCAGGTCGTGCCGGCCGTGGGCGCGCTGCCAGTCGATGAGCTTGCGGGCGAACGAGATGGAAATCGGTGCCTGACCCCGATTTGCGATTATATTCGCCGCCTCATGGCGGCGTTCATCCTGCGGCGGCTCGGCCAGGCGATTCTCGTAATGCTCACCGTCGGGTTCATCGCCTTTGCGCTGTTTCGCTTCGTCGGCGATCCGGTGATCTTCATGCTCGGCCAGGACGCGACGCCCGAGGATCGCGCGCGCGTCACCCAGCAGCTGGGACTCGACCGCCCCTTTTACGTGCAGTACGCGGCGTTCGTCGCCAACGCGCTGCATGGCGAATTCGGCTTGAGCCTGCGCCAGGTGCGGCCCGTGTCGTCGCTCATTGTCGAGCGGCTGCCGGCGACGCTCGAGCTCTCCTTGAGCGCGGCGCTGTTCGCCCTGCTGGTCGGCATCCCGATGGGCGTGTACACCGCACTGCGACGAGATTCGTGGCTCTCGCATTTCCTGCTGGGCATCTCGCTCATCGGCGTCTCGCTCCCGACCTTTCTCATCGGCATCCTCCTGATCCTGGTCTTCGCGGTCCAGCTCGGCTGGCTGCCGTCCTTCGGCCGCGGTGACACGGTCGCGATCGGCTGGTGGTCGAGCGGCTTTTTCACCGCCTCGGGTCTTAAGGCGCTGATCCTGCCGTCGATTACGCTCGGGCTTTTCCAGATGACCCTGATCCAGCGCCTGGTGCGTTCTGAAATGCTCGAAGTGCTGCGCACCGACTACATCCGCTTCGCGCGCGCCCGCGGCTTGAGCGATCGTGCGATCCACTTCGGGCATGCGCTGAAGAACACGCTCGTGCCGGTGATGACGATCACCGGCCTGCAGCTCGGCGCGATCATCGCGTTCTCCATCATCACCGAGCAGGTGTTCCAGTGGCCGGGGATGGGCCTGCTCTTCATCCAGGCGATCAACTTCGCCGATGTGCCGGTGATGGCGGCGTATCTCTGCCTGATCGGGCTTTTCTTCGTGATCATCAATCTGGTGGTGGATTTGCTCTACTACGCGGTGGATCCGCGGCTGCGAGTGCAGGCGGTATGACGACGCCGATCGAGCGCATTCGTGCCTATCAGGCCGAGCTGCGCGACGTGCGCCGCGATCTGCATGCGCATCCCGAGCTCTCCTTCCAGGAGACGCGCACCGCGGGCGTCGTCGCGGACCAGCTCGCGCGCCTGGGCATCGAGGTGCATGGCGGCATCGCCAAGACCGGTGTGGTCGGCGTGATCCCGGGCCGCAAAACGGCGAGCGGCCGCGCCATCGGCCTGCGCGCCGACATGGACTGCCTGCCGATCCACGAGACGGCGAACATCCCGCATCGCTCGCGCCACGAGGGGCGCATGCACGCCTGCGGCCACGACGGCCATACGACCATGCTGCTCGGCGCCGCCCGCTATCTCGCCGAGACCCGCAACTATGACGGCACGGCGTACGTCATTTTCCAGCCGGCCGAGGAAGGCGGCGGCGGCGCGAATGTCATGGTGCAGGAGGGCCTCTTCCAGCGCTTCCCGATGAACGAGGTCTACGGGCTGCACAACTGGCCGGGCCTGCCGCCGGGCAAGCTCGCGGTGCGCGCCGGCCCGGTCATGGCCTCGACCGACGAAGTCAGCATCACGGTGCGCGGGCGCGGCGGGCACGGCGCGATGCCGCACCTCGCCGTCGACCCGGTGCTGGCGGCGGCGCACATCATCACCGCCTTGCAAAGCATCGCCAGCCGCACCATAAGCCCGGTGGACGCCGTCGTGGTCAGCATCTGCTCGCTCGCCACCAGCCAGATCGGCGTATTCAACGTTATTCCCGACGGTGTGAAGCTGGTGGGCACCGTGCGCACGTTCCTGCCGCAGACGCGCGACCTGGCCGAGCGGCGACTGCGCGAGATTGCCACCAAAACGGCGGAAGCCTTCGGTGCCAGCGCCGAGGTATCGTACGTGCGCGGTTACCCGGCCACCATCAACAGCGCGCGCGAAGCGCGCTTCGCGGCGGACGTGGCGAAGCGCCTGTTCGGCACCGACAACGTCATCACCGAGCACGAGCCCACCATGGGCGGCGAGGATTTCGCCTACTTCCTGCAGCAGCGTCCCGGCGCCTATGCGTTCCTCGGCCAGGGCGGCGATCACGTGCCCGGCGCCGGCGGCTGCATGCTGCACAATCCGAATTACGATTTCAACGACGAGGTGATTCCACTGGGTGCCGGCTTTCTCGCGGCGCTGGTGGAGGCGAGTCTGCCGCTCAAGTAAACCGAGGAGGGGGAATGATGCGAACGCTGCTGTTGCTTGTCGCGCTGGCCGCCGGCCCGGCGCATGCCCAAGTGCTGCTGCGCTGGGCCGCGCAGAACGACATCCTGACGATGGACCCGCACTCGCAGAACCATGCGACTACGCACGCCATCATGCAGTACACGTACGAAGGGCTGGTGCGCTATACCAAGGACTACAAGATCGAGCCCTGCCTCGCGACGAGCTGGGACAAGATCTCCGATACGCAATTCCGCTTCCATCTGCGCCAGGGCGTGAAGTTCCACGACGGCTCACCTTTCACCGCCGATGATGTGGTGTTCTCGTTCACGCGCATCAAGGAGCCGCAGGGCACGAACCAGATCTACGTCGCCGGCATCACCGAGGTGAAGAAAATCGACGACCACACCGTCGACCTGATCCTTTCCGGGCCGCACCCGCTGCTTCTGCAAAATATCGTCGACTTCCGCATCATGAGCAAGGCGTGGTCGGAGAAAAACCGCTCGCAGCACATCCAGGACTACTCGAAGCGGGAGGAGACCTTCGCCTCGCGCAACACCAACGGCACCGGACCCTACATCATCAAGGGCTGGGAGCCCGACAAGCGCATCGTCATGACCTTGAACAAGCAATGGTGGGGCAAGCTCGACGGCAACGTGACCGACGTGGTCTACACGCCGATCAAGTCGGACGCGACGCGCGTCTCTGCGCTGCTCTCGGGCGATGTCGACCTGGTCACCGATCTGCCCACGCAGGACGTCGAGCGCCTGCGCAAGGAATCCAACGTCAAGATCTTGGACGGCCATGAGGTGCGCACCATCTTCATCGGCCTTGACCAGCACAACGACGAGCTGAAATACGCGAGCGTCAAAGGCAAGAATCCGTTCAAGGACGTGCGCGTGCGCAAGGCGCTCAACATGGCGGTCGACCGCGAAACGATCCGCAAGGTGGTGATGCGCGGCCTCTCGATTCCGGCCGGCATCATGATCGCGCCCGGGGTTCACGGCAACACCAAGGACGTCGACATCGTGACCCAGTACGACCCGGCGGGCGCCAAGAAACTGCTCGCCGAAGCCGGGTACCCCGACGGCTTCGAATTCACGCTCGACTGCCCGAACAATCGCTACGTGAACGACGAGAAGATCTGCCAGGCACTCGTCTCGATGTGGGCGAAAGCCGGGATGCGCGTCAAGCTGAACGCCATGCCCTTCGCCACGTACATTCCGAAGCTCCTGAACTTCGATACCAGCGCCTACATGCTCGGCTGGGGCGTGCCGACCTTCGACGGCCTGTATACGCTGCAGTCGCTCGTGCGCACCAAGACCACCGGCGCCGACGGCAGCTTCAACATCGGGCGCATCAGCGACAAAAAGCTCGACGAGATGATCGACGCGCTGAAAGTGACCACCGACGTGAAGAAGCGCGACGCGATCCTGAAAGAGGCGCTGGAGATCACGCGCGACCAGGCTTACTACGTGCCGCTGCACCACCAGATGCGGCCCTGGGCGATGAAGAAAGGCGTCACCATCGCCTACAGCCTCGATGACCGGCCACAGGCGCGCTTTGCGACGGTGAAGTGATTCTCCGGCGGGTCTGGGAGCATGACCTCACCTGGAGCTTTCGGCGCTCGCCGGTGACGATCGTGGCGGCGCTGCTGACGCTCATCTGCGTCAGCGCGGCGCTGCTGGCGCCGTGGGTCTCGCCGCAGGACCCGTTCGACATGGCGGCGCTCAACCTGAGCGACGCCTTCACGCCGCCCGCCTGGGACGACAAGGGCATGGCGCACTACCCGCTCGGCACCGACAACCAGGGGCGCGACATCCTCTCCACCATCATGCACGGCGCGCGCATCTCGCTCGGCGTCGGCCTCGCGGCGGTGCTGTTGGCGGCGGTGCTCGGCGTGTCGCTGGGACTGCTGTCCGGCTACCTCGGCGGGCGGGTCGACGCGATGATCATGCGGGTCGCCGATGTGCAGCTGTCATTTCCCGCCATCCTCATTGCGCTGCTCATCGACGGCGTGGCCCGCGTCGCGCTGCCCGGCGATCGCCACGATCAGCTGGCGATTCCGGTGCTAGTGCTCGCCATCGGTTTCGCCGGCTGGGTGCAGTATGCGCGCACGGTGCGCGGAAGCACGATGGTGGAAAAAGAAAAGGAGTACGTCCAGGCCGCGCGCGTCATCGGCCGCAAGCCACTCTCCATCATGCTGTCGCACGTGCTGCCGAACGTCATGGGGCCGGTGCTGGTGATCGCGACCATCCACATCGCCACGGCGATCATCACCGAGGCCACGCTGTCATTTCTCGGCGTCGGGGTTCCGGCCACGCGACCATCGCTCGGCACGCTCATCCGGATCGGAAATGAGTTCCTCTACTCCGGCGAATGGTGGATCACCGTTTTCCCCGGCCTCGCGCTCGTCATCCTCGTGCTGTCGGTCAACCTGCTCGGCGACTGGTTGCGCGACGCGTTGAATCCCAAGTTGCGATGACGCTCGAGGTGCGTGACCTGCGGGTCGAATTCCCGACGCGCCGCGGTACCCTTACCGCGCTCGACGGCATCTCGATCGCGATCGCGCCCGGCGAAGTGCTCGGCGTCGTGGGCGAATCGGGCGCCGGCAAATCGATCACCGGCCTCGCCATCATCGGGCTGCTCGAGCCGCCGGGGCGCATCGCCGCGGGGGAAGTGCGGCTCGAAGGCCAACGCATCGACAACCTGCCGCCGGGGGAGATGCGCAAGCTGCGCGGCCGCAAGATCGGCGTCATCTTCCAGGATCCGCTGACCTCGCTGAACCCGCTCTACACCATCGGCCGGCAGCTCGAGGAAACGATCGTCGCGCACCTGCCGATGGCGAAGCGCGCCGCGCGCGACAGAGCGCTGGCGCTGCTCGGCGAAGTCGGCATCCCGGCGCCCGCGGCCCGCTACCGTCACTATCCGCACCAGTTCTCGGGCGGCATGCGTCAGCGCGTGGTCATCGCGCTGGCGCTCGCCGCCGAGCCGCGGCTTCTGATCGCCGATGAGCCGACCACCGCCCTCGACGTCTCGATCCAGGCGCAGATCATCGCGCTGCTCAAGCGCCTGGCAGCAGAGCGCGGCGCGGCGGTGATGCTGATCACGCACGACATGGGGGTCATCGCGGAAACCGCGCATCGCGTGGCAGTGATGTACGCCGGCCGCATCGTCGAGGTCGGTGGCGTGCGCGAGGTGATTCACGCGCCGAAACATCCGTACACCGTCGGGCTGATGGGCTCGATTCCGCGCATCGCGGCAAAGCGCAGCCGGCTCGTGCAGATCGATGGCGCCATGCCACGGCTCAACGCGATCCCGCCCGGCTGCGCATTCCATCCCCGCTGCACCCGCCGCTTCGAGCGCTGCCTGCACGAGCGGCCGGATCTCCTGCCCGCCGGCGCGAGCCGCGCGGCCTGCTGGCTGCATGCCGCTGCTTAGCCTGCAAGGCGTGAGCCGCGACTTCGACGTCTCGCGGCCCTGGCTCAACCGCGTACTCGAGCACGAGCCGCGCCGCCTCCTGCGCGCAGTGGACCACGTGTCGCTCGACATCGAGAAGGGGGAAACCGTCGGACTGGTCGGCGAGTCGGGATGCGGCAAATCCACGGTGGCGCGATTGATCGTCGGTCTGTACGCGCCCAGCGAAGGCCGCGTCGAATTTCGCGGCCGCCGGCTGCAGATGATCTTCCAGGACCCCTACGCGAGCCTCAATCCGCGCTGGCGCGTGCGCGACATCGTCGCGGAGCCGATCCGGTTCCTCGGCACCGCCGGCAAGGTGCAAGAGCTGCTCGCCCAGGTCGGACTATCAGCCGACGACGGCGACAAATACCCGCACGAATTTTCCGGCGGTCAGCGCCAGCGCATCTCCATTGCGCGCGCGCTGGCAGGTGAACCGGATTTCCTGGTGTGCGACGAACCGACCTCGGCGCTCGACGTCTCGGTGCAGGCGCAGATCCTGAACCTGATGAGCGAGCTGCAGCGGCGCCTCGGCCTCACCTACCTCTTCATCTCGCACAACCTCGCGGTCGTCTCGCAGGTCGCCGACCGCGTCGGCGTCATGTACCTCGGCCGCATCGTCGAGCTGGCGCCGGCGGCGCAGCTCTTTTCCCGGCCGCGGCATCCCTACACGCGCATGCTGCTCGATGCGGTGCCCGATCTCGCCATGAGCGGGCGGCCGCGCACGCCGGTTCGCGGCGAAGTGCCGAATCCGCTGGCGCCGCCGGCCGGCTGCACGTTCCACCCGCGCTGCCCGCACGCCGATGACCGCTGCCGGCGCGAAGTCCCGGCATTCAGCGACGGCGTCGCCTGCCACGCAGTCGCCGAAGGGCGCATCGCCACGGCTATTGAGGCGGCGAGGCTGGAATGACGGACGGGCACGCCGGATCGTCAGCGCTGCGCGTGCCGCAATTCTCGAGGCGCGTGCGCTCCTCGCAAAAGAGGCGCGAAAGACCGGTTTGGTCGGTGCACGCGTCTTCCTTGGTCACGGTAACCTCCCCCGCCGCAATGCCGGCGGCCGGGACCGGCAAGGCTGTGACCACGGCTTGTGCCGGCCGGTGCCGCGCAACGCGGGATGCATCAGGCGCCGTGCCCCCGGCTGCTGCCGACATGGTAAACGGCGCCTTGGGCAGCGCGAGATGCTGGGCGGGGTTCCAGATACCGGGCGCTGTCTTCACGACCAGCGGCGCGGCCGGCGCCGCCGGCGGCTCGCTCCACTGGAAGTAGGCGAGATAGAGCATCGCCGCGCCGGTGAAGAACCCGGTCGCCGCGGCGGTGACTTCGGCGAGATCGCGGCGGTTACGCGCCGAGCGCGCGCAGAACCCGATGAAGACTGCCAATATGCAGAGCCAGCCGCTGAGTTGTACCGCGGTCCTGAAGCCGATCAGCGGATCGGCCGCTTGACTGGCATAAACGCAAAGGGCGGCGCTGAGCGCGAACGCCACGCCAAGCAGGACGGCGAACGTGCGGCGGCTGACGGCCACGGCGGCGAGTTCGACGTCGGCAGACTGAGGAGGGCGCGGCTCGAACAAGCCCCGATCATCTTGCAATCAGCGGATGTTTGCCACCCCAAACGGGACGTGGCCGGCGGCGACGTAGGCGCGCGCCGAGTCCACATGCCCGCGCTGGTCGTCGAAGTAGAAATCCGGCTCGAAGGCTTTTAAAAACGCGCCCTTATCCAGTCCGCCGAGGAACATGGCCTCGTCGACGCCGACATTCCACTCCATCAGCGTGCGCACCGCGCGCTCATGCGCCGGGGCGCTGCGCGCCGTTACCAGCGCGGTACGGATCTTCACGGGCGAGTGGCGGTCGCTCTGCAAGCGATGCAGCGCCTCGAGCAGCGGCTTGAACGGCCCCGGCGGGAGTGGCTGCAGGGCGTTCATCACCTCGTGCTTGGAAAACGCGGCGAGACCGTCGCGCTGGTAGACCTGCTCGGCTTCGTCGGAAAAGAGCACCGCATCGCCATCGAAAGCGATGCGCAGTTCGGTGGCGTGACGGCTCGCGGCCTGCGCCGACTCCGGGTATACGCGCGCGGCCGGACACTTCGCGGAAAGCGCGGCGAGCACATCGGATTCGCTGGCCGACAGGAACAGGTTGGCACGCAGCGCATCGAGGTATTGCCAGGGGCTGCGCCCGCGCGTGAACACTCCCCGCTCCACCGCCAACCCGGCACGCTGGGCGGAGCGGAACACGCGCAGCCCGGACACCGGGTCGTTCTTGGATAGCACGACGACTTCCACGCGCTGCGCGTCGTCCGTATTGAAGGCGAGGAGCTTCTGCACCAGCGGGAACGCGACGCCCTCGCGCGCCGGCACATCGAGCCGCCCGAACTGAAGCGCGACGTACGCCGGCTCGCCTTCCGCCTCGAACACCCGGTTCTCTTCTTCGAAGTCGAACAGCGCCCGCGAGGAGATCGCGACGACCAGCTTCCCTTCTACCGAGTAAGGCATCCCACCCCTTTCGCTGGCGCCATTATGACGCCCGGGCAGGGAGCCGATCAGTAGATCGTTTCGTCGATCGGGAGCTGCAGCACCAGATCGGCGCACATCACCTTGTGGCCGCAGCCAACGCAGACCAGGTCGTCGGTGACATCCGGGCGCTCGGAACCGTCGAGCGCGCGCCATTCCTCGCCGAAGCACTCGGGGCAGTGGCCGCTGATTTTGCCGATCAGGATTTTCACGCCGAGAACGATACGGCGGCCGCGCCTGCCGCTCAGTGGCACGGTCCCGCTGGCAAACAAAGATTAACCGCCGTTGCTACTCGCAGTAGTACTCGAGCGACTCGGCGCCCGGCGCGCGCGGGTCGCCAAAGGAGATCCAGCCGTGGCCCCGCAGGATGTACTCCTCGCGATGCAGCACGAACTCCGGCTCGCCTTCGACCGTCACGAACGTGCCGTTGGTGCTGTGGTCGCGCAGGATGAACTTGTCGCGGCGGCGCTCGATGCTGCAATGCTGGCGCGAGGCATTCTCGCCGGTGATCACGACCTCGCAGTCCTTGTCGCGCCCGACGCGTAACGGCGGCTCTGCGATGACCTCGGTGCCGCCGAAATTGAGCGACAGCCGGCCGCTCGCCGTGGCGAGGATGCCGGTCGCCACTTCATCGGTAACGGTGATGTCCGGTCCCTGCCGCCAGACGAGCTCGCAAAGCGAGACGCTCTCCGCCTTGCCCTTCAGCTGCACGGAATAAAGCACGCGCGTGCAGCTCTTCAGCGCCGGGCTGAGCAGCGCCGCCGTTCCCTCGGAGGTCAGCACCTGTCCCTTGGCCGCCTGGCCGGCGAGCCCCTCGGCGATACTTACCGGCTCGCCGAAGAGATCGTTGTCGCGCCGGACCACCAGTCCGGTATGGAAGCCGATGCGCGCGCCCAGGCGGGTGCCCTGCACCGGCGGCAGCGCCTCGACCGCGAGATGCATGCGCGTGGCGGCGATCGCGGCCGCATCCGGGCTCGGAAAAATCGCCATCACCTCGTCGCCGATTTCCTTTACCACCTGCCCGCCCGCGAGGCGCGTGGCATCGCTGAAAGCGCGCAGGCATTGGGCGATGGCCTGCGCCGCGGCCGCGTCGCCCGCGCTCTCGTAGAGCTGCGTGCTGCCGCTCACGTCGGCGAACAGCACGGTTCGCCTGACTTCATCCGCCATCAGCGCATTGTGCCCAAGTTGGCGGCATGCCGCAGAGTGCCTATTTCTTCGCCGGCCGCGCGAAGTCCGACTTCCGAATCACCGCATTCACCCCTTTGACGCGATCGACCACCTGCGTCACCTGGAAGTCGGCGCCGGCACTGAGATAGGCGAGCGCCGTCGCGCGATCCATGCCGAGCTTCTCGTTCAGGAACTGGACCGCCTGGCGCGTGGCGTCCTTCATCGCCTCGTTCAGGTCCTGGTTGAGGCCGACCGGGATCCAGTAATCCTTGGTCTCGGCAAACGGGTTCTTCATCGGTGCCTTCATCGGCAAGCGCTTATCGCCGCTCTTTAGCACCGTGAGCCGATAAGTCGAGCGCAGCGATCCCTCGATCGCGGTGAGCGCGACTTCGCCATCGCCCTGCGCATAGTGCGGATCGGCCGCGTAGAACAGCGCGCCGTCGACCTGGATCGGAATATAGAGCTTGGCGCCGACGCCGAGGTCGTTGATATCGAGATTGCCGCCGTACTCGCCGGGCGGCACCGAATTCGGCTTGTCCTGCGTGTTCGGCGCAACGCCCATCGTGCCGTTGAAGGGTCGCAACGCGATGCGCGCTTCGGGTCCCTGCGCGCCTTTCACGATGGCGTACCACTTGCCGCCAACCTCGCGAATCGGCACGAAGGTGAAATGGTTCGCGAAGAGCTCCGGATGCGCGGCATCCGCGCCGGCCTGCGGGCCCTTGTTCTCCGGGAATTCACCGGGCAGCGCGCCTTTGCCATGCCGATTGGAGATGACGCCGTAGGGCACGCGCGGTTGCAGCGCCAGCATCTCGACCAGCAGTACATCGCCCGCCTTCGCGCCTTCGATGGCGACGGGCCCGGTGACGACGTGCGGGCCGTCTTTTACGAAGTCATGCGGCAGATTCGACGCGGCGATCGCCTGTGCGTCCTTCAGCACCTGGTCGGGCTTGACCCCATGCCGGCCGAAGAACTTCACCGGATCCTTGCCCTGGTCCTCGAGCACGCCTTCGTGCGACACCGTATCGAACGTCACCACCGCGCCGGAGGGCACCGTCAGCACCGGCTTCGCGCTCGCGTTCGGAAGACTGCCCCAGCGCGCGGTCTGCGGCGTCGTCGGGACGTAGTAGCTGCCGTCCTTTTGCTTCATCGGCTTGTCCGCAAGCGGCTGCAGCACTTTGAAATCGGCCGCCACGGCTGCGGCCGCGATGGCAAAAAGCGCCAGGCCAGCAAGGTGCTTGATCGTCATGGAACGCTCCCGTTGTCGATGAGTTGATTCTCTTGGAGCGGGTGATGGGAATCGAACCCACGTATTCAGCTTGGGAAGCTGATGTTCTGCCATTGAACTACACCCGCGGCGCGGCCGATTTTACGGTTTTCTCTACAGCCCGGCGTTCTGGATGAAAAGAAAGAGCGGCGCGGGGCCTGCGAGGGCGAGACCGGCATGCAGCCGCGCGAGCGTCGGGAATGGCGCCGGCATGCCGCTCGCGCCGGCGTCGAGGCAGCGCTGCGTGAAGGGCATCACCACGGCGACATGCACCGCCGCGGCCGCCGCCAGCAGCAGCGCGCCGCTGAGCCACGCCAGGCGGCCGCTCGCGACGCCGGCGAGCATTCCGGCAAGCGCGCCGACGATGCCGAAAGCGGCGTGAAAAATCGTAGTGCGCGGGTGAGCGACAACGACGAATGCGGCGGCGAGCGTCTTGCCGCCCTCGGTCATGGCCGGATGCTCGACCAGGCACACATACACCGCGGCGCCGGTGTAGAGCGCGCAGCACAGCAAGGCAATGTTCTGCGCCACGGCCTGCACCAGGATCAGCATCGCGTTCATTGTTCTCGGCTCCCTAGGGTCGCGAGTTTAAGCGCTATCATTCACCCCATGATCGAAGTGAAAGTCAACGGCGCGGCGCGGCGCTTTGCAGCGCCGCTCGACGTCGCCACCTTGCTGGCGCAGCTCGAGATGGCGGGGAAGAAGGTCGCGGTGGAAAGGAA
>DASREB010000322.1:0-3242 GCA_035652275.1 Burkholderiales bacterium
GACGACCGCCATCTCCGGCTTCTCGTCGTCGATGAGGCGCTGCAGTCCCGACAGAATGATGCGATGCGCGTCGACCAGCATGACGCGGATCTGTGGCTCTTTCATGGTCCCCCCCGGGAGACGCGATCATAGCGCACCGCTAGGGGTTTTTACCGATTCGGATCCGGGTAACCTTTACAAAATTCTCAAGGAGCCGCTCGCGTTCGGCGGAATAAACGCCTATCTAGTTTCGGCGCTGGCTCACTCTTTTCCAGCACGGTGAATCGCTTCGCGCTCCATGGCCGGCAATGTCGTGCTGCGGACATTGCCGAGCTTGCCGACGCATGGTCCGTGTACTACACGCCGCGCACCGTAACGCCATGTTTCTTGGCCATCTCCACGAAGGCCTGGCGGCTCGGCCCTGCTCGGTGAGTTGCCCAGCGGGTTACTGCGGTGGACCGGCTCGGATCTCGGAGACCCGCTCGTTGGCGAGCTGCAGCCGGTCAACGAGGTTATCGAGCAGCGCCTGCGCCAGGTGAAGCTGGCAGTTGGCGCTCGTGCCCCCGACCCGGTCGGCGTCGAACTCGCAGAGCACCGCGTCGCTCATGGTTTCCACGGTGGCCTGGCGGGGCAGCGCGCCGCGCTTGACATAGGCCATGTCGCCGAAATATTCCCCGGCCCTCAGCACATTGAGGAGCCGCCCGGCCCTGGTCACCTTGATCTCGCCGCGCGCGAGGAAATAGAGCGACTGGCCCGCTTCGCCTTCGCGCACCACGATGATGTTCGAGGCGACGCGGCGCCAGCGCCCGGCGTGCACCAGCTGCCAGAGCTCCGCGTCGTCGAGCTTCTCGAAAAGCGGCACGCGGCGCAGCGCCGCGAACTTTTCGCTGTCAGGGACCTGCTGGTTCGAGATGCCGAGCCGTCCCGCCGCCGCGATGTCGAGCGCCACGTCCGCCCACGACGCATGACGCTCCGCCGGCCTTTTCCGCAGCATGCGCAGCACCATGGCATCGATCCTGGGATCGATCACGGCGCGCAGCGCGCTCGGCGCCGGCGGCTCGTGGCTGAGGATGCGGTCGAGCAGCTGCGGCAGATCGCGGCCGACGAAGGGGCGCTGTCCGGTCAGGAGCTCGTACATCACCACGCCGAGCGAGAACATGTCGCTTTGCTCGCCGAGCTCCGCGCCCTTGATCTGCTCGGGCGACATGTACGCCGGCGAGCCGATGGTGGCGGTGTGCTCGACGCCGCTCGCGCTCTTCAAGCGTGCGGCGCCGAAATCCGCCACCTTGACGTTGGTGCTATCGCCGAGCAGCAGGTTCGCGGGCTTCAGGTCACGATGGACGAGGCCCTTGCGCGACGCGTAGTCGAGCGCGCCGCATGCCTTGAAGGCGACCTGCATCAGCTGGGCGGGCGACATCAGGGTGGAGGCCGTGGCGTACTTCGTGAGGTTGCCGCCGCGGACGTACTCCATCGCCACGTAGGCCGGCTCGGTTTGCGCCGAGGCCTCGAGGATGGAAGCGATGTGCGGATGCGAGAGCTTGCCGACGAGCGAAGCTTCGCGCATGAACTGCGCCCTCACGTCGGCATCGGCCAGCGCCGACGACACGAGCTTGCGGTCGAACACCTTGAGCGCCAGGTCTTCGGCGATGAACGGATCCCAGGCGCGATATACGCAGCCGGTCGATCCCTGGCCCAGCATCTCTCGCAGCTCGAACCGGCCAACGTGTTCGAGGCGAGCGCCGCTCATCCGCCCTGCTTGTCGAGGTAGCGCGCGCCGGCGGCGGCGCGCCGCGGCGCACCGCCGACCATCTCGAGATGCTCGGCCATGTAGTCGAGCAACATCAGAATGCGATGCAGGCGCAGGTTCGCGGCGCCGGGCTGCAACTCGCTGAGCGCAACGCGCGCTTCGCGCCGCGCCTCCGTCAATGTGTTGAGGAGCTCCGCCTTGTCGATGCGATGCATGTTCCCCCCGGGATTGCCGGGATGGAGCAAATCCCGCGCCAATGAGCGCATCCCCTTCAGATCTGCGGACTTAAGCATGCTCGAGTGCCGGCGCCGGGCGAAATGGAAAGATCGCCGACAGTGACAGCCGTCACTACCGCATCACGAGGCTCGCCTCGCGATGCGCCTGGACGCCCTGCTTCACTTCAGCTGCGACCACCTCGTACAAGGGCCGCATCACGAAGTTGAGGCCATCGACGATGCCCGCCACGGTCATCATCGAAGGTACGCGCGTGCCGCGATGCTCGACCGGACCGCCGATCTGGCGGATGTTGACGCCGAGCCTGGCGAAGTGATGCTGCAAGCGCGGTTCGGTGAGCACGAAAAGCGTCGCGATGTTGTGCTCGCGCGCGAGCGCAATGGTGCCAAGGTAAAGGCCGATCGTGAGATACGGAAAACGCGGCCGCTCCGGTGTGCCGAAGCTGTGCTCGCTGATCGGCGCGGGCGATTTCTGTTCGCCGTGCCGGTTGCGGTAGCTGGCGATCACGGCGAGGCGGCCGATTTCGGCGATGGTGTGTCGCGGCATCTGCTGCGGATCGGCGATCGAGCGATCGATGGTCTTGGCGCAGGCGCGCTCGACCGGCAAGAGGTAATGCGGGTCGCCGGGCCGCGTCAGAACGAGGCGTGTGCAACCGACGTACTCGCCGTTTCTGACGCTGCGAATCAGGCAGTGCAGCGAATGCGCATCGTAGTCGTCGCGCTCGCGCCGATCCGCACGCACCGGCTCGAAGCCGAGCTCGGCGCAATACACGTCATGCCGGATGCGATAGCACTCGTCGCGCAACTCCTCGCTCAGCGCCGGCACGACTTCGAAATACTTCTTGAAGCCGGCCCCGAGATTTACGAGGTCGAAAAGCCACATTGGCCGCTCCCTCCCGTGTCGTCTTGACGGGTTTTTGCATATGGTGCGCTCGCACTGCCCTGCCACGCAACGCCCTTGGCGATGCGCGCATGACGCATTGCCGCAGCAGCCTCTTTTCAGCCACTTAGCCCTGGCCCGGCGACGCCACTGTCGGGCTAAATTGGCGTCCCTCCAAGGCAACAGCGGGGCATTCGCGGTTGTAAGAGTGTTCTAAGCGGCCGCACAGCGAGGCTCCACTCCTGCAGCATTAGCACCGTCGAATGGAACCTCTCTTGCTACGGATCAGGGTATGAACCGTCCAACGTCGCGCTTTGATGCGCTGCAGTTCGAACGCGTGGCGGCGGTGAATGAAACCGGCCGGATGGAGATCGAGTTCCGCGACGCCGAGGGAAAAATCCAG
>DASREB010000323.1:0-4530 GCA_035652275.1 Burkholderiales bacterium
CGCCGTGGATCGGTCTTGCCCATCAGCATGCCGGCCGCGGGCGCCGCGAGCACGGCAAGCACCCCGCTCCATCCGGTCACCAGGCCGGCCCAGGTCGCGGTGTAGCCCATGAAGCTCTGCAGCCAGAGCGGCGTCAGCACGTTCATGCCGAAGATGGCGCCGAAGCCCATGGCGATGGTGATCACGGCGGTGGTGAAGCCGCGGTGGCGGAACACCCGCAGGTTGACGATCGGGTGGCGCTCGGTCAGCTCCCAGATGAGGAACGCCGCGAAGCCGATGCTGGCGACGATCGCGAACAGGCAGATCTCGGTCGATTCAAACCAGTCGTGCTCCTTGCCGAGATCCAGCATCAGCTGCAGCGCGCCGACGAAAATGATCAGCAACGCAAGGCCGACCGTGTCGATCGGCGCGCGCTCGAGCTTGGTCTCGTAGCGCTTGAGCATGCGCAGCGCAAATGGCGCGCAGACGATGGCGATCGGCACGTTGATGAAGAAGATCACCGGCCATGAGTAGTTGTCGCACAGCCAGCCGCCGACGATCGGGCCGAGCACCGGTGCGACGAGCGTGGTCATTGCCCAGAGCGCCATCGCCGCCGGCGCTTTCTCTTTCGGGAAGATGCGCAACAGCAGCATCTGCGACAGCGGCATCAGCACGCCGCCGGAGAGGCCCTGCATGATGCGACCGGTCACCAGCATGCCGAGCGAGGTGGCGAGGCCGCAGAACGCCGAGAAGGCGCCGAAGAGCCCCATGGCGCTCGTGAAGACGCGCACCGCGCCGTAGCGGGCGGCGAGCCAGCCGGTGAGCGGCACGATGATCGCCTCGGCGACCGAGTAAGACGTGATCACCCAGGTCCCCTGGCTCGAGCTGATGCCGAGCGATCCGGAGATGGTCGGCACCGAGACATTGGCGATCGTCATGTCGAGCACCGCGATGAAGTTCGCGGTGGCGAGCACGATCGCCGCGAGCCACAGCATCCCGCCTTTCAGGGGCTGCTTCATCTCAGTTCGCCTTGGTGTCGACCGTCACGAGCATCGACAGGCCGACCTGCAGCGGATGCGCGGCGAGGTCCGCTTCATCGAGCGCGATACGTACCGGCACGCGCTGCACCACCTTGATCCAGTTACCGGTCGCGTTTTGTGCCGGGATCGTGGCGAAGGTCGAGCCCGTGCCGCCGGCGAGGCCGGCTACGGTGCCGCGATAGGCGACCTTGCGCCCGTAGAGGTCGGAGGTGACCTTCACCGGCTGACCGATGCGTACGTGGTCGAGCTGGCCTTCCTTGAAGTTCGCGTCCACATGGACCTGCGACAGCGGCACGACGGAGAGCAGCGCCGTGCCCTCCTTCACCTGCTGGCCGACCTGCACCGAGCGCTTCGCCACCACGCCATCGACCGGCGCGCGGATCACCGTGCGCTCGAGGTTCACTTTCGCCTGGTCGCGCTTCGCGCGGGCAAGTGCGACCTCCGGGTTGGTTTCCTCGGTGGCGTTGGCAATCAGCACGGCATTCGCTTCGCGCGAGCCGATCGCGGCGGTGCGGTTCGCTCGCGACTGCGCGGCTTGCGCGTAGGCCGCCGCAAGGTTTGCTTTCGCGGTCTCGAAGGCGTTGCGCGCCTTGGTGAGCTCATCTCCGGACACCGAGCCGGAGGTGACCAGCGCCTGGCGGCGCATGAGGTCGAGCTCGGCGCGGTCGTAGTCGGCAATCGCCGATTCGACTTGCGCCGCCGCGCGCTTCTCGTCGGAGGAGCGCGCGGCGATCTGCGCGGCAAGGCTCTGGTCGTTCGCGACGTAGCCACGCACCCGGCGCACGGCGCGGCCAAGCTCGGCTTCCGCCTGGTCGAGCGCAAGGCGCGCGTCGGTGTCGTCGATCACGACCACGACATCGCCCTGCTTCACCGCTTGCGTATCGGTCACGCGCACCTCGCGCACGATGCCGCCGATCGCCGGCGTCACCTGCGCGGTCTCGGCGCCGGTGTAGGCGTTGTCGGTAGAGACGTAGCGCGCGGCGTAGCCATAGGCGTAAATGCCGTAGCCGAGCGCCGCCTTGAGCACGACGCCGCCGAGGACAAGAAAGAGGCGCTTGCGGCGCTTCGTGTTGCGGGCGTCGGCTTGCGCCTGGGCCGCTGCCTGCTCGACTTCGGGTTCCATCTTGGACATGGGACATTTGCCTCGCTGGTTAGGGATTCGTGTAGCCGCCGCCGAGCGCACGAACCAACGCAACGTCGAGCGCGAGGGAGCGGGAATGGAGGTCGGCCTGGGTGCGCAGGCTCGAGAGCAGCGTCTCTTCGGCGCTCAGCACGTCGAGGTATGTCGCGAGGCCGCCGTTATAGCGGTTGCCCTGGATTTGCCAGGCTTGGCGCGCCGCCTCGACCGATTCATCGGTGCGCGCGATCTGCGCGCCGAGCAGCTTCTGGCTGGTTGCCGCGTCGGCGACGTCCTGCAGTGCCTGGATGACGGCGCGGTCGTAATTCGCCACCGCCTCCGCGTAGTCGGCTTCGGCGCCGCGCACCTGGCCGCGCAAGCGACCGCCGTCGAAGATCGGCAGCGAGATCGCGGGTCCGATGCTGCCAATGTCGGAGCCCGACTTGCCCAGGTTGTTGAGCTGCAGCGCCTGCACGCCGATGAAGGCGGACAGGTTCACGTTGGGATAGAACGCGGCTTTCGCCTGGTGGATACGCTTGCCCGCCGCCTCGGCGCGCAGCCGCGCCGCAACGATGTCGGGACGCCGGCCGAGCAGCTGCGCCGGGATATCGGACGGCAGCGCAAACGTGCGAGTAAGGTCGACGCTCGGTGCAACGATCTTCAGGCCGCGGTCGGGCCCGGCGCCGACGAGTGCCGCGATGCGATTGCGCTGCAGGCCGAGCTGCTCGGTGAGCGAGACGACATCGGCTTCGGCCGCGGCGCGGCGCGACTGCGCCGAGCGCACGCTGCCGAGCGTCTCGAGCCCATTCTCGTAGCGCTCGCGGAAGAGTTCAGCGGTCTTCGCGCGCACGTCGCGCGCCGCCGTCGCGGTATCGAGCGCGGCGTGCAGCCGCGCGAGCTCGGCATATGCGGAGGCAATCGATGTGGCGAGCGTGATGCGCGATTGCGCTTCGTCGGCGCGCGCGGCGTCCGCTTCCGAAGTGGCGGCGGCGAGCGCCGCGCGGTTCTTGCCCCAGAAGTCGAGCTCCCAGGAGAAGTCGAGCGTGGCACGCCCGTAGTCGTTCCAGCCCTCCGGCGTGGCCGAGGGCGGCGTCAGATAGTTGCGGCTCTGCTTCTGCTCGGTGATCGAGCTAGCGGCCGTTACCTGCGGCAGCGTGGCGGCGCCAGCGATCTGTGCATTGGAACGCGCGCGATCGAGCCGCGCTTTCGCTACAGCCATGGTGGGGGAGCCATCGAGGGCTTCGGCGATCAATGCGTCGAGCTGTGGATCGCGGTAGTCCTTCCACCAGGCGTCGGCCGGCCAGACCGCGGCGGGCGCGGCGAACGATACGGCGGCCGCGTATGCATCGGCGGGCTTGGGTCGCGGCAGGGCGTGCGGCTCCGGCAACGTGGCGCAGCCGCCGAGCGCGGCGGCGATGAAGAGAGCGAGCGAGGAGCGCTTCATTGGCCGCAGGCCTCGAGCGATTCGATGAGCACCTCTTCCGCGGTGTGCGGCGCCTGCATGCCGACGCGATGCATTGCGGCGGGGAAAGCGACTGCCACACGCACGGCGCCCGCCACGAAGGCGATGAAGCCGAAGGTCAGAATGAAGTTCTGGATGAGCGGGCGAGACACGTTGATCTCCTTTCAGGCGGCCGCGGCGGTGCCCGGGCCGAAGAGTGTTTCCACCTGCGAGCTGCGGCTCATGCCGGAAAGACACCACTCGACGAAGTGCTCGCAGTTGTTGGAAAGAAAGCGATAGCGGTCTTCACCGAGCCGCGAGCGCGCGCGGCGCAGCGCGGCGGCGCCGGCGTAAGGCGCGGCGAGGTGCGTGTGAACTTGCACCGGCCGGGCGCCGGCGAACTCGGCGAGGGTCACTTCCTCGACCGGGCCGCGGCGCAGCCAGCTCTTCAAGCCGGCGTAGTGGATGACGCGGCCGTTGCCGGCGTAGAGCCCGTGGTGCACGAAGCCCCAGCGGGGTGTCGTGAGGTGCGTTCCGAGGGCCAGGCCGTCTGCCACGATCCATCTCCCAAATCAGGTGACGTTGGGAGGATCGTCGGCTACAGCGGTAACGGCGCGATTTCCCGGCGCGCGCGCCGCCGTTTCACAGGAAGGGGCCCGGTTTCAAAAGAAACCCGGGCCGGAAGATCAGAGCGTGCTCACCGCCTGCGGTCGGTTCTGCGTCTCGCGCACGAGCTTGACGCGTTCCGCCATGTAGCGCTTCACCGCCTCGGCATCGAAGCGTGTCCCCGCCAGCCCGACATGGCCGTCGGGACGCAGCAGGTAGAACGCCGGAGCGCTGATGTGCACACGAGCGAGCTCGGCAGCGTTTGCCGGGTCGTCGGACACGGCATGCACGCGCACCAGATCGCCGAGGCCAAGCACCTGCGCCGTTGGCGCCGGCTGGCCGATCAC
>DASREB010000324.1:0-2238 GCA_035652275.1 Burkholderiales bacterium
TTGCGCGTGGCGTGAACCACAGGTAGTCGTAGCTCGCCCCGTCCAGGTATTCCTGTGGCTTCGATCTGCCGGGTTCGACCTCGATGAACGCGATGCTCAGTACGTCACTGCTACTCAGGTAAAGCCGCACGCCGCGATCCCGTCGCGCGTGGCCGGCGCCCGCGATGAGCACGCTCCCGGGCCGCAGGACGGCCGCCATGCGGGCATCGCGGGCCCGCTGCGCCTGCACCATGCCGGCGAGGCGCTTCGCCTCGGGGGCGGCACCGCAATGGCCGTCGATGATGTCGCGCTCCAGAGCCGCAGCAACGGCCGGCGGCGCGGGCGGCAACTCGGCGCGCGCAGGATCCGCGACGATGGCGCGCGCGGCTTCGCGCGAGAGATTCGCCGCGACGAGCGGCCAGCCGCGCTCGAGCGCCAACTCGACCAGCGGCCGGTAGAGCGGCCAGTTCCAGCCGCGCCGGTCGAAGTGCCCCGCGTCGGCGACAGCCTCGGCGTCCGCGCCACGCGCCTGCGCCGCCGTCATCGCGGCCTGGTAGTCGGTATCGAACTGCTCCATCGCCAGGGCGCGCTTCTCGCCGCGCCCGGTGAGCGCTTCGAGCACGACGCGCTGCAGGCGATGGTGCTCGGGATTGTCATGCGCCTCGCCGAGGATGACGTAGCGGGCACGGGCGGCACGCTCGAAGAGCTCGTCGCTCGTGACGAACTGCGCGGCGCGCACGTCCCAGATCCGGCCGACCAGCGGATGCTCGCGCGGGCCGAACGGTTGCGCGCAGGCGGCGAGGGCGGCGACGCCGAGAGCGGCGAGAAGTTTCAAGCTAAGATCGCGCAGGGGGATCCAGCATAGCCGTGAGCGGGCTCGGCAACATCGGCAAGTACGAGCTGCGGCGCCAGATCGGCCGCGGCGCCATGGGCATCGTCTACGAAGCGTTCGACAGCGTGATCGAGCGGCGCGTGGCGCTCAAGATGCTGCGTACCGAGGTGTTCCCTGCCGAGCACCTGCCCGAGGTGCGGGCGCGCCTGAAGCGCGAGGCGCATTCCGCCGGCAAGCTCTCGCATCCGAACATCGTCACCATCTTCGACTACGGCGAGCACCAGGGCGCCCCGTACATCGTGATGGATTTGATGGACGGCGAGGAGCTCTCGAAGAGCCTCGACGGCGGCGCGCGGCTCGGGCTCGCGACCGTCGTGCGCATCATGGAGCAGCTGCTCTCGGCGCTCGGGTACGCGCACGAGAACGGCGTGGTGCATCGCGACGTCAAGCCCTCCAACATGTTCGTGCTGCGCGATGGCACGTTGAAGGTGGTGGACTTTGGCCTCGCGCGCGTCGAGTCGTCCAACCTCACCGAGACCGGCGCGGTGCTCGGCACGCCCGCCTATATGTCGCCCGAGCAGTTCCTCGGCATACCGGTGGACGCGCGGAGCGACATCTTTTCCGCCGGCGTGGTGCTCTACCAGCTCCTGACCGGCGACCGGCCTTTCACCGGCTCGCCGACCACCATCATGCAGAAGGTGCTGCGCCAGGAGCCGATCGAGCCCTCGGCGCTCAACCCGACGCTCTCGCACGCCTGGGACACGATCGTCAAGCGCGCGCTCGCCAAGAAACCGGACGACCGATTGCAGAGCGCGCGTCACTTCGCTGAATGGGTACGCCTCGCGTTCGAAGGCAAGCCGCTGCCCGCCGGCGCCATCATCGCCGACGCCGACACCACGATCCGGATGCAGGCGCCGGAGGCGACAGTGCGGACTCCCGCGCCGGGCAGGCAGCGCAGGAAACTGGTCATCGCAGGCGCGGCGACCGCGGCCGTCGCCGTGGTCATCGCCGGTGTGCTGGCCGCGCTTTACCGGCGTAGCGAAGTACCGCTGCCCCCGGCGCCGGTCGCGGTGGTAAGCCCGCCGGCGCCGCCAGCCGCCGTGGAGAAACCGCAGCCGGCCGCCGCGGAGAAGCCGCAGCGCGCGCCGAAGAAGGAGCCGCCGCGGCCGACGGTGGCCAAGGCGCCAGCGCCCAAAGTGCACCCGGCGCCTGTCGTTCAGGCGGCCCCGGCGCCGAAGGTCGCGCTCGCGCCAGCGCCAGCGCCGCAGCCCAAGGCGAAGGCCGCGCCGCCGGCGCTGTCCGGCAAGGTGAAGTCGATCGACCGCAACTGGGGCTTTCTCGTCGCCGAGGTGTCTGAGCCCGGCTCGCTCAAGCTCGGCGACCGCCTCTATGCCAATCTCGGCGATGGCCGGCGCGTCTCGATGGTG
>DASREB010000325.1:0-2429 GCA_035652275.1 Burkholderiales bacterium
CGCGGAGGTCGGCAGGCTGTCGACGCTCGCCGGATGCGCGAGCGACTTGTTCTCGCTCGCGAGCGCCGCGGCCGTGACCTGCGCCAGCATGAAACCGGAATTGACGCCGCCGTGCTCGACCAGAAACGGCGGCAGGCCCGATAGCGTCGGATCGATGAGCAGCGCGATACGCCGCTCCGAGAGCGCGCCGATCTCGGCGATCGCGACCGCGAGTGCATCGGAGGCGAGGGCGATCGGCTCGCCGTGGAAGTTGCCGCCGGACAAAATCTCGTCGCCGATGACGAGCGGGTTGTCGGTGACCGCGCTCGCCTCGGTTTCGAGGATGCCCGCCGCGTAGCGCAGCTGCTCGAGGCATGCGCCCATCACCTGCGGCTGGCAGCGCAGGCTGTACGGGTCCTGCACGCGCGGGTCGTTCTCGAGGTGCGAGCGACGGATCTCGCTGCCCTCGAGGAGCGTTACATAATGCCTGGCGACGTCGCGCTGTCCGGCGTGGCCGCGCAGCTCGTGGATGCGCGCATCGAATGGCGTGTCGCTGCCGGCGGCGGCGTCGACCGACAGGGCGCCGGCCGCCACCGCAGCGGCGAAGATGTCCTCCACGGCAAAGAGACCTCTGAGGGCGAGCGCCGTCGACACTTGCGTGCCGTTCAGCAATGCCAAACCCTCTTTCGGCGCGAGCTGGATCGGCTGCGGGTGCTGCACCTCACCGACACCGAGGAGCGCAAGCGAGAGATGCGCGAGCGGCGCGAGATCGCCGGAGGCGCCCACCGAGCCCTTCGCCGGAATGCGCGGGTAAAGCCGCCGGTTGTAGAGCTCGAGCAAGCGTTCCACCAGCAGCGGCCGCACGCCGGAATGGCCGCGCGCCAGGCTCTCGATTTTCAGCGCCAGCGTCAGCCGCACGGTCGCGTCATCGAGAAACGCGCCGGTGCCGGCGGCGTGCGAAAGCACGATGTTGCGCTGCAGCTCCTCGAGCTCCGCTTCGGCAATGCGCGTCTGCGAGAGGCGACCGAAGCCGGTGTTGATGCCATAGGCGGGCTTACCGGAGGCGAGGATGCGGCCGACGGCGGCTTGGCTCGCCTGCATGCGGCCAAGCGCTGCCCGCTCGAGCGCCAGCGTCGGCGCCTCGCGCGCAATCGCGCGCAGCTCGGCAAGCGTCAGGCGGCCGGTGCCGAGCTCGATCACTTCGCGAACGGCAGATCGAGGCCTTGCTCGCACGCGCAGGCGAGCGCCGCCTCGTAGCCGGCATCGGCGTGACGCATCACGCCGCTCGCCGGGTCGTTCCACAGCACACGCTCGATGCGCTTCGCCGCCGCGGCGCTGCCGTCGCAGACGATCACCTGGCCCGCGTGCTGCGAATAGCCCATGCCGACGCCGCCGCCGTGATGAAACGAAACCCAGGTGGCGCCGCTCGCGCAGTTCAGGAGCGCATTGAGCACCGCCCAGTCCGAAACGGCGTCCGAGCCGTCGCGCATTGCCTCGGTCTCGCGATTCGGGCTCGCCACCGAGCCGGCGTCGAGATGATCGCGGCCGATGACGATCGGCGCCTTCAGCTCGCCGCTCGCCACCATCTGGTTGAACGCGAGGCCCGCGCGATGCCGTTGTCCGAGCCCGAGCCAGCAGATGCGCGCCGGCAAGCCCTGGAAGCGGATGCGCTTGCCGGCGAGATCGAGCCACCGGTGCAGGCTTTGATCGTCGGGAAAGAGCTCACGCACTTTGGCATCCGTGCGCGCGATGTCCTGCGGCTCGCCGGAGAGCGCCACCCAGCGGAAGGGGCCTTTGCCGACACAGAAGAGCGGCCGCACATACGCCGGCACGAAGCCCGGATAGTCGAAAGCGTTCTTCACGCCGGCGTTCTTCGCCTCCTGGCGGATGTTGTTGCCGTAGTCGACGCAGGGGATGCCCATCGCCTTGAAGCCGAGGATCGCGCGCACGTGCTTCGCGATCGACTCGCGCGCGGAGAGCGCCACTTCCTCCGGTTCTTTTTCCCGCAGCGCCTTCCATTTGCCGAGCGACCAGTGCTCCGGCAGGTAGCCATGTGCCGGGTCGTGCGCTGAGGTCTGATCGGTGACGAGCGCCGGCCGGAACTGCGAGCCTTGCGCGCGCTTGAGGAACTCGGGCATCAGCTCGGCCGCGTTGCCCAGCAGGCCGATGGACATCGGTCGCTGCGCCTGCGCCAGCATGGCGGCGGCTTCATCCACGCTTTTCGCCTGCGCGTCGAGATAGCCGGTCTTGAGGCGCATGGCGATGCGTTCGGGATCGCATTCGATCGCGATCAGCGACGCCCCGTTCAGCGTGGCGGCGAGCGGCTGCGCGCCGCCCATGCCGCCGAGCCCGGCGGTCAGGATCCACTTGCGCGACCAGTCGCCGTTGCAGTGCTGGCGGCCGGCCTCGGCGAAGGTCTCGTAGGTGCCTTGCACGATGCCCTGGCTGCC
>DASREB010000326.1:0-2158 GCA_035652275.1 Burkholderiales bacterium
AGCGCCCGCGCGGCGAGGCGAGCCAGGTTTGCAGGTCGGGCGGCACGCCGCCGAAGTCCCACGGCGTGATGCCGGCGGCGAAGCGCTCGTCCCAGAACTCCGGGCGTGCGCTGTCCTTCACCACCGCAAACCGACGGCCAGCATGGCGACGAGCGCCAGGCCGACGATCGTCAGGGCGAGGAGCAGGCGATTGCGCCGGGCGCCCTGCGCCGCCAGGCGATCGAGCGCGGCGCGAAGCTGGGCGATCTGCGCGGCGCCGCGCTCTTCGGCGAGCGCACGGTGAACGAGGCGCGGCAGCTGCGGCAGGGTTTGCGCCCAGAACGGCGCCTCGTGGCGCAGGCTGCGCACGAAGCCGCGCCAGCCGACCTGCTCGTGCATCCAGCGCTCGAGGAATGGCTTGGCGGTCGCCCACAGGTCGAGCTCGGGGTCGAGCTGGCGGCCGAGGCCTTCGATGTTGAGCAGCGTCTTCTGCAACATGACGAGCTGCGGCTGGATCTCGACGTTGAAGCGTCGCGATGTCTGGAAGAGGCGCAGCAGCAGGCGGCCGAAGTAGATCTCCTTCAGCGGCCGGGCGAACACCGGCTCGCACACCGCGCGGATCGCCGCCTCGAACTGGTCGATACGCGTCGCCGGCGGCACCCAGCCGGCGTCGAGGTGCGCCTGCGCCACGCGCCGGTAATCGCGATTGAAAAAGGCGAGAAAGTTCTGCGCGAGATAGTTCTTATCCACCTCGGTGAGCGTGCCCATGATGCCGAAGTCGAGCGCGATATAGCGGCCGCGGTGCTCGCCCTCCACGGCCACGAAAATGTTTCCCGGGTGCATGTCGGCATGGAAAAAGCCGTCGCGGAACACCTGCGTGAAGCAGATCTCGACGCCGGCGCGCGCGAGCGCCTTGAGATCGACGCCACGCTCCTGCAGCACGGCGATGTGCGAGACCGGCACACCGTGCATGCGCTCCATCGTCATCACCCTCTCGGAGCACAGGTCCCAGTGCACCTCGGGCACCGCGAGGAGCGGCGAATAGGCGAAGTTGCGGCGCAATTGGCTGGCGTTCGCCGCCTCACGCATCAGATCGAGCTCCTCGCCCAGGTGGTGCGCGAACTCCGCCACGACTTCGCGCGGCTTCAAGCGCCGCGCTTCCGCCGACAGGCGCTCAACCAGCGCGGCCGCCGTCTGCAGCAGCGCCAGATCCTTTGCAACCTCGTGCTCGACGCCGGGCCGCAGCACCTTGATCGCGACCTCGCGGCCATCGTGCAGCGTGGCGAGATGCACCTGCGCGATTGAGGCGCTCGCCACCGGCGTGCGCTCGATGGTGGCGAAGAGCTCGCCGAGCGGCCGGCCGAGGCTGCGCTGGATCTCGGCAAAGGCAAGCCCCGGGTCGAACGGCGGCACCCGATCCTGCAGTTTTGCGAGCTCATCGGCGATATCCGGCGGCAGCAGGTCGCGGCGCGTGGACAGCACCTGGCCGAACTTGACGAAGATCGGGCCGAGGCGCTCGAACGCCTCACGCAGCCGCTGGCCGCGTGGCTCGGGCCGCCGCCCGGCGAGCAGCCGCAGCAGGAAATCGCCCGGTAGGCGCGGCATGAACTCGTGCAGGCCATAGCTCACCGCAATGGCGAAGATGCGCACCAGGCGCGCGAGCCTAATCAAGGCGCGCGATCCGCCGCTCGAGCTCGTCGAGCGCGCCGCCGAGGCGGGCGATGTCGGCCGCGAGTTGCGCCAGCTCGGCGCGGCGCACGACCATCCGGCGCTCATCGACGACGTAGTCCACCACCGCCTCGCGCGTGCGCGCCGCGGTGTCGCGCTGCCAGCGCACGAGGGCGCGCACGCCATCGCCGATGCGCTGCGCCGCCACGTCGCCCACTAGGCGAGAGAGTTCCTCCTCGATATCCGGTCGCAAATGGCGCGCGAGATAGCGCAGCTCATCGGCAAAGGGGCCCGAGCCGCGGATGCCGCCTAGCGTAACCACCGCACTCGGCTCGGCGCCGCCCGGCTCGATGCGGCCGGCGGCGCCGATCTGCACGCGCAAAGGGGGAAGCAGCGCAAGGCGCAGCTCGGTCGCCTCGCCGGCAAACGGCACCAGCCGCTCGCGCGCCCAGCGCTCGCGGTCGAGAAGCTGGTTAAGCAGAAAGCAAAAGGCCACCGCGGGGGTGGCCTT
>DASREB010000327.1:0-4239 GCA_035652275.1 Burkholderiales bacterium
GTGCCGCCGAGCGGGGACATCTCCTAGTTATAATTTCGCGCGCGCCGATTTGAGTCAGCTTGCGGGCGCCTAACAAATACCGCTAAAGAGACATGAACGCTCCTCACGATCCCTCTTCCGTTGGCGCTGTCAGCGCGCAGAAAGCGCCGTTCAGCGAGCCGTTGCGCCTGAAGGGCGGCGCGACGCTGCCCGCATTCGAGCTCGCTTACGAGACCTACGGCGAGCTGAACGCCACGCGGTCCAACGCGGTACTGGTCTGCCACGCGCTGAACGCCTCGCACCACGTCGCCGGCTATTACGCGGAGCAGCCCGACAGCACCGGCTGGTGGGACAACCTCGTCGGGCCCGGCAAGCCGCTCGATACGCGGCGCTTCTTCGTCGTGGGCTCGAACTACATCGGCTCGTGCTTCGGCTCGACCGGCCCGGCGTCGCTCAACCCGGCGAGCGGCAAACCCTGGGGCGCGGACTTCCCGGTCGTGACGGTGGAGGACTGGGTGGAGGCACAGGCGCGCCTCGCCGATCGCCTCGGCATCGAGCGTTTCGCCGCCGTGATCGGCGGCTCGCTGGGCGCCATGCAGGCGTTGCAATGGACGCTCTCGTACCCGGAGCGTATCCGCCACTCGATCGTCATCGCCGCGGCGCCACGGCTCACGCCGCAGAACATCGCCTTCAACGAGGTGGCGCGACAGGCGATCATGACCGACCCCGATTTCTACGGCGGGCACTACTACGACAAGGGCGTGGTGCCGACGCGGGGCTTGCGCATCGCGCGGATGATCGGGCACATCACCTATCTCTCCGGCGACGCGATGGCGGAGAAATTCGGGCGCCTGCTGCGGCGTGGGGCGCCGGGTTTCGACTTCGACATCGACTTCGAGGTCGAGTCGTATCTGCGTTATCAGGGCGACAAGTTCTCCACCTACTTCGACGCCAACACCTACCTGCGCATCACCAAGGCGCTCGACTATTTCGACCCGGCCGCCGACTACGGCGGCAACCTGTCCGCTGCGCTCGCCAGAGCGCGGGCGGCATTCCTGGTCGTGTCGTTCAAATCCGACTGGCGTTTCCCGCCGCCCCGCTCTCGCGAGATCGTGCGTGCGCTGCTCGACAACCGGCGCATCGTCTCGTACCTCGAGATCGACGCGCCGGGCGGCCACGATGCGTTCCTGCTCGAGGACCCGCGCTATCACAAGGCGCTCGCCGCCTATTTTGCGAACATCGAGCTATGAGAGCCGACCAGGCGGCGATCGTGCAGTGGGTGGCGCCCGAGTCGCGGGTGCTCGATCTGGGCTGCGGCGACGGCTCGCTCCTGCGTACGCTGTGGCACGAACGCCAGGCTCCGGGCTACGGGGTCGAGATCGACGACGCCAAAGTGCTCGATTGCGTCGAGAACGACGTCAACGTGCTGCAGGTCGACTTGGAGAGCGGCCTCTCACTCTTCGCCGACCAGTCGTTCGACTGCGTGATTCTCTCCGAGACGCTGCAGACGATTCACCGCATCGAGCTGCTGATGCGCGAGATGCTGCGCGTGGGCCGCGAGGTGATCGTCAGCTTTCCCAACTTCGGGCATTGGGGCGCGCGGCTGCAGGTGGTGCTCGGGCGCATGCCCGTATCGCAGACGCTGCCCTACGAGTGGTACGAGACGCCGAACGTGCATCACTGCACCACGGTGGACTTCGAGGATCTGTGCCGGCGGCTGCGCGTGCGCATCCGCGAGCGGCTGGTGCTGCACAAAGGGAGGGCGGTCACGTTCATGCCCAATCTGCTCGGCAGCGTGGCCGTATACCGCTGCACGGCGGGATAGCGGTTTGCGGCTGGACTGCGGCAGGTGCGTCGTACGCGACTGGACGCGCAGCGACAAAGCGTCGCTCGTGCGCCACGCGAACAACCGCAAGGTCTGGCGCAACCTGATGCATCGCTTTCCGCATCCGTATACCGATGCCGATGCCGACGCTTGGTTCGCGATGCTCGAAGGCGCGCGCGAGCCGACGCACTGGGCAATCGAGCTCGATGGCGCAGCTGTCGGGGGCATCGGCTGCATGCTCGGCGAAGGCGTGTACCAGCGCTCGGCACAGTTCGGCTACTGGCTGGGCGAGCGCTATTGGGGCCGCGGCATCATGACCGCGGCGGTGGCGGCGGTCGTGCCTTACGCAATGCAGCGCTATCGGCTGGTGCGCCTCGAGTCGCCGGTGTTCGAATGGAATCCGGCCTCGATGCGCGTGCTGGAGAAATCCGGTTTCGTGCGCGAGGCAGTGCTCAAAGCGAGCGTTTTCAAGGACGGACAGCTGATCGACTCGGTGATTTACGCGCTCATCGACAAGACACGAGGCTGAGCTTGCCGGGCTGCGTGCCGTCGCGGTATTTGAAGCCCTGAAGGGCGCGCTCGCCCTGCTCGCCGGCTTCGGTCTCACGCGGCTGCTCCATCGCGACGTGGCGCATGCGGCGCATGCGCTGATCGACCGGCTGCACCTCGACGCGACGAGAAAATTCCCGCACATCTTTCTGCAGCTCGCGGAGAACCTGAACGATGCGCAGCTCTGGGGCCTTGCGGCGCTCGCGCTCGCGTACGCACTGTTGCGCTTCGCCGAGGCCTATGGTTTGTGGTTCCAGCGCCGCTGGGGAGAGTGGATCGCGGCGGTGAGCGGCGCAATCTACGTGCCGGTGGAGCTTTACGAGCTGACGCGCGGCGTGACGTGGGTAAGAGTGGCAGCGCTCATCCTGAATGCGGCAGTGGTAGGGTATATGTGCTACATGCTATGGCGCGGCGCGCCAAGGAGCGGCTGATGCGAGGCTACCTCGTAGTTACAGGCGTACTGTTCGGCGCGGTCGCGCTGCTGCATCTGCTGCGGCTTATCTACGGCTGGCCGGCGTTGATCGGCACGACGTCGATGCCACTATGGGTGTCGGTCATCGGCCTGGTGGTTGCCGGCGCGCTTTGTGTCTGGGGGTTTGTACTTGCCCGCGGCGTGAAGGATCCATGATCCGCAAGCTCGCTTCCGGCCAATACCGGATTTATTCGCGCAAGGTGAATCCAAAGACCGGCCGGCGACGCAATCTCGGCACGTTCAAGACGCGCGCCGCGGCGCAGAAGCATGAGCGCGCGGTCCAGTTCTTCAAGCGCAGGGGCTGACGTTCCGCTCGGACTACGGTCCGAAGCGTGCTTTGCGATCGTCATGGGCGCCATCCGCATGGCTTCGGCTGCCGCAAAGTCGCAGGTCGAAGCGCTCTTCGACTCGCTCGCACTTGAATACGTCCGGGAGCGGGAGCAGCAGCTCTCTTTCATCTCGCAGAAGCGCATCGTCATCGAGATGCTGATGGGCAGCCGCGGCCGCCTCCTCGAGGTCGGCTGCGGTCCCGGCGTCATGCTGCCGGATCTCCTCGCCATGGGTTTTGATGTGCGCGCCATCGACGTGTCGCGCGAAATGATCCGGCGCGCCGAGCAACGCCTGGGCGCTCATCCGCTCGCCGGGCGCTGCCATTTGGCGGTCGGCGACGTCGAGCGGCTGGAATTCGGCGAAGGGGCGTTTGACGTCGTCCTGGCAATGGGCGTCCTCGAATACCTGCCGGCGCCCGATGCTGCTCTGCGGGAAATGGTGCGTGTGCTCAAGCCCGGCGGCCGACTCGTGCTGAGCGTCCCCAACCGCGCTGCCACATACCACGTGGCGAGCTCTGCTTATCTTGCCGCGCGCCGGCTTGTCGGCTGGCCGCGACGTACCGAGTTTGCCGCAAAGCCCTGCCTGCCGTGGACGCTCGACCGGCAGCTCGCCGGGCTTGGCATGCGCAAGCTGGAGAGCCAGGCTTGCAACTTCATCTTCTTTCCGCTCGCGGAACTGCACCAGCGCGCCTCCGACGCGCTCAACCGCGCGCTCGCGCCGCTCGCGCGGCTGCCGATCGCGCCGTTCCTTGGCGCGCAGTACATCGTCAAGGCACAAAAGACCGCTTGGCGATCCGCGTAGTCCGTCTGGGGACGGCACAACAGCGCGGCGAAGGCCTGCGCCTGGGCGTCGTGCGCCGCCCGCCGCGCGGCGTGCGCAAGACCGACTACGCGAAGCGCGGCTACTACGACGTCTGGTTGCCGGAGCTCGCACCGAGCGAGAAATGGGTGAGCTGGGCGCTGTCGCAGCCCTGGACCGATGCGCGCTGGCGCAAGTACGCGCAGAACTATCACCGCGAGATGCGCGAGCCGCGCGCGCAGCGGCTGATCGAGCTGCTGGCGGCGTTCTCCCGGCAGGCCGACAT
>DASREB010000328.1:0-11900 GCA_035652275.1 Burkholderiales bacterium
GGGCCGCGACGAATGCGTGTTGCTCCAGACGTCGTATTGCCAGCCCGCCACGTTACCGGCCGCATCGAGCGCCGCGCGCAGCTTGCTGATCATCGCCGGCCCGTACGGCTCCCAGGCATGCTCATCCTCGCGCATCCACTGAACGCGTACCGGCTTGCCCGGCAGCGCACGCGCAAGGAGCGCCGCGTCCGCCGCCACATCATCGGCAGCGTTGTGCCCATAGCAGCCCGAGCCCTCCAGATGGATGCAGTGGATGCGCTCCGGCGCGAGCGACAGCAGCTCGGCGAGCGCACCGCGCAACGGATAGACGCCCTGGCTGTGCGTCCACACGGTGAGCGCACCTGCCTCGTAGCGCGCCACCGCGCAGGCCGGACCGATCGCGCCGTGCACCTGATACGGGCGGCGATACTCGGCCTCGATGAGGCGCGCGCCTTGCGGCACCTGGGTATCGGCACCGGCGATCACCGTATCCTGCGATGGCAGTTGCGGCAGCGTGGCGTAGATATCGCGCGGCAGCTTGCGTGTCTCTTCCCACTTCGCACGCGCGCGCAGCGCACGCATCGCTTGGATTGCGCTCCACTCGCGTGCCGCGATGACGGCGAGGAAGCTGCCGTCGCGCACGATCTTGATGACGCCCGCCATCCTGGCGACGGGCTCCGCCTCCACGCTCGCGAGCTTCGCGCCATAGCTCGGCGGCCGCACCACGCGCGCATGCACCATGTCGGGCAGGCGCAGGTCGTGCACATAGGCCGCGCCGCCCGTTACCTTCGCGGGGATATCGACGCGCTGCACCGGCTTGCCCATGTACTTGCGATCCGCGATCAGCTTCGACTGCGGCGCCGCGCGCACGTGCAGGAGCTCGTCCTGTACCAGCGCGCCATACGCAATGTGCCGGCCATCGCTTGCGCGTACTTCGCCGTTGGCGACGGCGAGCTCGCCGGGCTGAACGCCGAGCCGCTTCGCCGCCTGCGCGACCAGGAGCTCACGCGCCTGCGCCGCGGCGTGCAGGATCGCGGTGCCGCTATCCTTCATCGAATTGCTGCCGGCGGTATAGCCCTCGTTCGGCGTGCGCGCCGTGTCCGCCGTTACCAGCTCGATCGCGTTCATCTCCATCGCCAGCTGTTCGGCGGCGATCTGCAGGATGGCGGTCTTGATTCCCTGCCCGAGCTCCGCCTTGCCGGTGAACACTGTAATGCGCCCATCGGCGCCGACGCGCAGCCAGGCGTCGAGCAGCGCCTCCTTGTCGAGCGACCCGGGAAGCTTCTGTGCCGATGCGGGCAGCGCGAAGCTGACGATCAGCGCGCCGCCGGTGACGATGAATTCGCGCCGGTTCATGACTTGCCTCGCATCAGCTCGCCCGCGCGCAGCGCAGCACGCACGATGCGCATATGCGTGCCGCAGCGACATAGGTTGGGCTGCAGCGCGTCGCGGATCTGCGCCTCGCTCGCGCCCGGCTGCCTTTCGAGCAGCGCCTGCGTGCGCATCATCATCCCGGGGATGCAATAGCCGCACTGCGCCGCCTGCAGCTCGATGAAGGCGCGCTGCAGCGCCCCCGGCTTCTCCGCGGTGCCGAGCCCCTCGACCGTGGTGATGCGCCGGCCCTGCACCACCGAAATCGGCGTCAGGCAGGAGAAGATCGCCTCGCCATCGGCGAGCACGGTGCAGGCGCCGCACTGGCCGAGCCCGCAGCCGAACTTGGCGCCGTTCAGCTTCAGGTCTTCGCGCAGCACGTAAAGGAGCGGCGTCGCCGGCTCGGCTTCGACCTCGTGCACGCGGCCGTTCACATCCAGCTTCATTGTTCACCTCGCGAAAGATTGCGGACCTCGCGCGCGACATCGGGCCATGCCGGCTCGCCGCTCAGTGCGCGCAGGTAGTTCAGGAGATCGGTGAGCTGCTCTTCGGTGAGCATCCCGGCGAAAGCCGGCATCCACGGTCCGCGCTCGCCTTCCGGCGGCACGATGCCGTTGCGGATGATGTAGGCGAGGTTGCGCGGCGTCGGCACGGTGAGCGCGGTGCCGAGCGGCAGCTCGAGCGCCCCGCCCTCCTCGCCGCGACCGCGGTTGTGGCAGTCGGCGCACGCGCCGTCGTATACGGCGTTGCCCTGCATCAGCTTCACCTTGCGCGCCCGCTCGAGCGCTTGCTCGCCATGGCGGCGGCGCTCATCCGGCGTGCGCGTATCGAGCGAAACGATGTAGGTGGCGATCGCGCGCAGCGCCTCATCCGAGACCTGCCCCAAATCGTGCGTCACCTCCTGCATCGGCCCCGCGCTCTGTGCATGCAGATCCGCCATGCCGTGACGCAGATAGGTCTGCAGCGCATCGACGGTCCAGGGCACGGGCGATGGCGACTTCGCATTCAGCGCCGGCGCATGCCATCCCTCGACCTCGCCGCCTGCCAAGGCGGCGTTTCTTTCTTCCGCGCCGAGCTTGTTGCGCGGCGTGTGGCAGGCGCCGCAATGGCCGAGGCCCTGCACCAGGTAGGCGCCGCGATTCCACTCGGCGCTGCGATTAGTCTGCGGCTGGTAAACGCCCGGCGTGAAATAGCGCGCCTTCCACACGCCGACGGCGGCGCGCGGAATCGGCACCCGGTTGGCGCGGTTTTCCTGCCGCACCGCCTCGCGCGTCATCAGGAACGCGTAGAGCGCGGCGATGTCGTCGTCCGTGACCTTGGTGAAATGGTCGTACGGAAACGCCGGATAGAGATGCCGCCCCTCGCGATCGATGCCTTCGCGCATCGCGCGCGTGAATGCCTCGAGCGGCCAGCGGCCGATGCCGGTCTCGGCATCCGGTGTGATGTTGGTGCCATAGATCGTGCCGAACGGCGTCTTGATCGGCGTTCCGCCCGCGTAAGGCTTGCCGCCTTCCGCGGTATGGCAGCCCAGGCAATTGCCAAGATGCGCGAGCTCAGCGCCTTTCGCCACCTGCTCGCGCGCGAACAAGGGCGGCTGCGCCGCGGGGACGATCACGTCGCGCGCAGCGCAGCCGGAAAAGCCGGTGACGACGGCGAGCGCGCTGAGCAGCGCAACGCCGCTGATCACGCAGAGACCGCTAGCGCCGTGGAGGTTCGTTCGTGGTAGCAACGGCTACGCCGTATTCGTAGACCATTTTGCCACCGAGCCATCCGGAGATCACCAACAGCAGCAGCGAGATGAGCGAGAGCCACACCAGCCCCCCGGGGTTCGCCGGGTCGCGCCAGCGCAGGGCGAAATTGATGATGTAGAGCGCCACGATCGTCAGGTTGAGCGCCATGTGCTTGATCGCGGTCGAGCGTGGCCCCTCGGGCAGCGAGAGGAGATCGATCAACCCCGGCAGTGCGGCGAGCAGCGCGCCGATGATGCCGCCCGCCATGGTGTAAAAGGCGACGGTGGTCCAGGCGTCGCTGGCGGAGCCGCCGGCATGGAACAGATCGCAGACGAACGAGAAGATCCAAAGGCCGATCGGAATCGGCACGAGCATCGGGTGGATCGGATGGCGGGCAATGCTGGCGGGTGTTTGCATACGGCTTCCTCTGGTTAGGATGTCAGCGGGAGGACCTCATGGCTCCATTGCCAAAATTCCAGATGCGCTTCGGCTCTCGCGGCGACGCGCTGATGCAGCGGGCGCTGGGCAGCATGTCGGTATTCACCATGCTGATGACGCTGCCGCAGGTGGCCGCGATCTGGGTGGGCCACCAGGCGGCCGGCGTGTCGATCGCTTCCTGGAGCGCGTACCTCGTGTCGGCAGTGCTGTGGTTCGTGCATGGCATCCGGCAGCGCGACAAGAACATCTACCTGCCTTGCATCGGTTGGATCGCGCTCGATTGCGCGGTGCTGGTGGGAACGATCATGTACGCCTAGGTCATGCACGCCTCTGCGGCGACTGCGAGCAGGCGGGCATCGGCGCACGTTGTACGCCCACGGCCCGGGCACGCCTAGCGCTCGCGCGTGTCGAAACCGCGACCTCGACCTATGACTCCGAACCACGCCTAAGGCTGCGAAACACCGACGTTCACGGTATAGCGCCGCGCCCCTCGTCCGACCGCGGCGTAGGAATGCGCTACATCATTTTCAGGCGATCACTACGCCGACAGTTCAAGAACCGGGCGCGCGTCCCAGTGCTACTTCTGTACACCGCCGAGGAGAAGCTTCACCGTTGCTTCGATCTCGGCTTCGTCGTCCCACGGTGCATCCGGGGCGAGCAAGGCGCGGGCGATGATGTATCCGAGGTTGAGCGAGATGATGGCGCGCGCGATGGCCTCCGGCGCGAGATCGGTGCGCAGCTTGCCGCGCTTCTGGAAGCGCTGCACCGTCTCGACGGCGTGCTTCCAGACGTTGCCCCGCCAGATGGCGATCACCCGCCGGCGCAGTTCCTCGTCGGTCATCAGCGTGCCGAGCATCAGCCGAAACTGCGATGCGGCGCCGCGCGCAGCAGCGGTACGCAGCTTCAGCACCCGTCGATGCCAGTCGGCGAAGGACTCTGAATCTGCGGCGAACAGCTTCCCGGTCTCGTTCAGCTCGCGCGGCATGGTGGCCGCGAGGAGCGCCGGGAACATCACGCGCCGATAGAGTTTTTCCTTCGTCGGGAAATAGCGGAAGAGCGTGCGCTCGGTCACCCGCGCCTGCGCCGCGATGTCGGCGGTGCGGGCGCCGCGGTAGCCACGGCTGCCGAAAACCTGCGTTGCCGCCTGCAGGATCGCGGCCTCACGCTCGGTGCTCGGGCGCTCGTAGCGCGCCGATTCGCCGCGCAGGCTGCGGGCGCTGATCCGTCTGGCAATCACGCGTTCTCCGGGTGTATAGTGACGACTATACGCGTTTACGAGGAGGAAGCATGCGCAAAGTCCGCGTCGCGCCCAAGGGCATGGGGCTCAATGATTTCGTCGCCGAGCAGGAAGGTTTCTTCGCCGCCGAGGGCATCGAAGTCGAATGGGACATCAAGACGTTCCGCGGCACTCAGTCGCGATGGACCGAAAACAAGTACCTGCAGCGGCCGCAGGACAAACCCTATACCGAGGCGAAGGATGACAGTCTCATCCAGTGCGCCTGCCTCTGGGGCACGATCTCGAACGCCGGCGCCGGCATGGGGCGGTTCGTCGGCGACTGCTACGGCGTGTCGCCGTGGGCGATCTTCGTACGGCCTGATTCGAAGATCCGCAAGCCCGAAGACCTCGCCGACGTGCCGGTTTCGGTCGGCATGCGCGCGGGCAGCCACTTCAACGTCCCTTTCCGCCTCGAGAAATATCTGCCGCTCGAGAAGATCAAGACCGTCAACACCGGCGGCTTCGGCGCGCGCCTGAAGGCGCTGCTCGATGGCGAAGTGGAAGCGGCGAGCCTGCTGCCGCCGCAGATCGACATGGCGCGCGAGCTCGGCTTGCGCGCGATCATCGAGGATGAGTTCAAGACGCTCTGGTGGGTCCCGGAAAGCGCGCCGCAGGAAGACGTGCGCGCGTATCTGCGCGGCCTCGACCGGGCCGAGAAAGCGCTGCAGTCCAATCTGAAGAAATATCTGCCGCTCTGGGAGAAGTGCGTGCCGCCCGAGTTCAAGGACGGATATACGTGGGATTACAGCCGCTTCACCCGCGGCGAGCGCTTCGTCTACCAGCCGCTGCCGCGCGAAGATTTCGACATGACCATGGAGCAGGTCAAGCGCTGGCAGCTCGACGACTATCTCAAGGAACGCAACTTCGAGAAGCTGGTCTATCGCGCGCCCGCGACGGTCTAGCGCGAGCGCAAACAAAAAAGGCGGCCGCGGCCGCCTTTTTTTATGCCCGCGCGTCAGCGCAAGCGATAGCGCACGCCGATGCTCAGCACACCGTCGTCATGCAACAACAAAAAAGGGCGCTCCGCGGAGCGCCCTCTTCCATTGCCTGCGCCGTTCAGAAGCGCCAGAGCGCGCTGATGCCGATCACGTCGACGTCGGACTTCTCGCCGACGCCGGCGCCGAGCGCGACATCACCGCCGCCGACCTGGTAATAGCGCTGCCATTCGGCGCGCACACCAAGATTCGGCGTAATGTCGAAGCCAAGGCCCGCGCCGAACGTGAAGTTGGTGTTGTCGTGCTTGAACTCGCCAAAGATGGCGTCGTTGTCTTTCACGCTCGCGCGGTAGACGCCCAGGCGCCCGAGCAGCGAGAGACTCCCGGCGATGGGCAGCGTGCCGATGGCCGAGGCTTCCCACGCCGTCACTTTCGCCTGTTCGGTGTCGGGCCCGAGGAACGTGGTGAACGCCGCGTCGAATTTGCCGAGGTTGGTATATCCCGCTTCCACGGCAATGTTGCGGTTGAACTGATAGCCGCCGAAGACCTTCCACGCCTTGTCCTTGTCGTCGCACGAATCGAAGCCGCCGAGCGCGCACCAGTCTTTCGCCTTCGACTGGCCGAAGCCGGCGCCGACATAGAAGCCGCTCAAGCTCGACTGCGCAGCAGCGGGCAGCGCGATGAGGGCAGCGGCGACACCAATGACTAGCTTGTACATGCAGACCTCCTATGGATCGAAACGCCGCAAAACATCGCGCGCCGCGCGCGCTCGGTCAATGGCTGTGATGCGCTGCTAGCGAAACGCCGGCGCTTCGTGTCGTCGGCGCAACGACTACAAGGAGTTTGCTGTCGCTGCTTTACGCAGCTTTACGTTCGCTTATTTCACGACGCGGTTGCGCAGCACGCCGATGCCTTCGACTTCGAGCTCGACCAGGTCGCCCGGTTTGAGGAAGCGCAGCTGCTCGAGGCCGCAGCCGTTGCCCACGGTGCCGGAGCCGAAGAATTCGCCCGGATGCAGCGTTTCCGAGCGCGACGCGTGAGCGATGCAGTCCTCGAATTTCCAGTGCATGTCGCGCGAGTTGCCGCGGCCCCACTCCTCGCCGTTCACCCGCGCGATCATGGCGAGCCGGTACGGGTCGCCCACCTCGTCGGCGGTGACGAGGCAGGGGCCCATGGCGTTGCCGTTGTCGAAGTCCTTGCCCTTGCCGGGCCCGAGCTGCCCGGCCATCTCAAGCGTCTGCTCGTCGCGCGCCGAGAAGTCGTTGAAAATCGTATAGCCGAAGATGTATTGCCGGGCCTGCGCGCGCGTGATGTCCTTGCCGCGCTTGGCGATATAGCAGCCGAACTCGAGCTCATAGTCCAGGCGCTCGGTGTAGCTCGGCCATGGCACGTCCGTGTCGGTGCCGCACACCGAGAAGCGGTTGGGGTGGTAGAAGATCGGCCGCTGGTACCAGACCTGGGGGATGCGCGCCGGCGTGCCGCGCAGCTTGGCGGCGGCCTCGAACGCCTGCTTGAGATGCTGCTCGAAGCACAGGAAGTCGCGCATCTGCGGCGGCACCGGCACCGGCGCGAGGAGCTGCACCTCCTCGCGGCCGAAGCTCACCGAGGAGGCAGGTGTCTTGAGGAGCTGGCCGATGGTGTCGAGCGCCGCCTCTCCGGCCTCGATGATATGCAGCATGGTCTCGAGAAGCGGCGAAGCGCCGTGGTAGACGCGGCCGTAGGCCGCCTGCAGATCGAGCACTCGGGCGTCGCCCTCGATCAGCGCCCCGGTGCGCGGCGGGGAGCTTCCCAACCTGAAAGTCACGAGTCGCATGGGCGCTGGCTCTGCTGCCTGCCTCCTGTTTGATAATACACTTCGCTTCTTGCACCCGAAGGAGGGGACGATGCGCCAGTTCAACGAAGACACACTTACCGCCGCGGTTGTCGAGCGCTTTCAGCGCGGCGCGAAAAATCCGCGCTTCCGCGAGCTCATCACGGCCGCGGTGAAGCACCTGCACGCGTTCGCGCGCGATGTGAATCTCACCGAGGAGGAATGGTTCGAGGGGATCAAGTTCCTCACCGCGGTGGGACAGAAGTGCGACGACAAGCGCCAGGAGTTCATCCTGCTCTCCGACATCATGGGGCTTTCGATGATGATCGTCGCCCTGAACCACAAGACCCCGCCGGGCGCGACCGAGGCGACGGTGCTCGGGCCGTTCTTCGCGCACGGGGCGAAGGAATACGGCTACGGTGCCGACCTGCGCGAGGGCGCGACGCTGCAAGGCGAGGACGTCTGGGTCTTCGGCCGTGTCCTCTCGACCGACGGCAAGCCGATCCCCAACGCGGCGCTCGACATCTGGCAGGCGAAGGCCGACGGCATCTACGATCTGCAGACCGAAGGCGAGTTCGAGCTGCGCGGCCGCGTGCGCGCCAACGAGAAAGGCGAGTACGCGCTGAAGAGCTACAAGCCGAAGTTCTACAGCGTGCCGATGGACGGCCCGGTCGGCGATCTGGTGCGCGCCACCGGCAACCACCACATGCGCCCTGCGCACATGCACGCCATCGTTTCGTCGCCCGGATACCAGCAGGTCATCACGCATGTGTTTGTCGAAGGCGACCCCTATCTCGACAATGACGCGGTATATGCGGTGAAGGATTCGCTGGTGGGCAAATACCGCAAAGTGGACGACCCGGCGGAGGCGAAGCGCCTCGGCATGCCGAATCCCTTCCTCAAGCTCGAGTGGGATTTCCACCTCGCGCCGGAAACGGGCGTGAAAGCGCGCAAGAAAATCGCCGCGAGCGACGCCATCGCATGATCTGGCGGGTGCGGCGCGTGCTCGCCGGGCACGACGCCGATGGCAAGTCGACGATCATCGCCGACGGCTTTGCCGCGAACATGAAAGAGCTGCCCCCCGGCTCCGGGCTCGCCGTCACCGAGCTCTGGGAGACGAGCGTGCCGGCCGACAATGCCGGCAAGGCGGACGCCGGCAACCGCAAGGTGCGGCTCGAGCCGCCGCAGCACGGCACGCTTTTTCGCATCGTCGAGTTCCCGCCCGATGCGCAGTGGCAGAACCGCACCGACGCGCGCGACTGGGCCAAGGCGCTCGATGCCACGCATGCTCCCGATCGCAGCTCTTCCGATCCGATGATGCACAGGACCCGCACGGTCGATTACATCGTCGTGCTGAAAGGCGAGATCCACGCCATCCTCGACAAGGGCGAGACGCTGCTCAGGCCCGGCGACGTCTTCATCCAGCGCGGCACCAACCATTCCTGGAGTGTGCGCGGCAACGAGCCGTGCATCGTCGCGGTCGTGCTGGTCGACGCCAAGCCGCTCGCCGCGGCGAAGAAGAAATCCGCGGGCAAAAAGCCGGCGGCAAAGAAAGCCAAAAAGAAAAAGTGAAGCCGGCGCGGCGCGCGGTGCGCGCCACCTCCACGGACAAGACCATCGGCGTCATCGGCCTGGGCATCATGGGCTCGGCCATGGCAGCGAACCTCGCCAAGGCCGGTTACGCGGTGCACGGCTACGACATCGTGCCCGCGCGCCGCGCAGCGCTGAAGAAGGCGGGCGGCGTGCCACAGGCGACGATCGCGCGCGTTGCGCGTGCCGCTCAGGTGCTGATCACCTCGCTGCCGAGCGCCGCGGCGTTGCATGCGGTGGCGGCCGAGCTCGCGGCGAAGGGCCGCGTGGTGATGGAAACGAGCACCCTGCCGATCGAGGAGAAGGAGCGGGCGCGCGCCGCGCTGGCGAAGAAAGGCGTGGTGCTGCTCGATTGCCCGCTCTCGGGCACTGGCGCCCAGGCGCGCGCAAAGGATCTGGTGGTCTATGCGAGCGGCGATCGCAAGGCGTTCGCCGCGGCGGAGCCGTTCATGCCTGGCTTCTCGCGCGCGCACCACTATCTTGGCGCCTTCGGCAACGGCTCGAAGATGAAGTTCGTCGCCAACCTGATGGTGGCGATCCACAATGTCTCGGCGGCGGAAGCCTTCGTGCTGGGCATGAAGGCGGGCCTCGCGCCGAAGGCGATCTACCAGGTGCAAGCCGAGAGCGCCGGCACCTCGCGCATGTTCCAGGTGCGCGGGCCGATGATGGTCGCCGGCAACTACAGCGAAGCGACGATGAAGAACGAGATGTGGCAGAAGGACATGAAGATCATCGGCGAGTTTGCGGCGCGGCTCGGCGTGCCGACGCCGCTCTTCAATGCTTCGGCTGCGATTTACAACGCGGCGATGGCGCAGGGCTACGCCAAGGAGGACACCGCGGCAGTCTGCGCGGTGCTCGAAGCGATGGCGCGCATCAGGCGCTAGAGCGGCTCAGCAGCGTGCCCGTGCGCGCTGCGCGTCGCTCTGGATGCGCAGGCGGATCGCCTCGATGTGGGCGAGGAGCGAGTCGAAGAGCGCGGTCTGCCCGCGAAGCTGCGCCTGCTTGCGCGAGAGCTGATGGGTCGGCTGCACGCGCTCGATGGCCGCACCCGGCTCCTTGGCGCGATGCTAACAGCGCTCGGGGTACTCGCCGAGCGTGCGCAACGTGTCGAGGAGCTGCTGGACCTCGAACGGCTTGTGTAGCGCCGCATCGACGCCCATGAGCGTCGCCGTCTCGAGGTAGTCGCGCTTCGCACGCTGGCCGCCGCCCGAGACGGCGATGATGCGGGTCTGCGGGAATTCGCGCCGGAACGCTTCGATGGTCTCGAAGCCGTCAGCCTCCGGCATGAAGATGTCGGTGATGAGAAACGAGGCGCTCCGTTCGCGCTGCAGCCGCAGCGCCTCGCTACCGTGGGCGGCCTCGCGCACGCGGTAGCCGGCGAGCTCGAGCGCCATTTTCAGCGCCAGGCGCTGGTCGGGATCGTCGTCGACCAGAATGATCATTGCAGCTCCGCGATCACGCGCTTCAGCCGCTCGCTGTTGACCGGCTTCACCAGGTGCGCGTCGAAGCCGGCATCGAACGCGCGCCGCCGGTCTTCAGTCTGGCCAAAGCCGGTGAGCGCGACCAGCGTGATGCGCCGGCGGTCGTTCGCCGCGCGCAGGCGGCGCGCCACTTCATAGCCGTCCATGCCCGGCAGGCGGATGTCGATCAGCGCGACATCGGGTGGCGAGCGCTCGGCGAGCTGCAGGCCGCTTTCGCCGTCGGGCGCGGCGTGCACCTGGTGGCCGTCGAGCGAGAGCGCGGCGACCAGCATGTGCCGCGCGTCGTCGTTGTCCTCGACCACCAGCACGGTGCGGCCGGCCCCGCGATGCGCCGGCGCCGGCGATTGCGCCGCCGGCGGCGCCGGCACGCTCGGCAGCTGGACGGTGAACATGGAGCCCTTGCCCGGACCGCCGCTCTCCACCGCGGCGGAGCCGCCATGGATCTCGGCAAGGCGCTTCACCAGCGCGAGGCCGATACCCAGACCGCCCTCGCCCGCCGGCCCCTCCTGCACGAAGAGCTCGAAAATCCGCTGGCGCGCTTCGGGCGCGAGTCCGACGCCTTCGTCGGCGACCCGCAGGAGCGCCGCGCCCGGTGCAGGTTCTACCATTACGTGCACGGTCTTGCCGACCGGCGTGAACTTGAGCGCGTTGTCGAGCAGATTGGCGATGATCTGGTCGACGCGCGCGCGGTCGGCGTCGATCCAGACCGGTGCCGTGTGCAGCGCGACATGGTGGCGCTCGAAGCGGCCCCACAACCGCCACACATTGATCAGCCGCGTCACTGCCTCGGCGAGATCGAAGCGCTCGCGGTCGAGCGCGAACTTGCCGTGCGTGATGCGGCTGATGTCGAGGAGATCGCTGATCAGCCGCGACATGTGGCGCGTCTGGCGCTCGACCACGGCGGCGGCCTTGGCCGACTCATCGCTCGCCGGATCGGCGACTTTCAGCACGTGCGCCGCGGCGGTAAGCGCCGCCAGCGGATTGCGCAGCTCGTGGCTGAGCATCGCCAGGAACTCGTCCTTGGCGCGGCTCGCGGCCTGCACCTCATCGACCTGCCGCGCGGAGGCGCCGGCGGCCACCAGCGCGCCGTGCAGCTCGGCGAGCTCGCGCACCGCGTGCAGCTCGACTTGCGGCTGCTCGCCGCGCGCCAGCTTGCCCGCGGCGCGGGCGAGCGCCGAGAGCGGCGTCGAGATGCGCCGCCCGACGATCAGCGCCGCCGCGAATCCGAGCAGGATCGCCAGCGCGGCGCCGGTGGCGAGCAGCGCAAGGGTGTTGCTGAGCGGCGCTAGC
>DASREB010000329.1:0-7473 GCA_035652275.1 Burkholderiales bacterium
GTCACGCTGCTTTCCGCCTGGGCGCTGGAGCTCGATCGCGAGCTCGGCCGCCTCTGGAATCGCCTCGTCGCGCACTAGCGCTTAAAGCGCTACCCTGCGCGGCATGTTCACGGGGATCGTGCAGGCCGTGGGGCGAATCGTGCGTGTCGCGCCGCTCGAAATCGAATGCCCGGACTTTGACCTCTCCGATGTGCGCGTCGGCGATTCGATCTGTGTCCAGGGCGTCTGCCTTACCGTCACGGCGCGCACCAGCCGAAGCTTCAGTGCGGACATCTCCGCCGAGACCCGTGCTGTGACTGCAGGTCTCGAGCGTGCAGGCGCCGGCGTCAACCTCGAAAAGTCTGTCGCGCTCGGCGAGCGGCTCGGCGGCCATCTCGTCACCGGGCACGTCGACGGCGTCGGGGAAGTCCTGACACTTGCCGAGAGCGTCCTCACGGTGCGCATGCCGCGTGAGCTGCGTCGGCTTGTGGCGCGCAAGGGATCGATCTGCCTCGATGGCGTGAGCCTGACCGTCAACCATGTCGAAGGCGATGTCTTTGACGCTTACCTGATTCCGCACACGCAGCAGGTGACTACGCTCGGACGGCTGGCGCCGGGCGAGCGCGTGAACCTCGAAGTCGATCTCGTGGCGCGCTATGTCGAGCGGCTGCTCGCCGAGCGCTAGGAAGCCAGCTTTACAAGGCGGGAAGCTATTTACCCGCGGCGCTGCCCGACCAGTGCCGTTGTCGGGCGTCGACGCTGCGGCACGACGGTTGCACTCCCAGCGCCGCAATGCCTGTGCGCAGCCCAAGGTGGCCGTTCACTCAGGCGGCTATCGAGCACTCCCCCGACGAGTGGGGCGGTGTCTACGTTCTATGGCGCGGCGACACGCTGCTCTTCATCGGTTCGGCGCCCGATGTCGGATCGAGCATCAAGGAGGACCTGCTCGCGCATTTGCACGGCGAGCGAGGGCCTTGCACCCAGGCAGCCACGCACTACGGCTGGGAGCTGAGCCAGGCGCCCAAGCAGCGCGAGCTCGAGTTGCTGCAGGAGTACGTCGCCCGCCACCGTTCCTATCCACGGTGTAACGCGAAGCGGTAACTGGGGTCCGTCCCCATTTACCATCCGGCGCGCAGATGCGCATCCGCTATGACCCGGCGCTGCCGATCGTCGCGCGTCGCGAGGACATCCGTGCCGCCGTCGAGCGCAGCCCGGTGGTGATCGTTTGCGGCGAGACCGGCTCGGGCAAGACCACCCAGCTGCCGAAGATGCTGCTCGAAATGGGCCGCGCGCGCATCGGCCACACGCAGCCGCGCCGCATCGCCGCCCGCTCGGTCGCGGCGCGCATCGCCGAGGAGCTCGGCGCCGAGCTCGGCGGACTGGTCGGCTGCAAGGTGCGTTTCCACGACCAGGTCGGCCCGCGCACCGCCATCAAGCTGATGACGGACGGCATCCTGCTCGCCGAGACGCAAGGCGACCGCGAGCTCTCGGCCTACGACACGATCATCCTCGACGAGGCCCACGAGCGCAGCCTCAACATCGACTTTCTGCTGGGCTACATGAAGCGGCTGGTGCAGCGCCGCTCGGACCTGCGCGTGCTGGTCACTTCCGCGACGATCGATGCCGAGCGCTTCTCGCGCCATTTCAACGACGCGCCGGTGATCGAAGTGTCGGGGCGCCTGTATCCGGTCGAAGTGCGCCACCGTCCGGTCGCCGGTGACTCCGAGGACACCACCCGTGACGAGGAAGAGGCTGCGCTCGCCGACGCCGTGGATGAACTGTGCCGCGAAGGTGCCGGCGATATCCTCGTGTTCCTGCCGGGCGAGCGGGAGATCCGCGATGCCGCCGATACGCTGCGGCGCCACGGCGTTCGCCACGCCGAGATCCTGCCGCTTTACGCGCGCCTCTCGGCGGCGGAGCAGGACCGCGTCTTCAAGCCGGCCGGCGCGCGACGCATCGTGCTGGCGACGAACGTCGCCGAGACTTCGCTCACCGTGCCGCGGATCCGCTATGTGGTCGACACCGGTGATGCGCGCGTCAAGCGCTACAGCTACCGCAACAAGGTCGAAATGCTGCGCGTCGAGCCGATTTCGCAGGCAGCGGCGCGCCAGCGTGCCGGACGCTGCGGCCGGGTGGCGAACGGCGTCTGCGTGCGCCTTTACTCAGAGGAGGATTTCGCCAAGCGGCCGCAATTCACCGACCCGGAGCTGCTGCGCTCATCGCTCGCCTCGGTCATCCTGCGGGCGAAGAGCCTGGACCTCGGCGAAGTCGCCGATTTCCCGTTTCTCGACCCGCCTGCGCCGCGCGCCATCGCCGATGGCTATGCGCTGCTGCAGGAGCTGGGCGCGGTGGACGAGGCCAATCAGCTCACCGCCATCGGCGCCCAGCTCGCGCGGCTGCCGCTCGACCCGCGCGTCGCGCGCATGCTGGTCGCCGCGCGCGAGCAAGGCTGCGTCGCCCAGGTCCGAGTGATTGCGGCGGCGCTGTCGGTGCAGGACCCGCGCGAGCGGCCGCTCGACAAGGCCGCGGCAGCGGACGAGCGCCATGCCCGCTTTGCGCATGAGCGCTCGGACTTCCTGGCGCTATTGAAGCTCGCGCAACTTTTCGACCAGAAGATGGAGCGCGCCTGCCGCGAGAATTTCCTCTCGGTGCCGCGCATGCGTGAATGGCGCGACGTCGCCGGGCAGCTCGCGCGCACGCTGCGCGAGCTGGGATGGGAAGAATCGACCATCGATGCGGAGCGGCCGGAGGGCTATCGCGCCATCCACCGCGCCTTGACGGCGGGCCTGCTGGGCAATATTGGCATGCGCGACGAGCCGGAGGCGAGCTACAGCGGCGCGCGCGGCATCAAGTTCTGGATCCATCCGGGTTCGGGGGTGAAGAAGCCGGGGCGCTGGGTGGCGGCGGCTGAGCTGGTCGAAACCACGCGCCTCTTCGCGCGCACGGTCGCGCAGATCGAGCCTCGCTGGCTCGAGGAAATCGGTGGCCATCTCATCAAGCGCACGCACCACGACCCGCAGTGGGACGCGCGCCGCGGCGAGGTCATAGCGCTCGAGCGAGGCACGCTCTATGGGCTGCCGGTCTATACCAACCGTCGGGTCGCCTACGGACCGATCGAGCCGCATGCGGCGCACGAGATCTTCATTCGCGAAGCGCTGGTCCGCGGGGAGCTCGAGACCCGTGCGCCGTTTCTCGCGCACAACCGGCGGCTGGTGGCCGAGATCGAGCGGCTCGAGCACAAATCCCGCCGCCCCGACATCCTGGTTGATGAAGAGCTGATCCACGCGTTCTACGAGGAGCGCGTGCCGCCGCACATCTACAACGCCGCCGCGTTCGAGCAGTGGCGTGTCGGCGCCGAGCGCGCTGACAAGCGCTTGCTGTTCCTCGCGCGCGAGGAGCTGATGCGGCATGAAGCGGCCGGCATCACCACCGAGAATTTTCCGCCCGAGCTGCTGCTGGGGCCGAACCGCTTTGCACTGCAGTACCACTTCGAGCCGGGTTCACCGCGCGACGGGGTGACCATGACGGTGCCGCTTGCGCTGCTCAACCAGGTGCCGGTGCACCGCACGCAGTGGCTGGTTCCCGGACTGCTCAAGGAGAAGGTGCGCGCGCTCGCGAAGGCGCTGCCGCAGCGGCTGCGCCACAAGCTCGGCCCGCTGGAGGAATTTGCCGAAGCGTTCTACACGAGCGTCGAGCCCTCCGACACGCCGCTCGCCAGCGCGCTCGCACGCTATGTGCGCGCCGAGCACAACATCGAACTGCCGGTGGATGCCTTGCGGCCGGACGCCGTGCCGCCCCATCTGCGGATGAACTTCCGCGTGCTCGATGACGATGGCCGCCAGCGCGGCCTGGGGCGTGATCTTGCCGAGATCAAGCGCACGCTCGGCGCCGAAACGCAGGCGCTGCTGCAGGAAGAAGCGCCGGTGGATGAAGGCGAGCGCTACACCGGCTGGACCATGGGCGAGCTGCCCGAGATCATGGAGATCCGCCGCGCTGCGCGCACCTTGGTCGGCTATCCGGCGCTGGTCGATGCGGGGGACGCGGTGACGCTGCAGGTGTTCGATTCGCCGGAGGCGGCGCGCGCAGCGCATGCGCACGGCGTGCGGCGGCTCCTCGCCATCGCCTTTCGCGAGCGCATTCGCGATCTCGAGCGCGCGCTCGCCAAAGAGCGCACGCTCGCGCCGTTCGCGCAGGACGTGGTGCGCGCCGCGCTGGAGCGCACCTTCCTTGCCGAATCGCTCCCGATGACGCAGACGGATTTCGCGCGGCGCGTCGATGAAGGGCGCAGCCGCTTTACGCTCATCACGCAGGAGATCGCGCGCTCGGCGGCGCAGATCCAGGCCGAGCGGGCGGCGCTCGAGAAGCGCCTCGCCGCCCTCGAGCGCGCCTTCCCGCATGCGGTGAACGACATTCGTGCCCAGCTCGCGCGGCTGCTCGCGCCCGGCTGGATCGCGCGCACGCCGTGGGAGCGGCTGCAGCATCTGCCGCGCTATCTGAAAGCCGCCGCCCTGCGCCTGGAGAAGCTGCGCGCCGATCCGAGCCGCGACCAGCGCCTCGCCGCCGAGCTCGGCGCGCTCGAGCAGCCGTACCGTCGCGAGCTCGCCGCGCGTAGCCGCAACGGCGAGCTCAAGCCCGAGCTCGAGCAGTTCGGCTGGCTGCTCGAGGAGCTGCGCGTGTCGCTGTTCGCGCAGGAATTGCGTACGCCCGTGCCGGTATCGGTGAAGCGGCTCGCCAAGCTCTGGCAGAGCGTGCGGTAATGAGCGTCGCGCGCTCGCTCTTCTATGCCATTGCGCATGTGCTGCATCCACGCATGCTGTGGCTGATGCTCTGGCCGATGCTCGTCGCGCTCGCCGTCTGGGGCAGCGTCGCGCTCGTCATGTGGGGCACGCTTGCCGTACGGCTCGCCGAATGGCTGCGCCGGGCGCTCGACTACGCGCTCGCCTGGTCGCATGTCGACTTCGCCACTGCTGCGCTGGTCGCGGCCAATGTGCTGCTCTTCATTGCCTTCGTCCCGCTCGTCTACCTCACGGCACTTTTCATCCTCAGCGTTTTCGGCATGCAGCAGATGGTGAATTACGTTGCGCAACGCTCTTATCCGGAGCTCGAGCGCCGTCGCGGCGGCGGCGTGGCGGGGAGCGGCTGGAATAGCCTCGTGGCGCTCGCCGGCATGCTCGCGCTCTTCGCGCTCAGTGTGCCGTTCTGGCTGTTCCCGCCGCTGTGGCCGATCATTCCGCTCGTCATCCTGGCGTGGGTCAATCAGCGGCTGCTGCGTTACGACGCACTCGCCGAGCATGCGGATGCTGCCGAGATGGCGCGTATCTTTCGCCGGCGGCGCGGCGCGCTCTATCTACTGGGGCTTTTGCTCGCGCTCGTCGCCTATGTCCCGCTGCTCGGGTTTTTCGCGCCGGTGCTCTTCGGCCTGGCGTTCATCCACTACCTCCTGGGCGCGCTCGCGGCGGAGCGCGGCGGCGCATAAGCGGCGCCTATCGGCCGCATGGAAACAAATCATTGGAGCGCAGGAACGTCGCTCGCTACTCTAGGTCCACCTTCTATTGAGTGGAGAAACGATGTTTGCCAATCGCGAGGGACAACGTGTCCCGCAAGTTACATTCCGGGCGCGCAGCGAAAGCGACTGGAAGCCGATTACCACGGATGACGTCTTCAAGGGCAAGACGGTGGTGGTGTTTTCGCTGCCCGGCGCGTTCACGCCGACCTGCTCGTCTACGCACGTCCCCCGCTACAACGAGCTCGCGCCAGCGTTCTTCGCCAGCGGCGTCGACCGCATCGTCTGCATCTCGGTGAATGATGCCTTCGTGATGAACGAATGGGCGCGCACCCAGGAGTGCGGCAACCTGCTGCTGCTGCCGGACGGCAACGGCGAGTTCACGGAGAAGATGGGCATGCTGGTGGATAAGAGCGAGCTCGGCTTTGGCCGGCGCTCGTGGCGCTATTCGATGCTGGTGAAAGACGGCGTGATCGACAAGATGTTCATCGAGCCGGAAAAGCCCGGCGATCCCTTTGAGGTGTCCGACGCCGACACGATGCTCGATTACATCAACCCGAAAGCGAAGAAGCCCGACCAGGTGGCGATCCTCACGCGCGAGGGCTGCGGCTTCTGCGCGCGCGCGAAGAAGCTGCTCGCGGAGCTAGGCTATCAATACAGCGAGGTGCCGCTGAATCACAGCGAGCGCTCGCGCATCGTCGGCGCGATCACCGGCCGTGGCACTGTCCCGCAAGTGTTCATCAACGGCAAGCACATCGGCGGGCTCGAGGAACTCGAGCGGTGGGCCAAAAAGGCCGCCTGAAGCCGCGCTAACGACGGCAGCCTAGAATGCGGCTCGGTGTTCGGGGCGTACATCATCGGCGATGAGCTGCTGGTCGGAAAGCGCGAGGACAAGCATCTTCGCTTTCTGATCGGCGCACTTGCCAAGCGCGGGCTGCGCCTCGCGTGGGCGCACTATCTCGGCGATGAGCCGCAGCGGCTGACGCAGGCGCTGCGCCAAAGCTTCGGCACGGGCGATGTCGTGTTCAGCTTCGGCGGCATTGGCGCGACGCCGGACGACCATACCCGCCAGTGCGCGGCTGCCGCGCTCGGACGTGGGCTCGAGCTGCATCCCGAGGCCGAGCGCGAGATCCGCGCTCGTTTTCCGGGCGCTGAGGTGACGCCGCAACGCCTGCAGATGGGCGAATTTCCGCGCGGCGCCGCAATCATTCCCAACCCGGTGAACCGCATCCCCGGGTTCTCGGTGGACGATCACCATTTCGTGCCCGGTTTTCCGCAGATGGCCTGGCCGATGGTCGAGTGGGTGCTCGATACGCACTATCGCAATCGCTTTGACTCGCAGAAGTGGAGCGAGTCATCGATCCTCGTGTTCCAGGCGGGCGAGAGCCAGCTGATTCCCGCCATGCAGGCAGTTGAGCGCGCGTTCAACGGCGTGAAGGTGTTCAGCCTGCCGTCGATGGGCGCGGACGGCTCGCGCATTCACGTGGAGCTCGGTGTGCGCGGCGATCCGGCGCAAGTCAGTCCGGCAATGGAGGCGCTGCGCCGCGAGGTGGCGAGCGCCGGGTTTCCCTACAAATGAAAAGGCCCCGGAGTCACCTCCGGGGCCTTTTGATGGACTTCCTTTTCTTGCGGGCTCGCGCGCTTACGCGGCCTTTTTCGCCTTCGCCAGGCCTTTCACCGTCTCGGTCGCGGCGGCGACGTTCGCTTCCGCGATCTCGGTGGCTTGCTTGGCGACCTTGTTCATGTTGTCGTAGGCCGAGTTGGCTGCCGCCAGCATCGACTTGACGGCCGCGACGGCGACGTCAGAGCCGGCGGGCGCGTTCTTCGAGACCTTGTCGAGCAAGCTCACGAAGTTCTCGTTCCACTCGGCAACGCGGCGCTCCGCCACGCGGCTCAGTTCGGCGTTCGCTTCGGTCGTCACTTCGTACACGCTCTTCGAGTAGGCGATGGCCTTCTCGACCGCGGGCTGCGCAAACGAGTTCTGCAGCGTC
>DASREB010000330.1:0-6525 GCA_035652275.1 Burkholderiales bacterium
CTCGATCTGGACGGCTTCAAAGTGGTGAACGACAGCCTGGGCCACGTCGCCGGCGACGCGGTGCTGGTCGCCGCCAGCGCACGCTTGCTGACCTGCGTGCGCGAAAGCGATACGGTGGCGCGGCTGGGCGGCGACGAGTTCGCGGTGCTGATCGAGGATGCCGAGGACGGGGCCGCGGCCGAACAGGTGGCGGCGCGGATGATCGAGGAGCTTGCGCGGCCGTTCCAACTCGACCAGCGCGAGGTGACGATCGGCGGCAGCATCGGCATCGCCGGCTGGACGCCCGACCGGCCGGCGCTGGCAGCAGACGAACTGCTGCGCCGCGCCGACATCGCCATGTATCGCGCCAAGGCGGCGGGCAAGGGGCGCTGGCTGCGCTTCACCGAGACGATGCACGACGCCGCCATGCTGGCGCTCGATCTGCAGAGCGATCTGTCGCGCGCGGTCGATGCGGGCGAATTCGAGCTGTATTACCAGCCGGAGATCGCGCTGGCGACGCAGTCCGTGGTCGGCGTGGAGGCGTTGGCGCGCTGGCGGCATCCGCGCCTGGGGTTGCTCGCGCCGTCGCAGTTCATGCCGCTGGCCGAGCAGGCGGGGATCGTGCACGGTCTCGACCGCTGGGTGCTGCGTGCGGCCTGTCAGCAGTTGCGCGCCTGGAACAGCGAGCGGCCGCCCGATGCGCCGCCGCTGGTGGTGTCGGTCAACCTCTCGGCGCGCCAGTTCGAGCAGCCGAGCCTGGTGGACGAGGTCGCGGCGGTGATCCGTGCGACGCGGATCGAGCCTTCATGGCTGCGGATCGAGATCACGGAGACGATGGCGCTGGACGATGTGGATCGCACCAGCGCCACGCTGCGCCGGCTGAAGGCGCTGGGCGTGCAGTTGGCGCTCGACGACTTCGGCACCGGCTACTGCTCGCTCAGCTATCTCGCGCGGCTGCCGGTCGACACGCTCAAGATCGACCGCAGCTTCGTGGTGCGCATGCGCGACGCCGGCTATCCGCGCAATATCGTGGCGATGATCGTGTCGCTCGCGCACACCCTCGGTCTGAAAGTGATCGCCGAGGGCGTCGAGGACACCGAGCAGGTGCATCTCCTCAAGGAACTGGGCTGCGACCAGATCCAGGGCTATTACGTGAGCGCGCCGGTGCCGGCGCAGGAGATCGAGGCGCTGCTGCGTCCGGACGCCGGCAGGACGCTGCGCCACCGCATCGCCGCGGCCTGAGACTTACATATTGGGGTAGTTGGGCCCGCCGCCGCCTTCGGGCGCCACCCAGACGATGTTCTGCCGCGGATCCTTGATGTCGCAGGTCTTGCAGTGCACGCAGTTCTGCGCGTTGATCTGCAGCCGCGGCTTGGTCTCGAGGTCCACGAATTCGTACACGCCGGCCGGACAATAGCGTCCCTCAGGCCCGGCGTACTCCTCCCAGTTGCGCAGCGCGAGCGCCGGGTCCTTCAGCCGCAGGTGCACCGGCTGATCCTCGTTGTGGTTGGTGTTCGAGATGAACACCGATGAAAGCCGGTCAAAGGTCAGTGTTCCGTCGGGCCTCGGATAGGCGATCGGCTGCGCCTCGCTCTTGCGCTTCAGCGTTTCGTTGTCGGCATGCGCGTGATGCAGGGTCCAGGGCGCATTGCCGCGGAACACGATCTGGTCGATGCCGACCATCAGCGTGCCCGTATAGAGGCCCTTGGACATCCACGGCTTGAAATTGCGCGCGCGGTAGAGCTCCTCGTACAGCCAGCTCGCCTTGAACGCCGCGGGGTAGGCGCTTAGCTCATCCGCCGCGCGTCCCGCCTTCAGCGCCTCGCACGCCGCTTCGGCCGCGAGCATTCCGGACTTGATGGCGCAATGGCTGCCCTTGATGCGCGAGGCATTAAGGAAGCCCGCGTCGTCGCCGATCAGCGCGCCGCCCGGGAACACCAGCTTGGGCAGCGATTGCAGCCCGCCGGCCGTGATCGCGCGTGCGCCGTAGCAGATTCTCTTTCCCTGCTCGAAAAAACCGCGGATCGCCGGATGCGTCTTGAAGCGCTGGAATTCCTCATAGGGCGAGAGATACGGGTTCTCGTAGCCGAGCCCGACCACAAAGCCGACCGCCACCTGGCGGTTCTCCATGTGATAGAGGAACGAGCCGCCATAGGTGCTCGCGTCCAGCGGCCAGCCGGCCGTATGCATGACCAATCCGGGCTCGTGCCGCTCGGCTTGCACCTCCCAGAGCTCTTTCAGCCCGATGCCGTAGACCTGCGGATCGGCGCCCTCGCGCAGCCGATAGCGCGCCTCGAGCTGCTTGCCGAGATGCCCGCGACAGCCCTCGGCGAAGAAGGTGTACTTGCCGTGGAGCTCCATCCCCTCCTGATAGGCGTCGGTCTTCTCGCCCTGGCGGTTGATGCCGAGATCGCCGGTCGCCACGCCTTTCACCGCCTGCCCGTCGTAGAGCACCTCGGCAGCGGCGAAGCCCGGGAAGATCTCGACGCCCATCGCTTCGGCCTGTTTCGCGAGCCAGCGGCAAACGTTGCCGAGGCTCACGACATAGTTGCCGTGGTTCTGGAAGCAGCCGGGCAGCATGAACGCCGGCGTTTCGAACGCGCCTTTCTCGCGCAGGAAAAGGAAGCGGTCGCGCGTCACCGGCGTATTGAGCGGCGCGCCCTTCGCTTGCCAGTCGGGCGTCAATTCGGCGAGCGCGCGCGGATCCATCACCGCGCCGGACAGGATGTGCGCGCCGACCTCGGAGCCCTTCTCGAGCACGCAGACCGAGACATCGGCAGAGAGCTGTTTCGCGCGGATCGCGGCCGCGAGCCCCGCGGGACCGGCGCCGACGATGACGATGTCGTACTGCATCGATTCGCGCGCCATGGGCGACAATTATAATCGGCGCCCGATGGAGTCACTGCGGTCCTCCCTTCGCAAGCTGGTGCATGTCGAACGCATTGCGATCCGCTGGGGCGATATGGACGCGATGGGCCACGTCAACAACACGGTCTACTTCCGCTACATGGAGCAGGCGCGCATCGGCTGGTTCGACGCGCTCGTGCCCGAGGATGAAGCGTGGAAGACGACCGGCATCGTCGTCGCCAACGCCTCTTGCAATTTCAAGCGGGCGATCAACTACCCGGGCACGGTCGAAGTGCAGGTGTACGCCGGAGCGCCCGGCGGATCGAGCGTCGCCACGTTCTACGAACTGAAAATCGACGGCGAGCTCTACGCCGACGGCGCCGCCACCGTGGTGTTCATCGACATGCAGCGCCAGAAGCCGGTGCGCATCCCGCAAAACATCCGCGAGCGGCTGCAATGAGCGAGCCGATGTGGACGCCGAGCGCCGAGCGCGTCGCGCAGACCGCGATGTCGCGCTTCATGCGCGAGGTGGGCAAGCGCGACTATGCCGAGCTGCACCGCTGGTCGGTGGAGCAGGCGCCGGAGTTCTGGAACCGGTTGTGGGACTTCTGCGGCGTGATCGGCGAGAAGGGCGGCGAGACGCTGGTCGAGGGCAATCGCATGCCCGGCGCGCGCTGGTTCCCGCAGGCGCGGCTCAACTTCGCGCAGAACCTGCTTCGCCGGCGCGACGGCGCCGAGGCGATCGTCTTCTGGGGCGAAGACCGCATCAAGCGGCGCATGACCTACAAGCAGCTCTACGACCTCGTCTCCCGCATGGCGCAGGCGCTCGCCGATGTCGGCGTGCAGAAGGGCGACCGCGTCGCCGGTTACCTGCCGAACCTGCCGGAAGCCACCGCCGCCATGCTCGCCACCGCGAGCCTCGGCGCCGTGTGGTCGAGCTGCTCGCCCGATTTCGGCGTACAGGGCGTGCTCGATCGCTTCGGGCAGATCGAGCCGAAGGTGCTTTTCTGTGCCGACGGCTACATCTACAACGGCAAGGAGTTCGACTGCCAGGAGAAGGCAATGCAGGTCCTCGACAAGCTGCCGAGCGTCGAGGAGCTGGTGGTGATCGACTACATCGGCGAGACCGCGACCGCCGGCACCTCGCTCTACGAATTCCTCGAGCCGTTCGAGCGGCAGGAGATCAGCTATCAGCCGGTCGGCTTCAACGATCCGTTGTACATCCTCTATTCATCCGGCACCACCGGGGTGCCGAAGTGCATCGTCCACGGCACGGGCGGTACGCTGCTCCAGCATTTGAAGGAGCAACGCCTGCACAGTGACGTGCGCGTGGCCGATCGGCTGTTCTACTTCACCACGCTCGGCTGGATGATGTGGAACTGGCTCGTCTCGGGCCTCGCCTCCGAGGCGACGCTCCTTCTCTACGACGGGTCGCCCTTCGTCAACCGCGGGCGCCTGCTCTTCGATTACGCCGATGCCGAGCGCATGACGCACTTCGGCACGTCTGCGAAGTTCATCGACTCGCTGGCGAAGACCGGCCTGAAGCCGATCGAGACGCATCAGTTGAAGAAGCTGCGTGCCGTGCTCTCGACCGGCTCGCCGCTGCTTCCCGAAGGATTCGACTACGTTTACCAGAATGTGAAGCAGGACCTCTGCCTGTCATCCATCTCCGGCGGCACCGACATCGTGTCGTGCTTCGTCCTCGGCAACCCGGCCGCACCGGTGTGGCGCGGCGAGATCCAGGCCAGAGGTCTCGGCATGGCGGTGGAGGTGTACGACGAAAACGGCCGTGCGGTGGTCGGCGAGAAAGGCGAGCTCGTCTGCACCAGGCCGTTTCCCGCGATGCCGATCGGTTTCTGGAACGATGCCGACGGCGCGAAGTACCGCGCGGCATATTTCGAGAAATATCCCAATGTCTGGCGCCACGGTGACTGGTCGGAGATCACCGCGCATGGCGGCATCATCATCTATGGGCGCTCGGACGCGGTGCTGAATCCCGGCGGCGTGCGCATCGGCACGGCGGAGATTTATCGGCAGGTCGAGCAGCTCGAGCAGGTGGTCGAATCGCTGGTGATCGGCCAGGACTGGCAGGGCGACGTGCGCGTGGTGCTGTTCGTCAAGCTGCGCGATGGTCTCGCGCTCGACGACGCGGTGGTCAGCGGCATCAAGCGGCGCATCCGCGACAACACCACGCCGCGCCACGTGCCGGCGAAGATCGTGCAGGTGACCGACATCCCGCGCACCAAGAGCGGCAAGATCGTCGAGCTCGCGGTGCGCGACGTGGTGCACGGCCGCGCGGTCAAGAACCTCGAGGCGCTCGCCAACCCAGAGGCGCTGGCGCAGTTCAAGAACCGGCCCGAGCTCGCCGACTAGTCAGTCGCCCTTGATGCCGGCCCTGGCGATGACCTCGGCCCAGCGCTTGAGCTCCGCTTTGACGATGCGCTGCAGCTCCTCGGGCGTACTGCCGACCGGATCCGCGGTCTGCTCGAAGAGCTTCTGCCGCACCTCGGGCAGCCGCAGTACCCGGGAGACTTCCTGCTGCACGCGGGCGATCGCGGCCGGCGGCGTCTTCGCCGGTGCGAATAGCGCGACCCACAAATCGACCTCGTAGTCGGGAAGGTTGAGCGCTTCCGCGACGGTAGGAATGTCCGGTGCCGCGGGGCTGCGCTTCAATGTCGTGACTGCAAGCGCGCGCAGCCTGCCGGAGCGCGCGAACGGCAGCGCAGCCGGCGCGGTGAGCACCAGGAACGGAACCTGGCCGGCGAGCGCATCGGCGACGGCCGGCCCGCCGCCCTTGTAGGGCACATGGACCAGATTGATGCCGGTCCTGATCTTCAGCAGCTCGGCCGCGATGTGCCCCGGGGTGCCGTTGCCGGGCGAGGCGTAGGCGTAAAAGCCCGGTCGCTCTCTTGCGAGCGCCACCAGCTCGGCGAGCGTCGCGGCCGGCGCGCCCGGATGCGCCGCGATCAATTGCGGCACGCTCACCACCAGCGACACCGGCGCGAAGTCGCGCTCGACGTCGTAGTTCAGCTTGTAAAGCATCGGATTGATGGTGTGCGACGAGAGCGTGAGGAGGAGCGTGTAGCCGTCGGCTGCGCTGCGGGCGACCGCTTCAGTGGCGAGCGCCCCGCCGGCGCCGCCCCGATTCTCGATGACGATCGGCCGCGCGAGTGCGGCCGCCAGCCCGGGCTGCAGGATGCGCGCGACGATGTCGACGGTGCCGCCGGGCGGAAACGAAACCACCAGGCGGATCGGCTTCGCCGGATACTGCTGCGCTGGCAGCGACGGCGCGAACGCCAGCAGGGTGAGTCCCGCCAATCTCCATAAGGCAGCCATCGGGTTCATCTCCTCAGGATCGAGCCTATCGAATCAATTCGGCGACCGCGCGCGCGTAGCGCTCCGCGGCTGCGTTTTCCTGCGCATGTCGCCGCTCGCGTACCACCCAGCGGCCGGCCACCATGACGTCGCGCACAAGGCTCGTGACGCCGGAGAAGACCAGCGCGTTGGCAATCGCGTCGCCCGTGCGCGCTGCGAGATCGGGGTGCTCGCCGTCGAGCACCACGAGATCGGCGCGCTTTCCCGCCGCAATCGCGCCCATGTCGCGGCCGAGCGCCTGTGCGCCGCCGGCGGCCGCTTCGAGCCAGAGCGTCGTGCCGACCGCGGCGGAAGCTCGGCTGACGTTGATGTTGCGCCGGCGAG
>DASREB010000331.1:0-9171 GCA_035652275.1 Burkholderiales bacterium
GTTCCTGCGCTCGGCGCAGACGCTGCGCTTCTACGCAATCGAGGGCCAGTCCTACGGCGGCGAGAGCTTCCCGCAGGACGACGCCGACATGCTGGTCTACACGGCGCGCGAGCCGCTCGGGGTGGTGGCGGTCATCACGCCGTGGAATTTTCCGGTGTCGATCCCGGCCCGGAAGGTAGCGCCCGCGCTGATTACCGGCAACACCGTGGTCTTCAAACCCTCCTCCGATGCGCCGCTCAGCGGTTATCGGCTGACCGAAGCGCTGGTGCAAGCCGGCTTGCCGAAGGGCGTGCTGAACTACATCACCGGCTCGGCGGGCGAAGTCGGGCCCGTCATCACGTCCTCGCCGACGGTGCGCGCGATCTCGTTTACCGGATCCACCGCGGCGGGCGAAGAGATCCACCGCAGCGCACCGCTCACCACGCGCACGCAGATGGAGCTTGGCGGCAAGAACCCGCTCATCGTCATGGAGGACGCTGAGCTCGATAAGGCGGTCGATCTAGCGATTAAGGGCGGTCTCTCACTCACCGGTCAGGCGTGCACCGGCACCAGCCGGCTGCTGGTGCATGCGGCGGTGAAGCGCGAATTCACCGAGCGCCTGCTCGCAAAGGTAAAGGCGCTGCGTATCGGCAGCGGCATGGATCCGAAGAACGAGCTCGGCCCGATCGCGACCAGGAAGCAGATGGACACGGTGCTGCGTTACGTCGATATCGGCAAGCAGGAGGCGAAGCACCTCTACGGCGGCGAGCGCTTGCGTGGCGAGCAATACGATCATGGCTACTTCGTCGCGCCCGCCATCTTCACCGAGGTCAGCCAGTCGATGCGCACCGCGCGCGAGGAGATCTTCGGCCCGGTGCTCGCGATCATCGAGGTGGCGAGCTACGAGGACGCGATCGCCAAGGCGAACGACAGCGAATATGGCCTCTCCGCCGCGATCGCCACACGCAATCCGCGCTACATGCATCGCTTTGCGCACGATATCCAGAGCGGCACGGTCAAGATCAATCGCACGACCACCGGCAACCTGGTGAATGCGCCGTTCGGCGGCCTGAAGCGCTCGAGCACCTCGACCTTCCGCGAGTCGGGCCGCGCGGGCCTCGAGTTCTACACGCAGATCAAGACGGTCTACCAGGGAATATGAAAAGCGCGTTCAAGCTGGAGCTCGCCGATGCGCGCGCCATGGTCGAGGCCGCGAAGCGCAAGGCCGCGGAGATCGGCGTCGCGCAGACCGTCTGCGTGTGCGACGAGGGCGGCTTTCCACTCGCGCTCGAGCGCATGGACGGCGCGCGCATCACCGGGCCGCAGATCGCTTGGAACAAGGCCTTCACTGCCGCAGGGCACCGGCGCTCGACGCACCTCTTCACCAAGCCGCCCTCCGGTCCGGCGCTGCCTGGCAACGAGGCGTTCGGCATCCAGCTGAGCTTCGAAGGCCGCTTCGCCGCCTTCGTCGGCGGCTTTCCGGTCGTGGTGAACGATGAAGTGGTCGGCGGCGTGGGCCTTTCGGGCGGTAACGGCGAGCAGGACACGCAATGCGCGCTCGCCGCGTTGCAGGCGCTGAAGGACTTGCTCGCGCCGAAGTACCGCGTAGTGGTCGAACCGGACATCAAGAAATGAGTTCCAGACGAGGAGACATCGAATGACGCTGCTTCAACGCATCGCTGCCGTAGCGCTGATTGCCCTGGCCCTCCCGGCGGCCGCGCAGTACCCGGCGAAGCCGGTGCGGGTGATCGTCACTACAGTGCCAGGACCGCTCGACATTTTTGCCCGCATGATCTGCGACAAGGTCGCCACCGCGCTCAAGCAGCCGTTCGTCATCGAGAACAAGGCGGGCGCCGGCGGCAACATCGGCGCCGACATCGTGGCGAAAAGTCCCGCGGACGGATACACGGTGCTTTTCGCGCTCGACACCACGTTCACGGTCAACCCGGCGATCTACAAGACGATGCCGTTCAATGTCGAGAAGGATTTCGCCGTCATCTCGGTGCCGGTGACCTACGGCCAGATGCTCGCGGTGAATAGCGCCGTGCCGGCGAAGAGCGTGAAGGAGCTCGTCGCGCTGGCGAAGCAGAAGCCACTCAACTATGCCTCGGGCGGCAACGGCTCGCCGAGCCACCTGTCGTTCGCGTACTTCCTCGCCACGTCCGGCGTCGACATGAACCACATTCCCTACAAGGGCACGGGCCAGTCGATCGTCGATGTGGTCGCCGGCCAGGTCGATGCGATCTTCGCTGTCACGACGGGCGTCTATCCGCACGTCAAGTCGGGCAAGCTGCGCGCGCTCGCCGTCTCGAGCCTCAAGCGCTCGGAGCTCGCACCCGAGGTGCCGACCGTGGCGGAGTCGGGCTATCCCGGCTTCGACGCCTCGTTCGCCTATGCGCTGCTGGCACCGGCCGGCACGCCCGACGAGATCGTGCAGGCGCTCGCGCGAGAAGTGAAGAGCGCGATGGCGACAGCCGATGTGCGCGAGAAAAACCGGGCTGCGGACTATACCGCGACGGACCTTGACCCGAAGCAGTCGGGGCAGTGGCTGAAGCAGAAGCGCGAGCACTGGACGCGCGTCGTGCACCAGGCTGGCATCATGATGCAATGAAGGAGAAGGGCAACGGCGCGGGCGGCAGGCTGGGACGAGAGCATCCGTCGCTCAGTCAGCGCGTCGCGGAGGAGCTGCGCCGTTCCATCATCACCAATCGCCGGCGCCCCGGCGACCGGCTGATCGAGGACCGCCTCTCCGAGGAGCTCGGCGTCTCCCGCATCCCGATCCGCGAAGCGCTGCGCGTGCTCGCAGGCGAAGGCCTGGTCGCCGTGCAGCCGCGGCGCGGCGCCTCGGTGGCCGAGATCTCGCCGGAGGTGGCGCGCGACCTCGTCGAAGTGCGCGCCACGCTCGAAGGGCTGAATGCGCGCCTCGCCGCGCGGCACCACGACCCGGCAATCGTTCAGGAGCTGAAGCGCGTCCTGAAGGACGGCAACCGCGCCGCACGCTCGAAGAAGGTCGACGACCTCGTGCGGCTGAACGGCGAATTCCACGACAAGCTCGCCGAGGCGGGCGGCAACAGCATCCTCTTCGACATCATGCGCACGCTGCGCGAGCGCACCAACCTTGTCTTTGCCGCCAACACCGCGCAGCGCGCCGAGCAGGACTGGGATGAGCATTCCAAGATCCTCGCCGCCGTGATCGACGGCGACGAGGAGCTCGCCTCGATGCTCGCCACACGGCACGTACACCGTGCCGCAGAGGCCGCGTTCGGGGTTGCGAAGGCCTGACAAGCTTTCATGCGGCATCGCCGCCGGGGTGACCGGTCAAGAGCGCGTAAAGGCTCAACGCCACCCAATGCTTCGCTGTGCCGCTCGTCCGATCCTTGAGCTCGGCCGATAGGCCGGGCAACCGGTGCTCAACGCCATGAGAAAGGCAGCGCAAATATCGTCGCTTCGCGCTCGCCAGGGTCCGTTTGCCTACGCAGCGCAGCGCGTATGCGCGCGGCAATCTCATCGAGATGATCCGCGTTTTCGTGCGCAGCGATGATGACCACCGGTACGGGCTTCCTGCGCGCATACAACAGCTCAAGGATCGTCAGGCATTGGGGTCGCGGCAGCCCGACATCGATGACGACCACCGAATATGAGTCCGACTGCAACGCCGCCTCTGCAGCCGCGCCGCCCTTCACCCAGTCGACGATGAAGCCGTCCTCACGCAGCGCGAGGCGGATGCCGGCGCCCATCAGCACATCGTGCTCGATGAGAAGCAGCCGCCTCGTCGAGCGCAAGCCGGTCAAGCCTGGGGCCAGTGGAAAACGATTTGCTTGTGATCCGTCGTGCCGACATGGACGGTGCGGTGCAGCGTCGTGCCGTTCCGATCCGCGGCGACGGCATACGTACCCGCAGGCAGCTTGACGAGCATGATCGGTCCCGCGGCGGTGCTCGGGATTTCCTTTCCGCCCATGTCTTTGATCGTCAGCTTGACGTCGAGGACAAATTCATTTTCCTTGCCGGCAGAGAAAATCATGCTCATGGGGTAGTTCTTCGCCTGCGCCTTCATCGCGGCGGCTTCGTCCTGGCCGACGCCGCCATTCAGGTAGGCCACGCCGTTTTCTGTCTTGGGCTGCGGCAGCGTCGCGGCATTGGCTTGCAGCGCCGCGGCGAGGAGTGCGATGGCAAATGCGGTACTCAGGGTCTTCATAGAAACCTCGATCGTGAATTGATCAGAATCGCTAGCGCGTCTTTTCGCGTGCGCGGTTCCCGACATGATTGATTGCTTTTTTGCACTAGGTGAGGACAGCCTAAGGCCGTCGCCTTAGTGGCGACTTAAAGCGTCAACGCTGACCAGGGTGCAAGCAAACGCCGACGCGGCTAGACGCCCAGAGAGCGCAGCGCCTGCAGCAGCGTTCCGACTTGAAACGGTTTCTTAAGCGTCGCATCGACGCCGATCAGCGTTGCGGCTGACAGATATTCGCGCTTCGCGCGCCTGGCGTCGCCGGACATGGCGATGATCTTGGTGGCGGGAAATGCCTTGCGGAAGCCATCGATCGCCTCGAAGCCGTCGGCTTCGGGCATGAAAATGTCGGTAATCAGCACGTCCGCCGGGGTACCGCGCTGCAGCGCGAGCGCATCGGCACCGTTCGCGGCAACGCGAACGTCGTAGCCATTCGCTTCCAGCGCAAGCTTAAGAGCGCTTCGCAGGCCGCGGTCGTCGTCGGCAATAAGGACGCGCGTCACGTTTCACATTGCTCGTTTCGATCGGGGTAGGCAAAGAGTAACGTATTCGGCACCGCATCGGAAAAATACGTGCCGGCCAGGCTGTATTCCCTGGGTCCCCGCGCTCGAGCGCTCGTCGCCGGCTCGGCGCTCGCACTGGCTGTCGTAGAAATCTACGTCGATTGGGAGACTGGATACAGCTCAACGTGTCGATCGTCTACAGCCTGCCGCTCGTCGTCGCGGCCGGCACGCGCAACCGGCGGCTGATCTGGCTGCTCGCCTTGGTGCTGCTCACCGCAACGTTCGTGGTGTACGCGCGCCAGATACCGCCCGGAGATTTCACGCTGCGCGAGCCGTTCTTCGTGAACCGGGTGCTCGCGAGCGTTACGCTGCTCCTCACCGCGTCTTTGCTGCACGGGCTGACGCTGGCTGCCGACGCCCTCGATGCGAGAGGCATGGCCGCGGAAGAAGCGAGCACACGCAAGAGCCGGCGGTTGGCATCGGTGTCGCACGATATGCGCACGCCGCTGACCACCATCAACGTGATGGCGGAACTCATCCGCCATACCGCGAATGATCCGGGGCTCGCAGCGCAGCTCCCCGGGCTGGCGCGAAGCCTGCAGACCAGCGCCCTTTCCATGTCGGACATGGTCGGCGACGTTCTCGACATCTCCGCCATCGATTCGGGCCGCGTCGCCGTGCACGCGAGCGAATTCGCGCTCGATGAACTGCTCGCGCAGGAGCTGCAAGGCTTCGAGCCGCTCGCGCGGGCGAAAGGCGTGCGCCTGCAGCTGAGCGAGGCTCAGCGCCCGATCCGTCTGCTTGCAGACAGGGTGAAGCTCGGCCGGGGGGTGCGCAACCTGGTGATGAACGCCATCAAGTTCACCGACGCGGGCGGCATCACGATCGAAAGCTTAGTGGCGGAGGACGGCGCCGCGCTGATCCGCATCGCGGACACCGGCATCGGCATCGCGCAAGATAACCTCGACAGGATTTTCGGCGAGTTCGCCCAGCGGCGTGCCGCGACTGCCGAGGACAAGCGGGGATGGGGCGTCGGCCTCGCGATCTCCAGGCGGCTCGTAGGCATGATGGGCGGCGCAATTTCCGTCGACAGCACGGTGAACGTCGGCAGCACGTTTACGGTTCGCCTGCCGCCGGCGTGCGTGGTCGGCCGCTAGCTCAATCGACCTGCCGGTACTCGCCCTGCAGCAGCATCTGCACGAAGAGCCGCACCTTGGCGGCGGCTTCGTCGGCAAGCGAGGTGAACTCCATGCCGGCGAGATAACGGCCATCCTGCTCACGGCTTGCGACGATGCGTGCGTAGACATCGCTCGCGCGATAGCCGAGCGCCGGCAGCTCAAAAGCGAGCTTGAGCTCGGCATGGCGGAGTAAGGGACCGGCCAGCTCGGCGAGCACGCCGTTGTAGCCAATGTCGCGGATCACGCCGCGTTCCTCCGCTCCGCGCACGACTTTGCCTTCGACAAGCTGGTAGCTGAAGTCCAGCCGCACGGGCACACGCGGGCTCTTGCGCACGTCCTGGCGCGGCACCACCTTGCCGAGCGCCGGGACGCCGAGCATTTCGCGAACGTGGATTCGTTCGGCCTGGCCCTTCACGTGCACTTCCAGCGGCTCGCCGGCGTGCACAAAATCCCGGCAATGGGCGTAGGTCGCTTCGCTCATCAGCACCTGGCCGCGCAGGCTCAAGGCTTCGATGCGCGATGCGACGTTCACTTCCTCTCCGATGATCGTATAGGCGCGGTAGGCCTCGGAGCCGATGAGGCCGGCCATCACGCGCCCGCTGCTGATACCGATGCCCATATAGAGCTCCGGCACTCCCTCCTCGCGGTGCAGTTGGCGCAGCTCGTTCATCGCGATCTGCATCTCGACCGCACAGAGCAGCGCGCGCCGCGCATGATCTCGCGGCGCCGCCGGATCGCCGCCGAAGATCACCATGATCGCGTCACCGATGAACTTGTCGACCGTGCCGTAGTGCCGCGCCACGATGTCCACCATTCGCCCGAAGCAGCGATTGAGCAGCTTCACCACCACTTCGCCGGCATATCCGGCGGCGATGGCGGAAAACCCGCGCAGGTCGGCGAAGAGGATCGTGACCTCGCGCGGAGAGAAGCCCTGCCCGGCGTCCGTCACATCGCCCTTCGCCAGGCTCTCGAGCACCTTCTCCACCCGCCGCCGCGCTTCCGGCGGTAGCGGGGTGCCGGTCGCCTCCTGGACGATATCCTGGATCACGCGAAACGCATCACGTCGCAGCGGGCGGCTCATCGCCTGTCAGCTAACCACTTTTTGCGCACTCTTGCAGCGCGACGGACCCGGCGCGGCGCGCCCGGTCAACGATTTCGAAGGCGTCCCGGATTGCGAGATGTGTGCGTAAACGCACCAATTGGGGCATTAAAAGGAGTACGCGGCCACCGCTTGTCGGGGAATCTCGGACAGCGGCCGAGACCCGGTCGCCATACGGGTAAAGACGCGGTTTAAGGCTTTTTCCATAGAGCGGAAGCTTCTCCTTACTCGCTTGTCAGCCGGAAGGATATACAGATAAGCGCGGGCGACCCGCGCGCTCGCACACAAAGGGCTATAACAATGCCGCAAGGGAGTACGGCGTTCCTGTCCACGCTGCCGGCCGAAAAGGGTCAACGCCGGCTCGCGCTCGCCGCAGTGCTGCTGTCCGGCGCCATCTTCGTTTTCGCTGCGCCATTCGCCAAGCAGCCGCTGCCGCCGTTGCCCGCATTCCTGCCGGCCTATCAGTCGGCGCTGGTCGTCAACGATCTCATCACCTGCGTGCTGCTCTTCGGCCTGTACAACATCGTGCGCTCACGCGGCTTGCTGCTCCTCGCGGGCGCCTATCTCTTCAGCGCGCTGATGGCAGTGAGCCATGCGCTCAGCTTTCCCGGCCTCTTCGCGCCCACGGGACTACTCGGCGCCGGGCCGCAGACCACCGCCTGGATCTATTTCTTGTGGCATGGCGGTTTCCCACTCCTGATCATCGGCTATGCGCTGGACAGGCGAGCAGGAAAGGATGCCGGCAGCGCGGTCGTGCGCATCGCGACGTGCGCGCTCATGAGCCTCATCGCGGTAGCGGGGCTCACGGCGCTGACTACTGTTGGCCATGCGGTCCTGCCGCCAATCATGCAAGGCAACCACGACGCATCCATCAAGGTGTTCGTTGCCACCTGCTGCTGGCTGCTGAGCTTCGCCGCCCTGCTAGTGCTGTACCGACGCTGGCCGCATTCGGTGCTCGATCTCTGGCTGATCGTCACGCTTTGCGCGTGGGTCTTCGACATTGCGCTCGCCGCGGTGCTGAACGGCGGCCGCTACGACCTCGGCTGGTACACCGGGCGCATCTACGGCCTGCTCGCCTCGAGCTTTCTGCTGATGGTGCTGCTGCTCGAAAACAGCGCGCTGTACGCCGGTCTTGCCAAGGCGCACGAGGACCAGCGCGCGGCCGGCGAAGCGCTGCGCGAAGCGAAGGCGGCCGCCGAGCAGGCAACGCAGGCGAAATCGATGTTCCTCGCCAACATGAGCCACGAGATCCGCACGCCGCTGAACGCGATCATCGGCCTCTCGCACCTGATGCTGAAGACCGAGCTCAACACCCGGCAGAAGGACTACGCCTCCAAGGTGCACAACGCCGGCACGTCGCTCCTTGCGATCGTCAATGACATTCTCGATTTCTCCAAGGTGGAGGCCGGGAAGCTCGATATCGAAGCGGTGCCATTCCGGCTCGACGATGTGCTGGAGAACGTCTCGTCATTTGTGGCGCAGAAGGCCACCGACAAGGGGTTGGAATTCCTCTTCGACAGCGACGCGGACGTGCCGCAGGAGCTGGTGGGCGATCCGCTGCGCCTCGCGCAGGTGCTGACCAACCTGGTGAACAACGCGGTGAAGTTCACCCAGCAGGGCCAAATCTCGATCGCGGTGCGCCGCGTGGCGCGGGTCGGCGAAAAAGCGGAGCTGCGCTTCGCCGTCGCCGACACCGGCATCGGCATGACCGCCGAGCAGTCGGCGCGGCTGTTCCAGCCCTTTACCCAGGCGGACGGCTCGACCACGCGCCGCTACGGTGGCACCGGGCTCGGCCTTACCATCGCCAAGCGCCTGGTGGAACTGATGGGCGGCCAGATGCTGGTGGAATCGACGCCTGGCAAAGGCAGCATCTTTTCCTTCACCGTATGGCTGGGTGTCCGGGCGGCGGCGCTGCCGCGGCACAAGCTCCTGCCCGAGCAGCTCAAAGGCCTGCGGCTGCTGGTCGTCGACGACAACGCGGCGGCGCGCGAAATCCTGACCGAGCAGCTGCGCGCGCTCGATCTCGCGGCGGCGGCGGTGTCGACCGGCAAGGACGCCGTGGCGGCGGTCCAGGCGGCGGCGCTCGACCATCCGTTCGATGCCGTATTCGTCGACTGGAAGATGCCGGACATGGACGGTTTGGAGACGGTGAGGCACATCCGCGCCGCGAGCCGCTCGATGCGC
>DASREB010000332.1:0-33237 GCA_035652275.1 Burkholderiales bacterium
CACCATGATCGCGAGCAGCATGCGCACGATCGACGCCGGGTCCTGCACAGCGTGGACCACCATGAGCGCGATGGAAAGGTAGGCCACCGGGAAGCGCAGGTTGGTGACCGTGCTCTCGTACATTGCGAGCGCGCGCCAGAGCGGCGGCCGGCGCCACACAACGCGCGCGAAGCGCAGCTCCTCGCGGATGTAGCTGCGGTCCCAGCGCAGGTACATCTTGCAAAGCCGCGTGTAGGTCTCCGGGACCAGGGTGTGCACGACGGCGCTACGCTGATAAACAGTGTCGTAGCCCGCGGCGAGAATGCAGTTCGTCATCGCGCGGTCCTCGCCGTACGTGCACTCGGTGCCGAGGAAGCGCTGGCGTTCCCACTGCGGCAACACCTGGCGCACTACCGACATGCGGTACGCGGCGAGCGCGCCGGGGCAGCAGTAGACCGTGCGGAAAAACGATTGCGCGCTTCGCAGGAAGTCGAACGAGAGGACGAAGCGCACGTGAAGCATGCGCGGAATGAGCCCGGCGTGGCGGTTATGGACCGCCACCTTGCCCGCCACCGCGCCGATGCGCGGGTCGCGGAATGGTCCGGCGATCGCAGCGAGCGTCTGGCGCTCGATCTCGCTGTCGGAGTCGACCGTGACGACAATCTCGCCGCGCGCGCGACGAAAGCCCTCGGCGAGGGCCGCGCGCTTGCCCTGGTTGCGCTCCAGGCGAACCGCGCTCACGAGCCCGGGGAAGCGCTGCGCCGCGCGCGAGATGTAGCGCCAGGTGTCGTCGGTGCTGCCGTCGTCCACCGCGATGATCTCGAGGCGCTCGCGCGGGTAGTCCGCGGCGGCGGCCGAGCGGATGGCGAGCTCCACCATCGCGCCTTCGTTGTAGGCCGGGATGATGACCGTGATCAGGGGTGCCTCGTCTGCGCTCGCCGGCGCGAATGGCCGGTAGCAGAGCCAGAACACCGTGCGACCGAACATCAGCACGAGACCCATGCCGACCCAGATCGCGAGCGGCCGCAGCCAGAGCAGGTGCCAGTGGCCGCGCTCCACGATCTCGAAGAGCGGCGCGAGGAGCGCTGTCGCCACCGCCGCCCATGCGAGCGCACCCATGCCGGCGAAAATCGCAATGACGAGCAGCGCGTCGTAGAGATCCGCCGGCCGCTCGGCCGCGGGCGCGAGCGCCAGCGCCAGCGCCGTTTCGCGTTTCATGGGCCGATCCTAGCGGTGTGTCATTGCATGCCCCTGAATGCAAGCGCCGCGGCTGCGAAACAGTCCTATCATCGAGCCCTCAGGAGAACTTTCATGGCGCACCGGCACGACAGTCCGCACGAAAATGCACCGAAATGGAAGCTCGACGGCGTGCGCGTGGTGAAGTCAACAGAGCTGGACATCAATACGGCGCAGACGCCGGGCATGAACCGCGCCGCGGCGATCACCTACGCGCGCACCGGCGCCGAGAAGCTCTGGGCCGGCACGGTGGTGATCCATCCGAAGGCGAAGACCGGCGCGCACCATCACGGGCCGGTGGAGAGCGTGATCTACGTGGTGAAAGGCAAGGCGCGCATGCGCTGGGGGGAGAGGCTCGAATTCGTCGCCGAAGCCGGGCCGGGCGACTTCATCTATGTGCCGCCCTACGTGCCGCACCAGGAGATCAACGCGAGCGACACCGAGCCGCTGTCGTGCGTGCTTTGCCGCAGCGGCCAGGAGCCCGTGGTGGTGAACCTCGACATCCCGGTCGCCGAGAAGCCGGAGGAAGTGCACTGGGTGGACAACATCCATCCGGCGCCGAAGCGCTAGGCATTGCGGCCGCAAAAGAAAGAGAAGCCGCTCGCGGTCTGCAGCGTCTGCCACGCGCTCTCCAATGAGCACGCGCACCTCAATCACCGCTGCAACGAGACCGTGAACAACCGGCGCTGCTACGGCATCTACAAGAGCGGCCTTACGTATCTCTGGGATCCGTGCGAAGGCTGCGACTGCACCGGCCGAGTCGGCACACAGGATTGCACCGAGTGCAGAGGCTACGGCTGGAAAATGTACGGCTAATGTCTTTCAACGCAGTGAAGGAGACCATGGTTCGCATAGCGCTTAGGTTCGTGGCGGCGATCTTCGCCGCCGGCGGCATCGCCTCGGCTTTCGCCGATTACCCGACGCATCCGGTGAAATGGGTCGTGCCTTATCCGCCGGGCGGCACCACCGACGTGCTGGCGCGGCTCACGGCGCAGTGGCTCTCCGAGAAGCTCGGGCAGCAATTCATCATCGAGAACAAGCCGGGCGGCGGCAACAACATCGGCACGGAGTACGCGCTCAGGTCGCCCGCCGACGGCTATACGCTGCTGCTCGTCAACCCGGCCAACGGCATCAACGCCACGCTGTACAAGAACCTGCCGTTCGACTTCGTGCGCGACGTCGCGCCGGTGGTGGGCCTGGTGCGCACGCCGAACGTAATGGTCGTGCCGGCGGCGCTGCCGCCGAAGACGGTGGCCGAATTCATCTCCTGGTGCAAGGCGAATCCCGGCAAAGTGAACATGGCGTCCTCGGGGAGCGGCACGTCGGTGCACCTGTCGGGCGAGCTCTTCAAGACGATGACCGGCTGCGAGATGCTGCACGTGCCCTACAAGGGCGCGGCGCCGGCGCTCACCGATCTCATCGCCGGCCAGGTGCATGTGCTTTTCGACAACCTGCCCTCCTCCATGCCGCACATCAAGAGCGGACGGCTGCGCGCGCTCGGCGTGACCTCGGCTGAGCGCGAGCCGTCGCTGCCGGAGGTGCCGACGGTCGCGGAGACGGTGCACGGCTACGAGGCAACGGCGTGGTTCGGCATCGGCATGCCGAAAGATAGTCCGCGCGAAGCGATCGACAGAATCAACGCTACGGTGAACGCCGCGCTATCGGATCCCGCCATGCTCAAGCGTTATGGCGAGCTCGGCGGCAAGCCGATCAAGGGCACGCCGGAGGATTTCGGAAAAGTCATCAAAGCGGAGACCGACAAGTGGGCGAAAGTCGTGATTCAGTCCGGCGCCAAGGCGGAGTAGCGATGCCAAATCCCAACCGCGGGCTCACCAAGGCCTATCACAACATCGGCTTCCTCAACAGCAAGGACGCGCGCGTGCTGCGCATGCTGTCCGAGTACCTCGAGCCGAAAAGCCGCTTCGATTACCACCGCGTCGAGGACACCGTGGTGTTCATGGGCTCGGCGCGCATCCGCTCGCGCGAGGACGCGCAGGAGCTCTTGCGCCAGGCGGAAGCCGGCCATGGCGACGTCGAGACGGCGCGCATGACGCTGCAGATGTCCGCTTACTACGAGGCGGCGCGCGAGCTCGCCGCGCGGCTCACGCGCTGGTCGAAGACGCTCGACCGCGACGAGCGGCGCTTCGTCGTCTGCACCGGCGGCGGGCCGGGCATCATGGAGGCGGCAAACCGCGGCGCCTCAGAGGCGCAAGGCATGAACGTCGGCTTGACCATCTCCATCCCGCAGCCGGAGTTCGACAATCCGTACGTGACGCGCGAGCTCTCCTTCCACTTCCACTACTTCTTCATGCGCAAGTTCTGGTTCGCCTACCTGGCGAAGGCGGTGATCGTCTTCCCCGGCGGCTACGGCACGATGGACGAGCTCTTCGAGCTCCTTACCCTCGTGCAGACCGGCAAGATGCGAAAGCCGATGCCGATCGTGCTCTTCGGCACCGAGTACTGGAAGAAGATCGTCGACTTCGATGCGCTCGCGCATCACGGCATGATCAACTCGAACGATCTCGAGCTCATGTTCCGCACCGACTCGGTCGACGAGGCCTACGACTGGATCGTGCTGCAGCTCGCCGAGAAGGCGCTCGCCCAGCCCGGCGCCACCCTCTAAATAGGGACAGTCCCTATTTTCGGAAAATAGGGACTGTCCCTATTTTTCGAGCGCGTTCGTGAGGTCGCCCGCCCGCGCGCGCACACCGGCGAGCGGCTCGAGATCGAAGCGCCGCGTGATGAATCTGATGATCGACGTGGTGTCGTAGGGCGTCTTGTCGATGTAGCCGCGTCTTGCGAACGGCGAGACGATGATCGCCGGGATGCGCGTGCCGGGGCCCCAGCGATCGCCGCGCGGCGGCGGCACGTGGTCCCAGAAGCCGCCGTTCTCGTCGTAGGTGACGATGACGAGCATATGCGCCCACTGCGGGCTCGCACGCAGGCGGTTCAGCACATCGTCGATGTGCGCGTCGCCTTCGGCGAGATTGGTGTAGCTCGGGTGCTGGTTCAGGCGCCCGACCGGCTTGTAGAACACGACCTGCGGCAACGTGCCCTTGGTAATGTCAGCGAGGAAGTCGTCGCCATCCTTCAGATGCTCGGCGCGCTCGCGCGTGCCGGGCGCGTAGCGTGCGAAATAGTTGAACGGCTGGTGATGCGGCTGGAATGCGAGGCCGGCCGAGGCGTAGATGACGGTGCGCTTCTCGCTCGGCGGGTGGCGGCCGTCGGCGAGCGCGGCATTCCAGCCGCCGGCGTACCACGCCCACGGGATGCCCTTCGCGGACAGCGTGTCGCCGATGGTTTTCTCGCGCTGCGGCGGCAGCGTGTGACGCGCGGGATCCGCGAGGTCGGGATCGCCGCCGGCCGCCGGCGGCACGCCGCTTGGCTGGTAGGGCGGCTGCGTCGTGTTGACGCTGTAGCCGTCGGGCGTCACCGTGCCATCGAACAGCCGCACGACGCCGTCCATCACCGAAGCCGGCGAATCGGGCCGCTTGCGCAGATTACCCTCGTCGTCGAGCTGCGCGCGCGCGCTCGCCGGCGCCGTCTCGTCGCGCGGCGTGCAGGCGCACACCAGCCACAGATGGTTGAGATACGAGCCGCCGAACGCGCCCATGAAGAAGTGATCGGCGAGCGTGTATTCGCGCGCCCAGCGCCACAGGCGCATCTGCGAGCCGTCGAAGTAGCCCATGGTCCAGGCGCCGACGTTGCTCATCGCCACGAACTTGTTGTTCAGGCTGCCGTTGATCTGCTCGCGGTTCTGGAAATAGGCGTGGATCGGATTGGGCAGGAGCTCGTCCCAGCGCCGGTTGATCGGCGGCGCATCGATGCGAAACGGCCCGTTCGGCAGCCCGGCGGTCGGCAGGTCCTCGCGCAGCCGTCCCTTCTGTACCGGGTCGTAAGTCGCCGGCAGATGCGGCAGCGGTTTGCCGTCGTGATCCACCTGCAGCTTCTCCACCGAGTTCGCTTGCGCGAGCCCCTCGGCGCCGGGGAAAAGCCCATACAGATGATCGAAGCTGCGGTTCTCGGCATAGATGACGACGACAGTCTCGATGCGCGCGAGGCCGGTTGGCGACTGCGTGGCGCAGCTCGCCGCGCCAAGGAAGGCCAAGGCGAAAATGAGAACCCGCACTGCTCGCATTTTTCTCCCCCGAAAGTCTGTTAGCGCGGCGTCTGCGGCCCGACCGTCAGCCGCCGCATGCGGCGACGCTGGCCGTGATAGTCGTTCACCGCGAAGTGCTGCGTGCAGCGGTTGTCCCAGACGGTGAGCGTGCCCGGCGCCCACTGCACACGGCAGGTGAACTCCGGCCGCGTCTGCTCCTCCTGCAGAAACTCGATGAGCGGCCGGCTCTCCGCTTCGGTCATGTCCTTGAAGCGGATGGTGTGGCTGCGGCTGACGAAGAGCGCCTTGCGTCCCGTGTCGGGATGCGTGCGCACCACCGGGTGCTCGGACTCGTATTGCTCGGCCTCGTCGGTGTCGTGCACTTTCATGCCGCCGATCTTGCTGTGCATCTTGGAGCGCCCGCCGCCGTATTTCAGCGCGGCGCTGTTCACCCCGACGATGCCCCCGAGCAGGTCGCGCATCGCGGGCGACAGCGCCTCGTAGGCGGCACTCGTGCTCGCAAAGAGCGTATCGCCGCCATGCGCCGGCGTCTCGATCGCATAGAGCAGCGTGGCGAGCGGCGGCTCGCGCAGATACGTGGTGTCCGAGTGCCAGCTGCCGCCGAAGTTGGTGGTCTCCGCCTCCTCTTTCACCACCTCGAAGATGTACGGGTAGCCCTCGATGCCGGTGACAAACGGGTAGTGGCACGGCGGCCCGAAGCGCTCACCGACGCGCATGAGATCGGCGGGCTCGAGCGCCTGGTCGCGAAAGACGAGCACCGCATGGTCGAGAAACGCCCGGTGAATCTGCCGCCAGGCGTGCTCGTCCTCGAGCGTGGCGAGCGCGACGCCGCGGATCTCGGCACCGAGCGCACCGGCGAGCGGGCGGATGTCCATGGGCGCAGTCTAGCTTTATCATCGCCGGATGAACAAACGCATCGCAGTGGTCGGCGCCGGCGCGCTCGGCGGCTATGTCGGCGGGAGCCTCGCCCATCTCGGGCACGACGTCACGCTGATCGACGCCTGGCCTGAGCATGTCGAGACGATCCGCGCGCGCGGCCTCGAGCTCGACGGCGTGACGCCGCAGGAGCGCTTCACGGTGCGCAAGGCGAAAACCATGCATCTCACCGAAGTGCAGTCGCTCGCGCGCACACCGGTAGACATCGCCTTCGTCGCCGTGAAGTCCTACGACACCCGCTGGGCGACCGAGCTGATCGCGCCATACCTCTCCGCCCGCGGCTTCATCGTCTCGCTGCAGAACTGTCTCAATGAGGAAACCATCGCGAGCGCCGTCGGCTGGGGCCGCGTCGTCGGCGTGGTCGCCTCGCTCATCTCCGTCGACATGTACGAAGCCGGTCGCATCCGCCGCACGGTGGCGAAAGGCGGCGACAAGCACACCGTGTTTCGCGTTGGCGAGCCGCATGGGCGCGTCACGCCGCGCGCCGAAGAGCTCGCGACATGGCTGCGCGGCATCGACAGCTCCAAAGTCACCCCCAATCTCTGGGGCGAGCGCTGGTCGAAGCTCGTGCAGAACGGCATGGGCAACGGGGTGACTGCCGCTACCGGCCTCACCTCGCCCGCCTGCCTCGGCAACGAGCGCATCCGCCGCTTCCAGATCGCGCTCGCCGGCGAAGGCGTGCGCGTGGGACAAGCGCTCGGCTATCAGCTCGAGAAAATCCGTGGTATCGAGCCAGAGAAGCTCGCGCGCGCCGCCGAAGGCGATCGCGAGGCGCTCGCTTCGGTCGAGAGCGTGCTCATTCCGCAGCCCGGCGAAAACCCGCGCGCCGACATCCAGCGCCCGTCGATGGCGCAGGACATCCTCAAAGGCCGGCGCACCGAGATCGAGCAGATGAACGGCTACATCGCGCGCAAGGGCGCCGAAGTCGGCGCCGCGGCACCGAGCCACGTCAAGCTCACTGAGCTCGTGCTCAGGATCGAGCGCGGCGAGTTGAAGCCCTCGCCTTCGCACCTCGGCGGATAAATAGGGGCAGTCCCTATTTTTGATAAATAGGGACAGTCCCTATTTTTCTCATTACGGGAGGAGACACGATGAATATGTTCGTTTCGGTTATGGCCGCGACCGGCGTTTGCTTTGCATCCGCCGCTGGTGCCGTGGACGCGAAGCTCGTCATGGAAGAGTTCATGATCCCCGCGGCGGATCCGGGCATCAGTCTCTACGTGCGCAACAAGCACCCGGATGGCGTGACGCGCTTTGCGCCCGAGAAGATCCTGCTTTTCGTCCACGGCGCGACATATCCGGCGGAGACGTCGTTCGATCTCAAGCTAGGCGGACTCTCGTGGATGGAGTACATCGCGCAGCGCGGCTACGACGTTTATCTCATCGACGTACGCGGCTACGGGCGCTCGACCCGGCCGCCGGAGATGGAGCGCCCGGCGCAGGAGAACGAGCCGCTGGTTCGCACGTCGACCGCCGTCAAGGACGTCGGCAGTGCCGTCGACTTCATCCGCAAGCGCCGTGGCGTGCAGAAGATCAATCTGCTCGGCTGGTCCTGGGGCACGACCATCATGGGGTGGTATACGGCGCAGAACAACGACAAGGTAAACAAGCTCGCCCTCTACGCGGTCGGCTGGCTGCGCAACGCCCCGTCATTGACCGACAAGGGCGGAGCGCTGGGTGCCTACCGCACGGTGACGCGGGATGCGGCCAAAGCGCGCTGGCTCACCGGGGTGCCCGAGAACAAGCAGGCGACGCTCATTCCCGCCGGCTGGTTCGAAGCCTGGGCCGACGCCACGTTCGCGACCGATCCGGTCGGCGCCCAGCAGTCGCCGCCGGTGCTGCGCGCACCGAACGGCGTGGTGGCGGATAGCCGCGAGCACTGGTCCGCCGGCAAGCCGCTCTACGATCCCGCCGACATCCGCGTTCCCACGTTTCTCGCGCACGCCGAGTGGGATCAGGACACACCGAACTACATGCTCTACGCGTATTTCGAGAAGCTCACCAATACGCCGTACAAGCGCTACGTCCAGATCGGCGAAGGCACGCACACCGTGATCATGGAAAAGAACCGCATGCAGCTTTTCCAGGCGGTGCAGCAGTTCCTCGATGAGGACCTGCGGCCCGCCCCGTAGCGCGTCAGTTGACCCGCGCGCCGGAGGCGCGCACCACCTTGCCGAGACGCTCGATCTCCGAGCGGATGAAGGCGCCGAACTCGGCGGGCGTGCTGCCGAGCGGCTCCATGCCCAGCGAGGCGAACTTCTCGCGCACATCCGGCATCGCGAGGACGGCTAGCGTTTCGCTGTTCACGCGATGGATGATCGGCTCCGGCGTGCCGGCGGGCGCCGCGAGACCGAACCAGGCGGACACGTCGAAGCCTGCGAGGCCCTGCGCGGCGAGCGGCTGCACTTCAGGGAGCGTTGGCAGCGGCCGCTCCGAGGTCAGGCCGAGCGCCTTCAGCTTGCCGGCCTTCACCTGGCTCATGGCGGTCGGCGCGCTCGCAAACGTCATCGACACCTCGCCGGCGAGCGCCGCGTTGATCGCCTCCGGCGTCGATTTGAACGGGATGTGCTGCAGCTTGACGCCGCCGAGCATCGCCAGCACCTCGCCGGAGATATGCATCGATGTGCCGGTGCCGCCGGAGGCGTAGGTCAGCTCACCCGGCTTCTGCTTGGCGAGCGCCAGCAGCTCGGCGAGGCTATTGACGCCGAGCGACGGCGGTACGACCAGCACGTTCGGATTGGTCGCAACGAGCACGATCGGCGCGAAGTCCTTGATCGGGTCGAATGGCAGCTTCGGATAAACCGAAATGTTGGCGCCATGCGTGCTCGATGAGGCCATGAGCAGCGTGTAGCCGTCGGGCGCCGATTTCGCCACTGCTTCGGCGGCGATGTTGCCGCCCGCGCCGGCACGATTCTCGATCACGATCGGCGTCCCCAGACGTGGCGCCAGCTTTTCGCCCACCATGCGCGTCAGCACGTCGGCGGCCGCCCCGGGGCCGATGGTGACGAAGATGCGAACTGGCTTGGACGGATACGGCTGCGCCCACGCCAGCACCGCCATGAGCCAGCCCAACGCGACCGCGAGTGAACGAAGCATGCGCACCTCCTCCTGCGCGCAATAATCGGCGCATCGGCATGCAAAAGCAACGCGCCATCATTGTCGGCGGCTCGATCGGCGGGCTGTTCGCCGCGAACCTGCTGGCGAAGCTCGGCTGGACGGTCGATGTCTACGAGCGGGTTGCCGATGATCTCGCCGGCCGCGGCGCGGGCATCGGCACGCACGAGGAGCTCTTCGCGGTGATGCGCGAGCTCGGCATCGCCATGGATGAGACGATCGGCGTGCGCGTCACGGAACGCGTGTGCCTGGATGAGCGCGGTGCGGTGCTTCACCGGCTCGTGTGGCCGCACGTCATGAGCCACTGGGTGCGCATTTACCAGCCGCTGCGCGAGCGTCTGCCGCCGGGCAGCTACCACGCGGGCCGCAGCTTTGTCGACTTCAGCGACGACGATGACGAGATCGTCGCGCACTTCGACGACGGCTCGTGCGCTCGCAGCGAGCTGCTGGTGGGCGCGGACGGCCTGCGCTCCACGGTGCGCGCCCGCCTTTTCCCGGATGTGCAGCCGGCATACGCCGGCTATGTCGGCTGGCGCGGCATCGTGGCGGAGAGCGCGCTGCCGGCGGCGCTGCGCGAGCAGCTCGCCAATCACTATTACCTGGCATTGCCGCCCGGCGAGATGCTGGTCTGCTACCCGGTACCTGGCCGCTACTGGAATTACGTCTGGTATCGGCCGACGCTCGATGATGGCGAGCTTGCCGATCTCGCCACCGAGGCGACTGGCCCGCACGTGCGCGCGGAGCTCGCGACGCGGTTGAAATCCATTGCACGCTCCACGCTCGCCCCGCAACTCGCGCAGGTGGTGGAGCGCTCCCAGCCCTTCTACCAGGCGATCTACGACGTCGAGACGCCGCGGATCGCCGCCGGGCGCGTGGTGCTGGTGGGCGATGCCGCGTACGTCGCCCGGCCGCACGTCGGCATGGGCGTCACCAAGGCGGCGCTCGACGCAGCTTCGCTCGCCAAGTCGCTCGCCACCAGCCGCGATCTCGATGCAGCGCTCGCCCGCTATGCGCACTTGCGGGGCGAATTCGGCCGGCGCTGCGTGCGCCGCGGACGGCGGCTCGGCGCTTATATCGAGGCTCGCTCACGTCCCCATCTCGCCTGGCCGGCACAGGCGCTCGACCAGAACCCGGGGCGACTGCTGCGCGAGATCGGGGCCACCCTGGCCGATATTCCGGAGCTGGCGGTCGAGCTTTAGACCCCGATGGGTGCGTCAACACACCCCATAACCGGCTTTTTGGCGCCAACGCCTAGGCGGAGCCGGTTTTCCCCGGTAACCTAGTGGACGTATATGCATATCAGGGAGAAGCAGTGAGCCGAGAGCGTCCAACGGTTGCTGCAGCGCCAGATAAAGAGCACCTTGCGCGCGAGACGTCGTTTGCGGATACCTCGCTGACGCGGCTGGGGGCCTACGTCAATTACGAGCGCATCTCCAAGCGCAAGGCCATCGGCAAGAGCGTTGCCGAGACCATCGCCCTGGTCGTCGAGGACGATCCCGACCAGCTGGCGCTCGCCGTGCTGCGCCTCAATGCCGCCGGTTATGCCACGCAGACCGCGGACAGCGTGAAGGCGCTCTACCACCGGCTTCAACGCCGCGTGCCCGACGCACTCTTCCTCGACATCGGCCTTCCGGACGGCGACGGCTTCGAGGTGCTGGCAAGCCTGCGCCGCAATCCGGCGTACGCCGACCTGCCGATCATCATGTTGACGGTGCGGACCGAGCCCGAGGACATCGCCCGGGGCCTCTCCCTTGGCGCCGACGGCTACATCACCAAGCCCTACGGCCGGAACACGCTCGACTACGTCCTGCGCTACATGCTGAAGCAGGAAGTGGCCCGTGCGCCGGCACGCCCGAGCGGCGAACCGCGCGCCGCCGCCTGACCTAGCTTTCGCCTCGCCGCACGCCTTAATGCATCATAGGGGCGTGCGCCTGCTGCTGCTTCTTGCCGTTCTCGCCGCCGCGCCCTGCGCCGCGCAGGACCTGCCTGATCCCGGCCGGCGGCTTTCCAAGGAGGAGCAGGAAGCGGATCCCGACAAGCCGCGGCCCGCCGCGAAGGCGCCCGCCCCGCATCCCGAACGCGCGGTCGACCCTCGCGCCTGCGAGCGAGCGCGCGTGCACTACCAGCTTTTCTGCGGCGCGCCCGGGTCGCCTCGCTCGCGCAGCATGGATTGCGCTGAGGCCTACGCGATGTACCGGCAAAGCTGTCCCTAGGAGCTGCCATGAGCGTCATCGACGCCGACGGCCACGTCACCGAGACGCAGGAGCAGCTCGCGAAGTACCTCGACGAGCCGTACCGCCGCCGACCGACCCACCAGCTGTTTTTGCCGTGGGATGGCTGGGACCGCCGCATGCTCGGTACGCTCGGCGAGTACGCGGCTTCAGCCGACGCCTGGCTCAAAGCGCTCGACCGCGGCGGCATGGAGATGGCGGTGCTCTATCCGACGCTCGGCCTCTTCATGTCCTTCCTCAAGGATCGGCACTGGGCCGTGGCGCTCTGCCGGGCGTACAACTCGTTCATGCACGAAGAGTTCACGCGAAAGACGCCGCGTCTGAAAGCCGTCGCGTTGCTGCCGCTTCAGGATCCGGAGGCCGCGGCACGCGAGCTCGGCCGCGCGGTGCGCGAGCTGGGCTGCGTCGGCGCGATGCTGGCGGCAGACGGTGCGCACGTGCTCGGCGATGCGCGCTTCACGCCGATCTTCGAGGAAGCCGAGCGCCTCGACACGATGCTCGGGGTGCACGCGTCCGGCTCGCATCTCGGCGGCGGCGGGCTCGAGCTCTTCCCCGCTTTCATCCAGACGCACACCTGCTCGCACGCTTTCGGCCAGATGCGCCAGCTCACTTCCATCGTGCTCGAAGGCATTCCCGAGCGCTTTGCGCAGCTGCGCATTGCGTTCCTCGAAGCAGGCTGCGGCTGGGCGCCCTACTGGATCGAGCGCATGGATGAGGAATACGCCAAACGCGCGTCCGAAGCGCCGGCGTTAAAGAAGAAGCCCAGTGATTACGTGCGCTCTGGAAACATCTTCTTCTCGTGCGAAGCCGACGAATGCCTGCTGCCGCAGGCGCTGCAGCTGATCGGCGAGGAGCAGATCGTCTACGCATCCGATTACCCGCACTGGGACGGCAGCTATCCGCGTTCACTCGATGAGCTGCGCCGACGCGAAGATCTCACGGACGCACAGAAGCGTAAGCTGCTCGCCGACAACGCACGCCGGCTCTACAAGATTAAGCAGAGCTGAAAGAAAGCGCGCTTCTCAATTTCTTCGATGTCGCCACAGGTCGTTACAGCTCTTGCACTTGCGCAGTTCCATGTAAGCAGCGCGAGGAGTCCAATGGGCTCGTTGTTCAACTCATTGGAGGCTTGCCATGTTGAAGAACATCATCCTCGCCATCGCCGCGATCGGCGTTTCGTCCGCGGCACTCGCGCACGACGGTCGCGATGACGATTGGGGCCGTGAACGTGCACGCGAGCATCGCGTCGAGCGCTTCCATGAAGTGCGCCGCCCGGTGATCGTCAGGCATGAACGGCCGGTGCTCGTCGAGCACGCGCGTCCAGTGGTGGTGCAGCCCGCGCCGGGCATCGACATTCACCTGCCGCTTTAGGAGCTCGGCCCCCGCTATGCGGGGGTTCTTTTTGCTAGCCCGACTGTGCTGGCGCCTCGGCACCCGGCTCGCGGATGATGCGCTGCCAGCCGTTCGGGCAGTCGGTCACGTCGGGGTAGTACGCCTGCTTCGCCGGGCAGTAGATCTCGCCCGGCGTCTGCGGGGTCGGTGTGCCGTCGAACTTCTCGACGTACACCGGCGGCATCACTTCGCGGGCGACATAGTCCGGACCGTAGTAGTACGGCGGGGGCGCATAGTAATAGCCGTAGGGCCAGGACCAGAAAAGAAACGGCGCGCCGACGAAAAAGACCGCGCGTCCATGGTGGTGAAAACGGTGCGCTGCAAAACCGGGGCTTGGGCTGCGTACCGCGAAACCGCCGCGCGTCGCGCCGCCGCCGGCAAAGCCGCGGCCGGCGCGCGAGCCCGCTGACCAGGCGTCGTTCACGGCAACCAGCGCCAGGGTCGCAAGCGCGGCAATGGCGATGCTTAGTTTCCTCATCTTCCGTTGGACAAGTCTACTTCTCGCCAAGATCCCAATATACCCCCGCCATGATGCGCAGCGCTTCGCGTGCCACGGGCGCGAGCAAATGTTCGTTAGGCGCGTGCTGCGAACAAGCCGCATAGGAATGTGGAATCCACACGGTCGGAAGGCCCAGGATGTCGGCGAAGACCTCGTTCGGCAGCGAGCCGCCGAGATTCGGGAGAATCGCCGGCTTTATTCCGGTCGTGCGCTCGATCGACGCGGCGGCCCATTTCACCCATGGCGACTCGGGATCGAGACGCGTCGCGTAGAAGACCGCTTCGCGCGCGGGCTCGACTTTCACCATCGACAATCCTTCGCGTTCAAGATGGCGGCGCAGCGCGGGCAGGATGTCGTTCGGCTCGATGCCGACGACGTAACGCAGCTGGCACGTCGCGCTCGCGCGGCCAGGAATCGCGTTCACCGGGCGCTCCGGATTGCCGGTGACGAAGGCGAGCACTTCGAAGCTCGACCAGCCGAACACGCGCTCGGGCGGCGTGAGGCCAGGCTCGCCCCAGTGTGCGTCGATGACGGGACCGTCATCGCCACCGCTCACTTCGAGATCGGCCAGCGCGGCACGCACTGAGGGCGTGAGCGTGTCCGGCCGCCATTGCGGAATACGGATGGCGCCGCGAGCGTCGGTGATGCTGGCGATGGCGTGTGCGAGGATGATGCCCGGATTCGCGAGCAGCCCGCCCCAGTTCCCCGAGTGGTGCGCGCCTTTGCGCAGCTCCACGGTCATGTTGAAGTTCATGGCACCGCGCGTGCCGAGATAGAGGGTCGGGCGGCCTGGCTGCAGCCGCGGCCCGTCGGAAGCGATCAGCACATCGGCGCGCAAGAGATCCTTGTGCTGCTCGCAGAACTCCTTCAGGCCGGGCGAGCCCATCTCCTCGCCGGTCTCGATCAGCACCTTCAGGTTGAAGCCGAGCTTGCCGCGCGTGCGCAGCACCGTTTCGAGCGCGGCAAGATTGATCGTGTGCTGGCCCTTGTTGTCGGCCGTGCCACGGCCGTAGATGCGATCGCCTTCCTGGCGCAGCGTCCACGGCCCGAGGCCCGCGCGCCATTCGTTGTCCTGGCCCCGGATCACATCGCCATGGCCGTACATCAGCGCGGTGGGCCGCTTCGGATCTTCGATCAGCTCGGCGATCAGGAACGGCCCGCCTTTGCCTCGCGGATTGGCAAAGGTCCGCGTGGTCATGCCCATGCGGGCGAGCGACTCGGCCATCTCGGATTCGAGATAGCGCTCGAGCTCTGCCTGCCGCTCGGGGTTCTGGCTCTCGGTCGGGATCGCCACGCGCCGGGCGAGGTCGGCATGGAAGGCGCCGCTGTCGAAGTACTTCTCAGCGGCGGCGATGGCGGATTGTCGTGTCATAGCGACAATTATCTAAGGCAACCCGAGCCTGTCATCCGGTATTCCGCTCGCGCGTTAAAGGGAGCAGCAGTAACCACTCTTATAGGAGGAAGTAAATGAAGCTGCAAACCCTGGCTCTTGCCGTGCTCGTCGCGCTCGCCGGCCCCGCGCTGGCGCAAACGGCGCAGGACACGAACAAGGCCGACAAGGCGCAAATCAAGGCGGACAAGGACAAGATGCGCGCCGATCGCAAGGCCGGCGACAAGGACGCCGTCAAGGCCGACAAGGAAAAGCTGAAGGCCGACAAGGCGAAGCGCAAGGCGGACCGCAAGGCCGCCCGCGACGCGAAAAAAGCCGCCAAGCAAGACAACACCACGAAGTAACGCCGGTTCAACGGCCTCAGGGCCCGTCTCGTGGAAATCGCACGGGCGGGCCTTTTTCTTTTGGGCTATCTTCGGCCGCAGGGGGACAACAATGAAAAACATATTGGCACTCATCGCCGCCGGTGTACTGATTGCGACGGGCAGCGCGGCGCCTGCAGAAACAGGCAAGGTCGAGCGCGACCGCGCGCAGCTCCAGCGAGACAAGCAGAAGCTGCGCGCTGACAAGCGCAAGGCGCGCGCAGACAAGCGCAAGCTCAAGGCCGACCGGCGCGCCGCAGAGCGCGCGAAAGAGCAGGCCGCCGCGAAGAAGTAAGTTGCCGGTCCGCGAGCGGCACGCGTATCGTGGAAGCGCGGGCGGACCCGCCCGTCATTTCACTCCCGGAGGAGGATATGAACCGCAGATACGCGCTCGGCGTCATCGCCGCAGCAGCCACCGCGCTCGCCGGTAATGTGGCGGCGCAAACCACGAAAAGCATCGCCGGCACCTACAGCCCGGTCAGGGTGGAGGCGTACGGCGACAAGCCGCGCGGCCAGATGATCCTGACACCGGATGGCCGCTATTCGATCGTGCTGTCGCGCGCCGAAATCGCAAAGATCACCTCGGGTTCTCGCACCAAGGGCACCGCAGAAGAGAACCAGGCGGTGGTCCATGGCAGCATCGCGCACACCGGTCGCTACACGATCGACGACGGCGGCAAGTCGATCACCTTCCACATCGAGACGAGCACGTTCCCGAACTGGAACGGCACGTCGCAGAAGCGGCCGTTGTCGCTGAAAGGCGATCTGCTGACGTACACAGTCGCCACGCCGTCCGCGGGCGGCGGGCCGAACGACGTTGTCTGGCGGCGCGTGAAGTAATCGAGCGCTGAAACTCAGTTGCTGCGTTTGTAGCCGCTCGGCACGGCGAACACGCCGTCGCGCACCGGCTCGACCTTGAGCGCCTTCACCTCGACCGTGAAGTCGAGAATCGGCTTTGCAGTGGCGCCGCCCTTATCCTCTTTCTTGCCGAAGAGGCTGCCCATGTTGGCGAGCACGGCGGTCATGTTGGGCTGAGCGCCGCCGGCGGAGTCGCTGTCTTTCGCGCCGCAGGCGTTGCCGTCCAGGCGCCATTCGATGTGCGTGAGGATCGGATGACCCTGGATCTTGGCAAGCTGCTTGCCGGCGTTGGCGATGGCGGCGCGATCGGCCCCGCTCAGGCTCGACAGGTAGCCGAGCATCAGCTTCGTCACCTCCGGCGGCATGACCTGCGCGCGGTCGCCCGAGGATGGCGCGTGCGCGCGCGGCTGACTCCCGACATACGCGCGGCTGTAGCTCTGCTCGACGGCGAGCGCCTCGCGCATCTGCGCATTGAGCGGCGTCGTCCAGACGTCGAAGGAAACCGTGCTTGTGGTGGTGCGCTTCTGCGGGTCCTGCAGCTTCAGTACCCAGGCGGCCTGGTACTGGCTCGTGTCGAAGCCGTTGATGCTCTTCTTCTGACCGGTGGATTTGACGTCGAAGTTGGAGCTCGCGACACGCACGGTGCAGCCCTCCTCCGTCTGCTGCTTCGGCTCGGAGCGCTGGCGCTCCTCGGGCGCGCCCGGCTTCTCGCCGGCGCTTTTCACCGGGCAGCCGTGCGCCGGGCATTCGCGATACTCCTTCTTGCGATGATCCAGCATCCACAAGCGGTCGTTGTCGAGGCGCGTGATCGTGCTGTCGGCGCCGCCAACCACCGAGTTCACGAGAAACCCGCTGAACGTGCCGGTCCCCTTGATGCTGTGATCGTCGCGGCGCATGGTCGAGCGCACATAGAGCTTCTGCGTCGACTCGAATGGAAACATCCCCATGATGCCGCCATTGGTCACCACGGTCTCGACGACGGCCGTCGGATTCGCCGGGCTGTTGTCGACCGGCGCCACTGCCTGCCCGGCCGCGCAGCCGGCAAGCGCGAGCGCTACTGGCGCGATGCTGATGCGTTGCTTCATGTTGTCCTCCCCTGGTGTGCAGGTGAAACAATACATCACCGGATTGGATAGGCCCGTGCGAGAGCCGCACGACCGAGCCGCGGTGCCTCGCGGCTCAGCCAGACCTACTTACCTCAGGAAGATCTCCTGCATGGTCTTGGTGCCGACGATCTCGCGCACTTCGGTGCGCTTGACCATCATCTGCACCTGCTTGTCTTCCGACCCGACCATCTTCTCCGCCAAGGCGCGGAACTTGTCGGAGAGCCCGTCAAACGCGGCCCAGTTCTTGTACTCCACCATGAGCAGCAGATCGAAGTCGTCGCGGCCCGTGGCATCGCCCGAAAGGAGCCGCTCGGAGAGAATCAGGCCGTCCTTCTTGGCCTGCTCCATCAGCTTCTTGCGATTGGCGCCGAGATCGCGCAGGTACATGTCCATCATGCCGGGCTTCACCTTGATGAAGGTGACGGTCCAGACCGAGCCGTCCTTATAGGGCTTGTCCTGGCCGAAGCTGAGTTGCGCAGCGAGCAGCAAAAGAAGCGCGGTGCATAGCGCAGCGAATTTCATGTCGTTCTCCCGTGAGAAGTGAGCGCGCTTACGCAGGACGGGATGAGCGGCCGCGCCCGCGCCGCCCAGCGGGGCCATGTTGGAGAGCTCGCCCGAACGCCGCCACGGCATTGCGACGAACCGGCCCTGGCACCGACGAAGGCGGCGATTGGGCGCCTGGTTCGGTCAGATCAATCCGGCCATGCCCGCGGCGGCGCCCGCGGCGAGCAGCCACAGGGGATTGAGGCGCGTACCCATCGCCAGGACGAGCGCGACGAGCGCAATGAGGTAGCCGCGCCAGTCGTGCCCTATCGAGCGCAGCAGCAACCAGCCGCTCGCCAGCATGAAGCCGAGCGCCACGGGCGCGAGGCCACGGCGCACGGCCAGCGCGAGCGGCGCATCGGCATGCCTTGCGTGCAGCGTGCTTGCGACAAGCGAGAAGGCTGTCGCCGGGACCAGGATGCCGAGCGTCGTCGCGAGCGCGCCGAGCCAGCCTTGCGCCTGCAGGCCGAGGAGCGTTACCCACAGCGCGTTGGGTCCCGGCGCGGCTTGCGCGAGCGCATAGAGGTCCGAGAACTGGCGAGCGCTCACCATGGCGTTCTCGTCGACCACGTAGCGGTACATGTCGGGCATCACCGTGCTCACGCCGCCGACCGCAACGCAGCCGAGCAGCAGGAAATGCCAGAAGAGCTGCATCACCTGCGCCATACGGACGCCATGGCGAACGGCGCGAGCACGCCCATTACGTAAAGCAGGGGCCAGCGCATCACGCCGACGCCGGCGAAAGCGAGCACCAGGAAGCCCCACGGCCGCACGCGGCGCGGCAGCGCCGCGGCGAGGCTGAGCGCGTTCGCGAGCAGCAGCCCGGCTGCGACCGCAATCATGCCGGCGAGAGCACGCTGCAGAACCGGGAGCGCGCTGTAGTGCTGGTAGAGGACGCCGAGCACGAGCAGCATGGCGAGGGGCGCGCCGAGGAGTCCCCCCGCCGCGGCGAGCGCGCCACGCACGCCACCAAAGCGATAGCCGAGCATCACGGTCAGGTTGTAGACGTTCGGTCCCGGGAGGATCTGCCCGAGCGCCAGGCCCTCGAGGTATTCGCGATCGGTGATCCAGCGCTTTTCCTGCACCAGCACGCGGCGGATCCAGAAGTTCACCCCGCCGAAGCCGGATGCGCCGATGCGCGTAAAAGTGAGGAAGATCTCGCGGGCGCTTTTTTGCGCCTCGCTCATTCGACCTTCACGCCGGAGAGCCGGATGAGCCTTTCCCAGCGCTCGTAGTCCTTTTGCAGAAATGCGGCAAACTCCTCCGGCGGATTCGCCACCACCTCGAACCACTGTCTATCGATGTTGCGTTCCTTGAACGCCGGCTCCTGCAGCACCTTCTTCACATCGGCATAGATGGTGTGCGTCACCTCGCGCGGCATGCCCGCCGGTCCGGCAAGCGCGAACCACGTGCCTGCCTCGTAGCCCGGCGCGCCCGATTCCGCCACCGTCGGCAGCTCCGGCAGGCGCGCGATGCGCGCCGGCGTCGCGGCAGCGATAAGCCGCAGCTTTCCCGCGCGCGCATGCGGCTCGACCAGGAGCGGGGTCACCATCATCATCTGGATCTGCCCGGAAAGAAGGTCGGTCACCGCGGGCCCCGCACCCTTGTACGGCACATGCACCAAGTCGATGCCGAGCAGGTTCTTGAGATAGTCGACGCTGATGTGCCCCGAGGAGCCGGTGCCGAACGAGCCGTACGAGATGGCGCCCGGATGCGCGCGTGCGTAGGCGACGAACTCCTGGAAGTTGGTCGCCGGCACCGACGGATGCACGGCGATCACCCAGGGAAAGCGCACGAGCAGCGTGATCGGCGTGAACGCGCGCAGGCCGTCGTATGGGAGGCTCTTGTGCAGGATCGGATTCATGATGAACGTCGCGGCGTCCGACACGATGAGCGTGTAGCCATCCGGCGCCGACTTCGCGACGTACTCACCGCCGATGATCTGGGTTGCGCCCGGCTTGTTCTCCACGACCACCGGCTGCCCCCAGACCTCGGAGAGTCGCGCGCCGAGGGAGCGCGAGAGCGCATCGGTCGCGCCGCCCGGCGTCGTCGGCACCACGATCTTCACCGGCCGCGACGGAAACGGCTGCGCCGCCGCCGAAATGGCACATATCAGTGCCCAAAGAAAAATAGGGACAGTCCCTGTTTTTTTCACTTCTGCGCCTCGACGCTTAGCGCCATCTCGCCGACGCGCTCGATGCGGCCTTTCAGCTTGTCGCCCGGTGCGAGCTTCGCCACGCCGGCCGGCGTGCCCGTGGTGATGAGGTCGCCGGGACGCAGCGTCAGCACGCTGCTCAAAAAGCGGATGTGGTCGCGCACGCCGCAGATCATGTCCCTGGTCTGCGCCGTCATCACATGGCGGCCGTTGAGCTCGACATCGATGCGCGTGTCCTGCGGCTCGGGCAGCTCGTCCTTCGTCACGATCCACGGCCCGAGCGCGGTGAAGGTATCGAAGCCCTTGCGGATGTTGCGCGTGTTCTGGCGGTTGCGGCCCCAGGGCTCGCGCTGGCTGATGTCCCAGCAGATCGTGTAGCCGAACACATAGTCGAGCGCTTGCGCTTCGCTGACATGCCGCGCGCTCTTGCCGATCACCACGCAGAGCTCGCACTCGTAATCGACGTGCTGCGCGATACGCGGCAGCACGATGGTGCCGCCGGGCCCGACGATCGACGAGCTCGGCTTGAGGAAGAACTCCGCCATCAGATCGTCCTTGCTGAACTCCGCGCGGTCAGGACCACCGGAAGCTGCTTTCATCTCGGCCTGGTGCGCCCGGTAGTTCGCCGCCGCGGCCCAGAGGGACGGCGGGTTCTCGATTGGCGCGAGGAGCTTCGCCTCCGCAAGCGGCACGGAGCGGCCTTTCAGCGCCTGGCGCGCGCACTGCATTGCCGCCGGCTGGTTCGCGAGACGCTCGATGACTTCGCGCATGGTGTATCCATCGCGCAGCTGACCGGCGGCGACCAGCGCCGCACCGACTGGATAGACGCGGTCAGCGTCGATCACGCCCGCTTCATGCTCGTTGTAATGGCAGATCTTCATCGGCGGCCATTGTAAGCTTCGCGGATGTTGCAGCCGGTCGGGTTGACGCACGGGCACTACGAGTGCCGCTCGCTCGGCGAAACGCTGCCCGTGCTCACCGATTTGCTGGCGCTGCGCGTGGTCGAGCGCGCGGCCGGGCAAGCGGTGCTGCAGCATCCGAATACTGCCTGGCGGCTGGTGGTGCACGAAGCGGGCGTCGGCGCGCCCGACAAGCCGCACAACAACCACTACGGCGTGCGCGTCGCGCGCCCCGAGGAAGTCGATGCGGCGCACCGCTATCTCACCGCGAACCAGGAGCGCTACGGCCTGCGGCGCATCTCGCCGCCGCGCTCGCAGCACTTCGCGCGCTCGGTCTACTTCGTCGAGCCGGGCGGCAACACGCTCGAGATCGAGCACTACGACGCGCAGGCGCTCGCCGAGGGCCGCACGATCGCGCGACCCCATTGGCAACGCGAGCTCGGCGAGCGTGACTTCCCTGATCGCGGCTATGTGCCGCAGGCGCTGACGCACGGCACGCTCGAGTGCGACGACAAGGAAGCGAGTGCCGCGTTCTGTCGGGATGTGCTCGGGCTCGAGATCGCCGGGGGCGGCCGGCTCTCCGTGTACATCAAGCATGCGGCGACGCCCTGGTACATCGTGGTGCTGCCGATCCCGCGGCGCAAGAAGTTCCTGGGCCCGGCGAATCGCTTCACGCTCACGCTTTCATCTGCCGACGAGGTGGAACGTGCGCATCGCGAGCTGCGCGGCGCCCAAGGCGTGACCGAGCTCGGCTCGCTGGAGAAGCGCGACGGCCACAGGTCGTTCCTGTTCGCCGATCTCAACCGCAACTGGTGGGAAGCGGCCGCGTAGCCGATGCTGCGCTTCGATGTCGAGCCACGGGTCGGCTACCTCTACATTACCGCGAGCGGCGAGCTCGACGTCGCCGGAGCGGAAGCGGCGCTCGCCGAGATGTTCGGCATCGCCGCTCGGGCACACCAGCCGCGCATGCTGCTCGACTGCTCGCGCATCGTCAGCGACTGGGGCCCGGGCGAACGCTACGCGGTCGGCTCGTTCATCGCCGCGGAGATGGAGCGCCGCGCGAGCCAGTTCCCCGAGCGGCCGCGACTCGCGATCTACGCGGTGGCGCCGCTCATGGACCCGAACCGCTATACGCAGACAGTCGCCACCAACCGCGGCGCTCTCGTGCGCTCATCCGACAGCTTGCAGGAGCTGCTTTCCTGGCTGGGTGTCTGATCACGGCAGGCCCGCAATCACGGCGTCCTTCGGATAAGTGATGGTGTAGTCCGCGACGAACTTCAGCGTCTGGCCCGGGGCGAGCGGCTGTTCCCACGCATATACACCGCGGCGCTCCTCCCAGTTGGCCGTCTTCGGCTTCGGCTCGAAGGTCGTGTCTACCGTGATCTTGTCGTCCACCGGCACGGGCGCGGACTCGAGGAGGAGGAGCTCCACGGGCACCTTGTGACGGCTCGTTACCGTGTAGAGCGTCGCCACTTCGCGCTCGGCCCGCTGGCTGATGATGCCGGCGGCGCCTTTGCGGTCCTTCAGCCGCTTCATCGCCACCTGCACTCGATCATCGCGGCCGAAGGGCAGCACCAGCCGCTCCTTCGCTTGCGCCTGCCAGTACGTCGAGCCGACATAGCCGCCGTCCCGATAGAGCTGCACATCCCCCGGGATCCACACGCCCTCCGGGAGATCGGCTTCGGCGGTCACCAACGCGGCGCTGTCGCGGCGCGGCACCACGCGGATGCGCTGCTTCACCGCAATCTGCTGGTGGGCGAGCGATACGGTGATCTGGCGGCCGTCGGCCGAAAGATCGACCTTGCCGGGCACTTCGAACTCGGTGGCGTATTCCGTCTGCAATTCCGCCACCTGTGCCGGCTCGGAGGCCGGCGCGCGCGCCGCTGCAATCTTGTCGGCACGGCTGTCCGACATGAGCGCGGGCCGGTTCCCCGGCAGCGGCTCGACCATCGGCGCTCGGATCACGAGCTGCCAGGTTCCCGGATCGAGCACCTGCGCGCTGCGCGGCGCACCGGTCGAAAGGCGCAAGCTGACGCCGCGCCAGTCTTCACCCGTGCGCTGCATGATCGCCGCCTGCCGCTCGAGATCGACACGCGAGGTCGCGGAGTCGAGCGCCGCGCGGTATTTCGGCCGCCAGCCGGCATTCGACACCTGATACGCCGCGCGCAAGGCGCCCGGCCGCGTGGCGGTATAGCTGATCGCCACAGTGCGTACGTCGCGCGCGCCATTGCGGATGCGCGCGAGGTCGCCCTCGAGTGCCGCAATACGCTTGTCGAGCTCGCGCTTCCGGATGTCGGTGCGCTGGATCGTGCCGTAGGCATCCGCGCCGCCGCGCCGGATCGCTTCCAGCGCCCGGGGATCGAATGCCGGGCGCGGCGACTTGTCGCCCTCGGGACGCGCGCTGAGCGAGGCGAGGTAGTTACGCATCAGCTCGGCGGTCTTCACGTCGACGTCGAGTGCGGCTTTCTCGTCCTTCAGGCGCTCGATCCGCGCCTCGAGCTCCGCTTCGCGCGCGCCTAGCGCCTCGGTGCGGCTGACATCCTTCACGGCGACCTCGCCGACCTGGATCCCGGCGTCGGTGTCGACGCGCAAGGTCCGCGGATCGAATGTCGCCGGCAGGCCGGTGAGCTCGACTTTTCCGGCACCGGCGGTGACTTGCGCAGTGCGCTCGATGGTGGCGCTGCCCGGATAAAGCGTGACGCGTGTGATTTGTTGCGCAAAAGCGCCGTCGATTACGGCGAAAGCGCCGACGACGGCGACGGCGGCGAGGCTGCGGCTCGGCATGGTTGTGCCCTCCTTGGCTTCCTTAAACGGAAGTCGCAGCGATTGGGGTTAGCGCCCGCTAAAATAACATCCAAGAAAAGCGCGGCCGCAGAGCCGCTCAGAAGGGACGAACGTCTTGAAACTGTTCCAGGGTCGTATCCAGGGCACGGCGCGCCCGGCCGCCGCTGCGCCGCCCGCAGGCCTGCTCGCTTTCTACTGGCACTTCGTCAGGCAGACCAAAGGCTGGTTCGCCGCGATGTTCGCCGCAAGCCTGGCGGTGGCGCTGCTCGATACGGTGATTCCGCTCTTCATCGGGCGGCTCGTCTCGCTGATGGAGGCGAGCGACCGGCTGGCGGCGCTCGAGCCGCAATGGCCACTGCTCGTCGGGATGGTGGCGCTGGTCCTCCTCGTGCGACCGCTGGTGCTGCTCATCGATGTCGCGATCAGGCACAACGCACTGATTCCCGGCGCCACGTCGCTCATCCGCTGGCAGAGCCACTGGCATGTGATCCGGCAGAGCTGGCCGTTCTTCCAGAACGATTTTGCCGGGCGCATCGCCAACCGCGTAATGACCACCGCTCACGCGCTGCGCGAGAGCACCATGGCGAGCATCCGCGCCGTGTTCTACATCGGCGCACACGGCGCGGCGGCGTTCGGACTGATGGCAATCGCGGACTGGCGGCTCGGCTTGCCGACGCTCGTCTGGTTTGCGGGCTACAGCGCGTTCCTCTGGTACTTCGTGCCGCGCATGCGCGATCTTGCGCGTGCAAGCTCGGAGGTGCGCTCGATCGTCATGGCGCGCATCGTCGACAGCTACACCAATGTGCTGACGGTGAAGCTCTTTGCCCGCCTCGCGGACGAGGATGCGTATGTGCGCGAGTCGGTCGACGAGCATCAGCAGGCGATGGGCCGGCATATGCGCCTGATCACGCAATTCCACTTCTCGCTCACGGTGATGAACGCGGTGCTCCTCGTTACCACCGCCGCCATCGGTATCTGGCTGTGGGCGCATGGCGAATTCGGCGCCGGCGTCGTGGCGACGGCGTTGCCGCTCGCGTGGCAGGTCGCAAACGTCTCGGGCTGGGTGAGCTGGGAAGTGACCGGCATCTTCGAGAACATCGGCGTGGTGCAGGAAGGCATGCAGACCATCGCCGTGCCCCACAGCGGGGTGGACCGGCCGGGCGCACGAGCGCTCGAGGTGTCGCGCGGCGAGGTGCACTTCATCGGCGTCACGTTCGGCTACGGCCGGCGCGATGCGCCGCCGGTGCTGGACGATCTGACCGTGCAGATCAGACCCGGCGAGCGCGTCGGCCTCGTCGGTCGTTCGGGCGCCGGCAAGACCACCCTCGTCAATCTGCTGCTGCGTTTCCACGAAGTGGAGCGCGGGCGGATCTGCATCGACGGCCAGGACATCGCCTGCGTGACACAGGAGAGCCTGCGCGCGGCAATCGGCATGGTGACGCAGGACACGTCGCTCTTGCACCGCTCGATCGCCGCCAATATTCGCTACGGCCGCCCGCAGGCGACGCCGGCGGAGATCGAAGCGGCGGCGAAGAAGGCGCAGGCGCACGAGTTCATCGTCGGCCTGCGCGACTGGCGCGGCAACACCGGCTACGCGGCGCATGTCGGCGAGCGCGGCGTGAAGCTCTCCGGCGGGCAGCGGCAGCGTATCGCGCTCGCGCGGGTGATCCTGAAGGACGCGCCGATCCTGGTGCTGGATGAGGCGACCTCGTCGCTCGACAGCGAGGTAGAAGTGGCGATCCAGGAGGAGCTGCTCGAGCTGATGCAGGGCAAGACCGTGATCGCCATCGCGCATCGCCTCTCCACGATTGCGCGCATGGATCGGCTGATCGTGCTCGAGGCCGGCCGCATCGTCGAGGAAGGCACGCACGCGGAGCTCCTGCGCCACGGCGGCCACTACGAGAAGCTCTGGCGCCACCAGTCGGGCGGCTTCATCGCCAACGACGTCCCCGAAGCCGCGCAATCGGTGTCAGGCACCGAATTGCAGCGCGTCGCATGATCGCGAGCCTGATCTCCTCGACGTTCGCCTTCTTCGCCGCGACCTATTTCATCAAGCGCTGGATGAACGAGAACGGGATGCCGAAGGGCGTGACGCGCGCCGTCACCATCCTGGTGCTCGCCACGGCGCTCGCCTGTTGCGTGGGCTGGCTGGTCGAGCGCGTGGTCTGAAGGGCTACGGCCGCGAGGTGCCGAGCATCTCGTGCACCTCGTAGCTCATGACGGCGAGGAAACCGGCGAGCGCGACGTAATAGAGCGTGTACTCAACGCGCTTGGCCGACGCCACCGCATAGTAGGCCGCGTTCTCCGGCGCCTGCGGATCGAACTTCCAGGCCTTGACGAGCTGCGGGAACGCGAGGACCGCCATGAGCACGAGCAGCGGGCTCGGCCGCCACAGGAAAAGCGCCAGCAGCAGCGGCGCGCCAAGCAGCCACAACCGCGGCGACAAGATAGCGGTGATGCGCCCCCCGTCGAACGGCGCGAGCGGGATCAGATTGAAGAGGTTGATGAAGAAGCCGGCGTAGGCGAGCGCGAGGAACAGCGCCTCGCCGCTTGTGCGATACAAGTAGTAGCAAGCGAGCGCGCCAACGCTTCCCAGCAGTGGCCCGGCGAGCCCGACCCAGGCTTCGGTCTCGACGTCGTGCGGCAGCTCCTTCATCTCGATCCACGCGCCGACGAATGGAATGAAAGTCGGCGCGCCGACCGCCAGTCCGCGCTGCCGGGCAGCAAGGTAATGTCCCATCTCGTGGACGAAGATCAGCAGCACAAAGCCCACCGCGTACCACCAGCCAAAGACGAGCGCGTACGCGAACACCGAGATGAGCATCGTGCCGCCGGTGATGACAACCTTGCCCAGCTTGCCGGCGGCCAGCAGCGCCGCAAGCAGCTTCACGCCACGGGCGGCTGCTGCTTGCGCCGCAAGAGCTTGGTCAGCGCCGCGCCGAGCGCCAACACCGCCACGCCGATCACTTTCGCGAACTTGGCGGCGAACGCAGCGATCAGCGCGAACAGCCCGAGTTTCTTCGCCGCGATGCCGCCCACCAGCGCAGCGAGCCCGAATTCAGCGACGTGATCGGTGGCCGAATTGAAATCGGCGTAGCGCTTGCCGTCGTTGTAGGCGAGCGCAGCGAGCAGGCGATGCGCCACCGGCCGTTCGGCGTCGATCTTCACGAGGTCGGTGACCAGGTTCATGCTGATGTAGCCATCGCGGCCAAGCGCATAGGTGTTGTAGTTGACGCCACGGTCTGCGCCGGCCGCGCCGCCTTTCTCGCGCGAGGCGAGCGACCAGACGAGCCGGTGGCTCATCGCGTCGTACTGCGGTGCCTGTACCCAGCCGACCACCTCAATCTCGGGAATGCCCCGCGAGCGCCGTTCTTGATTGCCTTGCTCCGTGCCGGCCTTGAGGCCGTCGAGCAGCTCGTCCACCTTCCACTCTTTCGCGTCATCGTCCTTGATATAGCCCGACTTGTAGAAGCGCATCACCACGAACCAATTCGCCTCCGGCGCCGGCGAGACGACCATGCCGAGCACACCCTCGCCGACGCGGTTGCCCATCGCGGTCAGCAGACGACCGGCTTCGCGGGGCGGGATGTACACCAGCCCCTCGGGCAGCTTCAGGACAGCCTGGTCGATGAGCTTGACGTCGGCCGGCCCGAGAAGCGCAGCCTGGTTTGCGGCCTGCACAGCGGCGCGCATCTCGGCTTGCGCCGCCTCAGTGGGCTGCGCCAATGCAGCGCTCGTAGTCAGCAGCAGCATGGCGACGGCGGCCGCCGCGCGCAGCAGGGCGGTTGCATTTTTTCTCATGGTCTCCCCTTCTTATTCGGGCAGAGCGCCCGCGTGCCCGATTTACGCCGCCGCTGCGGACGCGTCAATGCAAAACGCCGCTGCCTGATTTATTTGTTGATCTGCGGGCCGGCCGGCGGCGTCGCCGGCACGCTCCTCCAGCCTTCGGGGCACTGGTTCACATACGGGTAGTAGCCCTTGGCGGAATCACAGTAGTACCAGACCGCCGGTGCCTGCGCGCCAGGGGTGGGCGCGGTAGGCGGCGCCGCCACGGGCGCGGGCGCGGCCGCAACCGGCGGCGGCGCGACGACCTCATAGCCGGTGGGCTGCTGCACGTAGTAGACGTCGTTCGCGTAGTAATACGGCACGCCGCCGTAATAGACCGCGGTGTAGCCGGCCGGCAGCGCCGGCACGATGACACCGACGGGCGGCTGCACCACGATATAGCGCGGGCCGCTGCGCTGGTACCAGACGCCGGAGTGGAACCAGAACTGCGCGCCGCGAAAGCCGATGGCGATATTCCCCGGCGGCAGCGCCTCCACGACGTAGCCGCGTGCGGGGTAGTAGCGATTGTGGTGAAAGCGATCGTCGTAGACCCAGTGCGGCGTCGCGAAATGCGCCCGCTCGTGCTCGAAGCGCCGGTCGTCGGCGGCGTACGCGCTGCCGATGCAGGCAAGCGTGGCGGCGATGAAGATCAAGCGCGGCGTGCGGCGGTCCATCGTTATCTCCTTGGTTGGAGCCGATGCTAGGCGGCCGGCGCGGCAAGTTGCGTCGTCCATTTGTATCCGTTCGTTACGGCGTATCCGGACGGACCGCGACGTCGCCAAGCGACGGGCTCGTGTTGCACGAAATCGCGCTCGCCCCCCAACCGGGAAGCACCAGAATACGGGGCTCCGACCCCGGGCTTCCGCACGGCGGTCAAGACTCCGCTAGGGCTGTCGCTGTCCTCCTACAACGGCCCGCCCTGACCGGCGCATCGCTTACACCGCGAGCCCCCGGTAGGGTGAGGTGGCTTGAATCGGACGCTCTTCCTCGTTGCCTTGGCCGGCTGCCTCGCCGGCTGCTCGTCGCTCCTGCCAGGCTCGAAGGAGACGAGCGGCAACGCCACGACCGCGTGGCAGAGCTACGAAGAGGCGGAGCAGGCGTTCGCCAGCATCAAACTCGGCACGACCACTGTGCGCGAGCTCGCCGCGCTGCGCCTCGATCCGCGCACCAATCCGAACATCACCGTACTGCATAACTTCCAGGTGCGCGAGCGCTTCATCCCGAACAATACGGTGACGGCGGCCGATCTTGACGGGGGCGTGCGCGAATGCGTCGAGGCGCGCTCGACCTGCATCGGCTGGGAGATCAACCAGACCGCGACGCAGAAGAAGCGCAACGGCAACGCCGCGCTCGACATGCTGAAGATGCGCCGGGAGACCCACACGTCCGGCTGGCGCTTCAGCGGGCTTCTTCTGATCAAGGACGGCGTGGTGCTCTACAAGCTCGCCGGCGGGCAGCCCCACATCCACGAGATCGCGAGTAGCGAGGACGCGCTTGCGCCGCTGCAGGCGATCGGCACGAAGCTGAACGCCATCAACGGCATCGATGTCACCGACGTCAGGAACGGGATCAAGGCGCTTGCCGGCGGCAACAGCGGCCACGTCGAGCCGGTCACCGCCATCAAGATCCGCTAGTCCCTGGTGGTCGTATCATGGCGCTTGCCATGACCGCCCCCATCGTCAACGTTTCGCCCAACAATCCGGTCTTCGACCTGCCGATCTACGTCGCGCGCGACGAGGGACTATTCGAGCGCGCCGGTCTCGAGGTGCGCTTCCAGGCCAAGTATTCGGAGCGCCGGCCTTCCGACGCCGATCCATTCCAGCGCCTCAAGGAGGCGCTGTTCGAGCAGGGCAAAGCCGATGTCTACAACCTGTGCGAATGGGCGGGCATCGATCGCAGCGAGAAAAGTGCGCGCGGCGCGCAGGTGCTCGCGCTGCGGCCGGCCGTGGCGGCGCAGGCGATCCTTTCGTTTGAGCAAGACCTGCAGGAACCGCGTGATCTCGCCGGCGTGCCAATCGGCATCAACGATCGCACCGGCTCGCATTACACGACGCTGCAGACCCTGGAGGGCGTACTCGCGCGCTCGGACATCGTCGTCGAGCACGTTGGCGTGCCGGAGCGGCGCTACCAGGCGCTGAAGGAGCGCACGAGCCGCGCGGTGGCCGTAATGGAGCCTTTCATCAGCCTCGGCCTCAAGGAAGGCGCGCACATCGTGGACCTCACGTTCTATCGCGGCGCCGAGGTGATTGCTCCACATCTCACGCCGGAGAAGCGGCAGGCTTACCTCTGCGCCATCAACGAGGCGGCCGAGCGCATCATGGCCGACTTCGGCAAATACAAGCACTACGTGACCGAACAGACGCGCGGCGCGTTAGCGCCGCACGAGCTCTCGAGCCACTTCGTCCGCTACACGCACTACATGGTCTACGAGGCGAAGCGTTTCCAGCAGGTCTACGAGTGGATGCGCTCATGGGGCCTCGCCAGCGGCGAGGCCGACCATGCGCGCGTGGTTGCCAGCTTCTAGGGGTTACTTGCTGCTGGACGAGCTCTGGTTCTGCGTGTTCGAGCCCGCGCCGTACTGCTGGCTGTTCTGGTTCTGAGCGCCCGACTGCTGCGTGTTCTGCGCTTGATTGGCGCTGCCCTGCTGCTGGTTCGACTGGTTTGCACTCGACCCGCCGGCCGCGCTGCTGGACCCGCTCGACTGCGTGCTGCTCTGCCGGCTCGACGAGGCGCCGGAGCTCGAGTCGCGATGCGGGTTGCCCTTGCCCTGCGACCAGCCCTTGTGCTTGCCGCGGTCATGCCGCTCGCCGCCGCTCGACTTGTCCTCGGGCGTGGTGGCGCCGGCCGCCGAGCTCTGGTTCTGGCTGCTCGACGATGAGCCGTATTGCTGCGAGTTCTGGCTCTGGCTGCCTGACTGCTGATTGTTCTGCGCCTGGTTGCCCGTGCCCTGCTGCTGGTTTGCCTGGTTGCCCTGGCCGACCTGCTGGCTGTTCTGCACATCGGGCGACGCGTTCACATTCGGCGTCTTGTTCAGGTCGACGCTCGCGCCGGTGCCCGCCGGGCCTTGCACGCTCACTTGCGCGGCCGCGAGCTGGCTGAATGAAATCGCAAACAATCCGGACACGACGACTGAAAATAACCTCATCGATTCCTCCATCTGAGAAAGAAAAAAAATTACTGTGGTGATGCGCCGCAAGGCCCGTTCCCGCAGCCGCGGTGGGGTCTTACGGATAGCGCGCCGATTGCTCCGCTACTACGCGGTTGCCATCCAGTAACCGCACTGTGACCTCGTAGCGGTCGTTGGGGCCGACGCTCACTGCGTTCGACGCGAGCTGCGCATGCCCGCCGTCATCGAGCCTGACGGTGCCGCTCTGGCTCGAGTTCGACGAGCCAGCGCCGGCCTCTCGGCGCACTCGCATTTCGTAGCGCAGGGCCTTGTCCGGCGGTCCGCTGACCGTCGGCTCTACTCTGAGGCTGCCGCCCTCCACTCTTGCACCCAGGTCGAGCTGGTAGCCTGAGTCGGCGAGCGCAAGCGCGGGTAACAGCGCCATCACGGCTAAAGCTGAAAAGATTCGCATTGGATCCTCCTCACCCTTTCCCGCAATGAACATGCCGGCAGTTGTATGCTTCTCGTCTTCAGGAGGGAGATTTCATGAGCCGATGGATCGTTGCCGTCGTCGTCCTTGCCGCCCTGCCCGCGCAAGCGCAACTGATTACGCATCGTGATCTCAGTTATTCCATGGCGCTCACCATGGCGAGCGGTGCGCTCGATGCGTGCAAGGCGCGCGGCTATCCGGTCGCAGTGGTGGTGGTCGATCGTGGCGGCGAAACCATGGTCGCGTTGAAAGGTGACGGTGCCGGACCGCACACGATGGAAAACGCGCGCCGCAAGGCCTACACCGCACGAACCTTCCGCATGAGCACGCAGCAGTTCATCGACGAGATGAAGACGCGTCCCGTGCGGCGCGAGCAGACCACGCTCCCCGGCGTCATCGCGATCAACGGCGGCGTGCCGATCAAGGTCGGCGACGATACTATCGGCGGCATCGGCCTCTCCGGCTCGCCAGGCGTCGATGAAGAGTGCGTGAACGCCGGCATCGAGAAGGTGAAGCAGTACCTCAAATAGAAAGCGGGCCCGCTGCGGGCCCGCCTGACTTACCAAACTAAAGGACTAAAGAAGACTTAGTCGCGGCCTTGTTTTTCGCGGGCGTTGTCGCGCCCTTGTTTGCCGTGCTCGCCGGCCGCTTCATCGGCCCGATCGAGACCGGTCTTCTTGTCCTTGTCGTGGCCGCGCGCCTTGCCCTGATGCTCGTCGCTGCCGCTCGCGCCCGCCGCCGCCGACCCGGAGCTACCCGAGCTGGCTTGCGCCGAAGTGCCGCCGCTTGCCGACGTTGAGCCGCCCGCGCTCGATTGCGCGCCCTGGCCCGCGGACGAGCTCGCGCTGCCGCTGGCGGACGGCAAAGTCCCGCCTGCAGCCCCGCTCGAAGACGGGGACGCCGAGCTGCTGCTCGAAGAGGGCGACGTCGAGGCGCTGCTCGAGGGCACGGACGAGCTACCGGACGCGGTGCCGGAGCCGGACGACTGGCTCGTCTGCGCGCCCTGGTTCATCGTCGAAGACGGGTTGGTGGTCGTCGCGCTCTGGTTGGCCGACGTGCTGCTCGAGACGTTTTGGTCACCGGAGCCGACGTTCACTCCCGGGCTGATGTTGGCGCTGGCGTTGACATCGGTGTTGCTGATGCCGACGTTCGCGTCGACCCCAACGTTCGGGTTCACGTTCACGCCGCCGGAAGGCGAGGGGCTGCTCGTGCTCGCCGACGGCGCGCTTGAGCCGCTCGTCGCTGACGGCGAGCTGGTGCTCCCCGAGGCGCTGCCTGAGCCGGATGACTGGCTGGTCTGCGTGCTCTGGGTAGTGCTCGAGGACGGATTGGTCGTGTTGGCGCTCTGGTTCGCGGATACGCCGCTCGACGTGTTCTGGTCGCCGGTGCCGAGGTTCACGCCCGGGCTCACGTTCGCGCCGGCGTTGACGTCGCTATTGCTGATGCCGACGTTGGCATCCACGCCCACGTTCGGATTTACATTTACACCGCCCGAGGGGCTCGTGCTGCTGCCCGAACCGCTCGATTGTGTGGACTGTGTGGACTGCGAGCTCTGGTCGGTCGTCGACGAGGACTGGGCGAACGCCGAGCCGAAAACACTCATTACCGCAGCAGCTGTAAGACTTACTGCGACGTGGGGCACTCTCATGATCTCTCCTTTCGTGGCTAAGCCGTCTTAAGCACCGCAAGCGCTGTGCCATGCGCGTCGGTAAACTCCCCACATGAGCGAGAAGCAGCCGCACGACATGGGCGGTGATCCGGGCGGGGCGATCGATACCGTCGATCACGGCATGAAGTTCTGGGAGAAGCAGGCGAACGCGCTGCGCAACACGCTCAGCCGTCGCCAGATCGTGCGCCTCGACGAGCTGCGCCGCGCCGCCGAGGATCTGGGCAGCCGCTATTACGAGCTCGAATATTTCGAGCGCACCACTGAGGCGCTGCGCACGGTGCTGATCGAGCGCGGCTACTTCAGCGAAGCGGAGCTGCGGGCCAAGATGGCCGAGGTGCGTCGCCGCGATGAGTCTGCCTAGCGCCTACACCGAGGCGCCCGCGCGCCGCTTCAATGTCGGCGACCGCGTGGCAGTCAAGGCAGCGAACCCGCCCGGACACCGGCGCACGCCGCATTACATTCGCGGCAAGCGCGGCGTGATCGAGCGGGTATGTGGCGTGTTTCCGAATCCCGAAGAGCTCGCGTACGGCTTCAACGGCGAGC
>DASREB010000333.1:0-4732 GCA_035652275.1 Burkholderiales bacterium
GTCCTGCGCTGCGGCCGGCGCGGTGAGCGTTGCCAGCACAAAGACTGCGGCAGCGGGCCGCATGCCTCAGTCGAGCACGGCGGCGACGGTGGCTGCCTGGGATTGTCCGTGCGCGAGCTGCGTGTCGCTGCTCAGGGGACGCATATAAAGCGCGGCCCCGGTGACCGCGGTCAGCACGATCAGCATCGCGGCGGCGATGAGGCGAGGATGCGCAAAGAGCGGGCGGGGGTCTGCCATCGTGCTATCAGGCCGAGCGTTTCTCACGATTCAGCGGCACGACCGTGCGCAAGGTCTGCGGTTGCGCCGCGGGGCGCTCGCGCAGGATGCGCTCGAACGTTTTGCGCACGTCGGTAGCGTGGCTCGGCACGTAGCGAAACGAGGGATCAAGAATGCTCTTCATGGTTGCTAGATAGTGTGCCGGGCGCCGGCGACGGCCAGGTTGCGGCGCCAAAGGCCCGTATTACGGCTGTAACTTTGCCTCGGGCGAGGCCTGAACGCCGAATTCGGGGCCGTCGAGCTGCCGCACCTCGCACTCGAGGTCCCACTGCGCGCCGTGGATGCGCAGGAAGCGCTTGGTGAGCTCGATCGCCTCCTGCTTGGACTTCGCCTCGAGGACCGCATACCCTCCGATCACCTCCTTGGTCTCGGTGAACGGCCCGTCGGTCACGAACAGCTTGCCGCGGCGCAGCCGCACCCTGACGCCTTCTGCCGTAGGCCGCAGCCCGGCGGTGCTGATCAGCACGCCGCTGCGCGTCATCTCGTCGATCAGCTTGCCCATGTCCTGCATCAGCTGCTCGCTCGGGGCCTGGCCGGTTTTCTCGTCGATGCGGATCATCGATAGGAAGCGCATGGTTCATCTCCTTGGGTTGCCATACCTCTCTAGTCGAACCGCGGGTGGCGAAATCGACATGTGGATAACCACATGTCGACGGTCGTCTGGCTCGGGATCAGCCCGAGCCTGAGCGGATTTCATTGCAACGCGCGGGCGAAGGTGCGGCCGCGCAGCAGCTCACCTGCGCCGGCGTGCTTGAGCTCCGCCACAAGCTCGGAAATTTCCGCATCCACCTCGACGTAGACTTGGTCGCTCCAGTCGCCGCGCGGACAGGGCTGCACCTCGACATCGGCAAGCGCGAGGTCCTGGTCGAACGTCACGGCGAGGAGCAGCGGCACGCGGGCAAATGCCTCGCGCACGCGCCGGTCAATCAAGCTTTGCGACGGCATTTTTCATCGAAGAGCTGCAGTACCGACCAGCGCAGGAACAGCAGCAGCATCATGCGGCGGCTCGGCGATCAGCCGCCGTACGGGCTGTTGTAAGGATACGGGTTCACCTGTTTCACCGTGCCGGCGTCCCGCGCATCGGTTTGCGAGGTGGCGCCGGCCGCGGCGAACGGATGCTTCAGGCTTTCCGGCAGCTGCGCACATCCGGCGACGAGGGCGACGGCGGCGAGCGCGGTGATGAGCGACTTCATGGTGGTCAGTCCTTTGTTGGTGAGTACAGTGATCGCAGTTTGGGGAGAGGCGATGGCCGATGCGTGTCAGTTCGCGCGGCGCGGATTACGGACGCAATCGTCAGATGGCGTTCGCGGCGGCTTGCGAGCGTCGCAGCAAGTCTTGCCACAGACCGGCGGCGGGCTTGCCGAGCACCAGGTGCGCATCGGGCGCGAGCACGTACCACACACGCCGCGCGATTTCCTCGCGCAGCTCGCCCGGCTGCCATGCCACCAGGCCGGCGACGAAACGCGCCTTCGCCGCATCGCCTCTGATGATGGTATCGACGGTGGCGGCGTCGGCCGCGGCGTAGAGGCCCGGCATCAGCTCGAGCGACTTGCCGCCGGGGCTCTTCGCGCGCTCGACCAGCGCGAACACCAGCTGCGGCGCATAGGGACCACCCAGGTACACCGGATCGCGCACTTTCTGCGACGGCCCGTCCTCGGGAAATATCTTGCCGAGCGTGAGGGTGGTCGGCCGGTTGACGATGAACCCGATGTGCTGGTCCTCGCCGAGCGGCGCCACGACGATCACGCTCGCGCCGTACACCGGATCACGCAGCTCGGGTGCGGCGACGAGGATGAGCGGCTTGGAAAGGTCCGCCGCCGACGCAGTTGCCGAGCCGGCAAGCAGCATGACGAAGAGGAGCGCGCGTTTCATGACGCGAGCCTGCGAGGCGCAGCTTGCGCACCGATTTCGCCGCCCGCGACGTGCATTACGGCTGTAATTCCCGCTGTTACCGCCGCGATACGCTCGGCCGGCAGCCTTGCCGCGATGAAAAAAACGCTCACTCTGCTTTTTGGCTTATGCCTTGCCGCTCTTGGCCACGCGGCCGATCCCGAGCTCGTCATCGCCGGGCACGGCGCGAGCCTCGAGCAGGCGCTCGCCGCGCCGCATGCGCCGAGCTACCGGCTGCTGGTACTGCGCAAGGAGCTGATGCGCGTGCGCGCATCGCGTGCCGAGGAAGAGGTGCGCCAGCTGCTTGAGCGCGCGCGCGCAGGCGGCGCGGTGGTGTTCGTGTGCGAGAAAGACCTGCGCGCCGAGCGCCTGCAGCCGGCGGACCTGCTGCCGGGCATCGTGACGGTCGACGCGTCGGACGTTTGGGTAAACGGCGCGCCGACCAATGCCGATCTCAAGTTGAAAAGCATGTGCTCCTGACAGCGTACTAGCCGGGCGGGCATGCCGCCTGCTCGCGCCTGCCGAGTCTAGAATGCGCCTACCCATCTTCCGCGGAGGCATGCCATGCGCGCGATCCTTTGGCTAGCGATCGTCGTTATCGGAACCGTTTCGCTCGGGGTCGTTGCGCTGCACCGGGGAGAGACGCTCAACGCTGCGTGGCTGGTGGTCGCTGCGGTCTGTATTTATTTCATCGCTTACCGCTTTTACGCCCTCTTCATCGCGGAAAAGGCGCTGGGAGTGAATCCGGCGCGGCCGACGCCGGCGTATGTGCGCAACGACGGCCTGGATTACGTGCCGACCAACCGATACGTGGTTTACGGCCACCACTTCGCGGCGATTGCCGGGGCAGGCCCTTTGGTGGGCCCGGTGCTCGCCGCGCAGATGGGCTATCTGCCCGGCACACTCTGGATCCTCGCCGGCGTGGTGTTCGCCGGCGCGGTGCAGGACATGGCGGTGCTTTTCATGTCCACGCGGCGCGATGCCCGCTCGCTTGGCGACATCATCCGCTCGGAGATGGGACCGACCGCCGGCACGGTGGCGGGAATCGGCGTGCTGCTGATCTGCGTCATCATTCTCGCGGTGCTGGCGCTCGTCGTGGTGAACGCACTCGCGCACAGTCCATGGGGCACGTTCGCCGTCGCCTGCACCATCCCGATCGCGCTCCTGATGGGCGTCTACAGCCGTTATTTCCGCCCGGGCCGCATCGGCGAAATGTCCGTCATCGGCTTCGTGCTGCTGATCGCCGCGCTCGTCTTCGGCCGTACGGTCGCCGAGACGCCGGCGCTCGCGAGCTGGTTCACGTTCTCGGGGCCGACGCTTGCGCTTCTCATCATCGCCTACGGCTTTTGTGCCTCGGTGCTGCCGGTGTGGCTGCTGCTCGCGCCGCGCGATTACCTCTCGACCTTCCTCAAGGTCGGCACCATCGTGCTGCTCGCGGTCGGCATCATCATTGTGCGTCCCGACCTGCAGATGCCCGCCGTGACGCGCTTCATCGACGGTACCGGCCCCGCCTGGGCCGGCAGCGTGTTCCCGTTCCTCTTCATCACCATCGCCTGCGGCGCGGTGTCCGGCTGGCACTCGCTCATCGCCTCGGGCACGACGCCGAAGCTGATCGAAAACGAGCGCGACATCCGCTTCATCGGCTACGGCGGCATGCTGATGGAGTCGTTCGTCGCCATCATGGCGATGATCGGCGCGACCGTGATCCACCCGGGCGTGTACTTCGCGATGAATAGCTCCGGTGCGCTGATCGGCACCGATGTGGCGCAGGCGGCGCAGGTGATTTCGAACTGGGGCTTTACCGTCACGCCGGCCGAGCTCACCCAGATGGCTCACGATGTCGGCGAAACCAGCATCCTCTCGCGCACCGGCGGCGCGCCGACCCTCGCGGTCGGCATGGCGACGATCCTCTCCGGCTTCCTCGGCGGCAAGGCGCTGATGGGCATCTGGTATCACTTCGCGATCCTGTTCGAGGCGCTTTTCATTCTCACCACGGTGGACGCGGGCACGCGCGTGCTGCGCTTCATGCTGCAGGACCTGGTTGGCCACGCGCTGCCCGCGTTCCGCGAGACGCGCTCGTGGACGAACAACCTGGTCGGCTCGGCGCTCGCCTGCGTCCTCTGGGGCTACATCCTCTACCAGGGCGTGATCGATCCGTTCGGCGGCATCTGGACGCTGTGGCCGCTTTTCGGCACCTCCAACCAGATGCTGGCGGCGATCGCGCTCATCGCCTGCACCGTGATCCTCTTCAAGATGAAGCGCGGCGCCTACGCCTGGGTCACCATCGTGCCGACGGCGTGGCTCGTCATCTGCACGGTGACCGCGGGGCTCGAGAAGGTGTTCAGCGCCGATACCAAGATCGGCTTCCTCAGCCACGCGCGGCAGTTCGGCGATGCCATCGCCGCCGGCAAGGTGCTCGCGCCCGCCAAGAGCATGGCCGACATGAGCCGTGTGGTGTTCAATGACTACATCGATGCGACGCTCGCCGCGCTGTTCGTGGCAGTGGTGCTGACGATGGTCGTGTACGGCTACATCAGCATCCGGCGCGCGCAGTCGGCGCCGGGCA
>DASREB010000334.1:0-2414 GCA_035652275.1 Burkholderiales bacterium
GAGGCGACGAAGCGCGCCATCATCCAGACGGCGAGCACGCCGACCGCCAATACAAAGTAATAGAACGGCATCGCCTCATTGAGGTTCAGACCGAAGGGCGCCGGGCGCGCGAGGCCGCGCAGGCCGTTGTCGCCGTCGGTCATCGATACCCACCGGTACGCCGTGCCCCACAGCACCTGCGAGAGCGCGAGGGTCAGCATGAGGAACCCGAGTCCCGTGGCGCGCAGCGCGATCAACCCGAAGACACCCGCCATGAGCGTCGTCCCGGCAAGCGCGAGCGGAGCGATCGCCCAATGCGCGAGGTGCAGCTTCAGGTAGAGGAGCGCGGAGAGATAGGCCGCCACGCCGAGATAGGCGGCATGGCCGAGGGTCGGCAGCCCGCCATAGCCGAGCAGCAGGTTGATGCTCGCCGCGAACACCGCGAAGATGACGATCTGGCTCGCGAGGTTGACGTAATACTCGCCGGCGATGAGCGGCAGCAGCGCCGCAGCGACGATGACGGCGAGCGCCGTCCTCACGCCGCAAACTTGCCGAAAAGCCCGCGCGGGCGGAAAGCGATCACCAGGATCATCGGCAGGAACAGGATCACGTAGGCGAGATCCGGCAGCAGCGCGACGCCGAAGGTGTAGACGAAGCCCGTGATGAACGCGCCGACAAAGGCGCCGAGCAGGCTGCCGACGCCGCCGAGAATGACGACGATCAGCGCGAGCGGCAGCATGTCGGCGTCGAGTCCCGGGTAGGCGGAATTGATCGGACCGGCGATCACGCCGCCCGCGCCGGCCAGCGCCGCGCCGAGGCAAAAGACGGTCGTAAAGAGACGCGACACCGGAATTCCAGCGGCGCGCGCCATCTCCGGGTCGTCGACGCCGGCCCGGATCATGGCGCCGAGGCGCGTTCGGTCCATCAGCAGGTAGAGCCCGATCGCAACCACGACGGCGATGACGACCACCGCCAGCCGATAGGCAGGGAAGATGAAGCCCGCGAGGCGCACCGGCTTCTGCAGGAGCTCGGGCGTCGGAATGGGGATCGGATCGCCGCCCCAGGTGAGGAGGCAGGCGTCGGCGATGATGAACGATACGCCTAGCGTCACGAGCACCTGCGAGAGGACGTTATTGCTGATTTTGCGCAGGATGAAGCGCTCGAGCAGCCCGCCGAAAAGCGCCACGCTGAGCCCCGCGGCGAGCGCCGCGACGGTCAGGCTCGGCACGTAGCGCATGGTGGTGACGCCGACGTACGCGCCCAGCATGAAGAGACTGCCGTGAGTGAGATTCGCGATCCTCATCAGGCCGAAGATCAGCGAGAAGCCCGCGGCGAGCAGGAACAGCAGCCCGCCGAGCGACAGGCTGTTCATTGTCTGTATGGCCCAGGTCTGGGCCGTCCAGTACGCCAGCCTAGCTCTCCAGGTTCTTCGCCGGCGGATAGTCGCGCGAGTACGGCGGGTTCTTGAGGTACTCCTCGGGCTTGTAGGTCCAGAACTGGCTCACGTTCGGATAGGTGTACACCACCGAATTCACCAGCCGCCCTTCCTTGCGCGTCACGCGGCGGATGTAGACGTTGCCGACGACGTTGCCGTACTGGTCGAACGAGACCGGCCCGCGACAGGTGTCGACCTTGATGGAGCGCACCGCCTTCATGAAGGCGGGCTTGTCTTCGAGCCTGCCGCCGATCTTATTGAGCGTTGCTTCGAGCACCGCCGCTTCGGTATACGTGGCCGCCGCATAGAACCCCGGGTCGTACTTCCACTGCGCGCGGAACGCCGCAGCGAATTTGGCGTTGACCGGATTGTCGAGCTCCGCCGAGTACCAGCAGGCCGTCAGGATGCCGAGCGCCTCGTCCCCCATGTTGCGCAGCACGGCTTCGTCGAGCGCCGTCATGCCGCCAACGGTGGCGATCTTGCCGCGCAGCCCGTACTCGTTGAACTGGCGCAGATAACGAAAGCCGTTCGAACCGGCGAAGCCGAGATAGATCGCGTCCGCCTTCTGGTTGAGCTGGGCGAGATAGGTGCCGTAGTCCGGCACGGTGAGCGGTGGGAAGGTCTTCTGCACGATCTTGCCGCCCAGCTCCTCGAACACGCGCTGGAAGCCGGCGCACATCTCGTGCCCGTACGCGATGTCGTCCGCGATCAGCACCATGCGCCGATAGTTGAGCTGCTTGTAGCAATAGTCGGCCATTGGATGCGCGCACTGCGACGCCGTGGAGGTGCCGCGCGTGAACCAGGGATTGGGCTTGCGCTGCGTCATGTCGTCGGCTGCGGCCACCGACAGCGTCAGCAGCTGCGCCTGGCGAATGTAGTCGTCGGCGGCGAGCGCCGAGGCGGTGTCGAGCGGGCCGATCATGACGTGGATCTTGTCGCGCTCGACGAGCTCCTGGATCTTGGTGCGTGCCTGCGCCGGCACGCCGCCCGAATCGGCGAC
>DASREB010000335.1:0-3514 GCA_035652275.1 Burkholderiales bacterium
CATCTCGGCCGCGAGCGCGGCGCCGTACAAGCCGCGGAAGCGATCCGGCTCGCGCTGCTGCGAGCGCTCGTACTCCTTCAGCGCCTCGGCCGGGCGCTTGAGCTCCATCAGCATGTCGCCCAGCTGCTCGCGCGCCGGCAGGATGCGCCCCGGCGTCACCGGGTGTTTCTCGTTCTTGTCCTCCATGTCGGCCGCCTCGCGCAGCAGCCCAAGCGCCTCGTCCGAGCGGTCTTCGACGAGCGCGATCCAGCCGGCCGCCGAGAGGCGCATCACCTCGACTTCGGTGGCCCAGTAATCGTTCTTCGCCGCGCGCAGCGCATCGCGCCGCTGCGTGATCTGCTCGAGATCGGCCTTTGCCGCGCTGGCGTCCCCGATGCGCGCCGCGCCGACGGCGCGCGCGTGATAGGCAATCGCCTCGGTGAAGGGGAATTTGCTCTGCGCGGGCTGCAGCTGCGCCGCTTCGCGCCATGCGCCGCGTTCGACCGCAAGGCGCGCCGGCATGGCCGCCAACGCATACGGGGCGATGAAGCGCGGCGTGCTGCCGGGAATCGCCTGCGCTTCGCTGACCGTCTTGCGGGCCTCGCTGTCGCGTCCGAGCTGTAGCTGCGCATACAAGACGTAGTCGAGCGCATGGAGGGCGTCGTCGCCTTCCTTGCCCTGCAGCGCGATCTCGGCCGAGCGGCGATTGGTAGCGATGGAATCCTGCCAGGCGCCGACGCGGGTGAAGATGTGCGAGGGCATGTGCAGCGCATGCGGTGCGTCCGGCGCGATGCTTGCGTAGCGCTTGGCGCTCGGCAAACCTTTCTGCGCGATCGGCGGCGCATCGTACGCGTGGATCAGATAGTGAGCGATGCCCGGATGGTTCGGATGCCTGGCGAACTGCTTCTCGAGGATCGCCGCCGCCTTGAGCGAATCGCTGTAGGTCTGGTCGGAGCGTTCCTGGATCGCGATGAGATAGAGCGCGTTGAAGATTTGCGCCTCGTCATCCTTCGGATACTTGGCGGCGAGTGCCTGGTATGCCTTGGAGCGCGCCACCGCGCGCTGCCGCTCGGTGCGGTTGGCGAAGTCGTCCCAGTAGGCCGCGACGGCTTCCAGGTACTCCTTTTCGCGCTCGGTCTTCGCGCCGAGGCTGCGCCCCTTGGCGATCGCGCCCTGGGCGAGCGGGACAACGTTCGGCGGCACGACGCCAACGAACGGGTTGTACATCAGGATGGAGGCAAAGCCCCATGCCGCGATCGCCGCGCAGCTCGGATCCTCGGCGGCGATCTCCTGGAAAGTGCGCTCGCCTTCGGGCCACCAGAACGAATGCAGCATCGCCACGCCCCGCTGCACCTTGGCTTGCGTCTGCGCGTTGCACGAGTTGGCAAAGCTCACCTTGCCGACCTTCTCAACTGCCCGCTTGCCGTCTTCCTCGTGCGCGACTGCGCCGATTGCAAAGAGTGCCGCGAAGAATGCAACCCACCGTTTCATGAAACCTCCTCACCACAACTGGTTTACAAGCGTTGCAGATCGAGCCGCTTGCGATCGCCGCTCCAGGCGCGCGCCAGATACTTCTCGGCTTCGCGCGCTTCGCCCGCCATGCCCTGGCGCTCGAATGTCGTCTTCAGACCGTAGAGCGACCAGGCGTTATTCGGCGTGCGCGCCAGGCTTTCGCGGAATGCATCGCGCGCGGCCTGGTTATCGCCCTTCAGGAGCAGCAGCGCGCCAAGCGTCTGGCGCAGCGGGTAATACCAGTACGGCGGCTCCATATAGGGCAGCGCGTCCTGGATGGCGACGGCTGATTCAAGCTCGCGGATCGCGCCATCGAGGTCGTTGCCCGCCTGCGCGATACGTGCTCGAAGCACATGGGCGGCGATGAGCCCGACCTCCTTTGCCGGGATGCCCCAGGCGGTGAATGCGCTGTAATCGGTCGTGTTCACGATGCGCTCGATGTCGGCGAGCTGCGTGCGCGCGGCTTCGCGATTGCCGCTTTGGGCGAATGCCACCCCGCGCGCATAGCGCCAGGCGACCTGCAGATACGGCAGCTCGGCACCCGGATCGGGCAATGCGAGCACCGTGGCGAGATCGCTGAACTGCGCATGCGCCCAATACGGGCCGGCCTTCATCGGCACGACGAGCGGTACCGCCTTGGCGACCTCGTCGGGAATGTTGCGCGCGAGCTTGCCGGCGGCATCGACGACGATGGCGGCTTCACCCGAGAGCTGCGCCGAGACCATGATGAAGTGCAGGTTGTGCGAGTAATAGCCGAGCGGGTAGACGCCCTGCGGCTGGAACTGCTTGATGTAGGCCTCGTCGACCTTCGCCGCGACCTGGTTGGTCGCGAGCGAATCCTTGTATCGCCCAAGCCGGTAATAGATATGCGCCGGCATATGGACGAGGTGCCCGGCATTGGGCGCGAGCTTCGCCAGCTTGTCGGCATACGCTTCGGCTCGCTTCGCATCGGCGGATGCCTCGACCGCATGGATGTACAGATGGATGCCGCCGATGTGGTTCGGATCTTTCTTCAGCACCGTTTCCAGGGTCTGCACGAGCGGCGCGACGACCGCGCGCGGCTTGGCGCCGTCCGCTTCCCAGTAATTCCAAGGCGAGCGGTCCATCAGCGCTTCGGCGTAGAGCGCGAGGACGTCGATATCGTCCGGATACTTCGCCGCCGCGGCCGCCATCGCATTCGCATAAGCCTCATCCAACGCCGGCCGCTCGAGGCGCTGATCGTCGCTATAGCGGGCGCCAACGGCAGCGATCAGCGCCTGCTCGCGCGGCGTCGTCTTCGCCGCCAGTGACTTCGCCTTTGCCGCTGCGGCGAGCGCCGGCGGACTCGCCTTTGGATCCATCGGCACGTTGATGTTCGGACCGAGGACGTACGCCTCGCCCCAATAGCACATCGCGCATTGCGGGTCGTGACGCTGCGCCGTCTGAAAGGCACGCTGCGCTTCCGCGTGATTGAAGTTCCACGCGAGGCGCAGCCCCTGGTCGAAGTAACGCTGCGCGGCGGGCGAGCTGGTCGTGATCTTGAAACTGCGCGTGCCCAGACCCGGAATCAGCGGCTGCTCGGTGCTCGCGCCCGGCGCACTGGCCGATGCCGCCGCCTTGGCCGCGGGACTGACTTCGGTGCGCGCGGCCTGCGCGATGATGAGCGGCGCGCCGGGTGCGCGCGCGCCAGCAGAGACGCATAGCGCGCCGTCGAGCATCGCCAATTCGGGCACGAACAGCTGTGCCTCCGGAGCGCGATCAGCAGCAATGATGCCGGCGCCGAGCAAAGCGAGCACCAGGGGCTTGCGTAGCGGAACCATGAGCGCCTCCTCCCAGAGATGAGCGGTCGAAGTCTACGCCGTTGGTCGGGCAACCGGCGAATGTGCTTACGTCACTGCCGGGCAGTGCGCGATTCACCTCTCGCCATGGCGAAAGCCGATTACATTCAGAGGCTTTTGCCCCGCAGCAAGTAAAATTGGCCGGTGAACAAACCGGGTTTGCCGGTCGCGAGCAATTTCATCCGCCAGATCGTGGAGGCGGACCT
>DASREB010000336.1:0-4658 GCA_035652275.1 Burkholderiales bacterium
TGAGCAACTCATTCGCCTTCGGCGGCAGCAACGCAAGCCTTATATTCGCGGATTGAGCTCCTTACCTCCCATTACCGATGTGCTGCCCCACCGGGCCGGGATGCTGCTCGTCGAGCGCGTGGTCGCGTGGGACGCGCAGCACGCGGTCGTCGCCGCCACGCCGCAAGCGGATGCCTGGTACAGCGAAGACGGCGCCATGCCGTCCTGGATCGGTATCGAGCTGATGGCGCAGGCAATCGCCGCGCACGTCGGGCTCGTCGCGCGCAGCCACGGCAAGCCGCCCAAGGCCGGCGTGCTGCTCGGCACGCGGCAATATCGCGCGACGCAACCGCGCTTCGCGGCCGGCGCGCAGCTCATCGTCAGTGCGCGCTTGAACTACCGCGATGACAGCGGTCTCGGCTCCTACGACAGCACGATCACGCTCGGCGATGCCGAGGTGGCGCGCGCCAGCGTCTCGGTTTACGAGCCGCCCGACTTCGCGGCATTCCTCGAGCAGCAGCTCGCACCATGAAACGCGTGCTCGTCACCGGTTCGAGCCGCGGCATCGGCCGCGCCATCGCCGAGCGCCTCGCGAAGCAGGGCTTCGCCGTCACCCTGCACTGCCGCCGCTCGCGCGAGCAGGCCGACGCGCTGGCACGCGAGATCAAGACACGGGTGCTGGAGTTCGATGTGCGCGACCGCGATGCCGCGCAGCGCATTCTCAATAGCGATGTTGAAAGCCATGGCGCCTACTACGGCGTAGTGCTGAACGCCGGCGTGGCGCGCGACAATGCCTTTCCCGCGCTCGCCGACGAGGATTGGGATGAAGTGCTCGAGACGAGCCTCGGCGGGTTCTACAACGTGTTGAAACCGCTGGTCATGCCGATGGTGCGCGCGAAGCAGGGCGGCCGCATCGTGGTGCTGAGCTCGGTTTCCGGTGTGATGGGAAACCGCGGCCAGGTGAACTACAGCGCCGCAAAGGCCGGCCTCATCGGCGCGGCCAAGGCACTCGCCGTGGAACTGGCGACGCGCGAGATCACGGTGAATTGCGTGGCGCCCGGACCGATCGGTACCGACATGCTGGAGAACGCGCCGCTGGAAGAGATGCTGAAGCTGATCCCGATGCAGCGCGTCGGAACGCCGGAAGAAGTGGCCGCGCTTGTCGGGTTCTTGATGTCCGATGAAGCGGCCTACATCACGCGCCAGGTCATCGGCGTGAATGGCGGGCTCGCATGAGGCGCGTAGTCGTGACGGGAATGGGCGGCGTCACCGCGCTCGGCAATACGTGGAGCGAGGTGCAAGCGCGGCTGCGCTCGCTAAAGAACGCGGTGAAGCGCATGCCGGAATGGGACCGGCACGGCGAGCTCCTGCATACACGGCTCGCCGTGCCGATCGAGGGCTTCGAGCCGCAGGCGCACTACCCGCGCAAGATGACCCGCTCGATGGGGCGCGTCTCGCTGCTGGCGCTGCGCGCCACCGAGCTCGCGCTCGAGCAAGCGGGACTGTGCGGCGATGCGTGCCTCGCCGATGGCCGCACCGGCATCGCCTATGGCTCTTCGTCGGGCAGCGTCGATCCGGTGCGCGTCTTCGGCCAGATGCTCACTACCGGTTCCATGCAGGGCGTCACGTCGACGACTTATATCCAGATGATGCCGCACACCACGGCGGTGAATGTCGGGCTTTACTTCGGGCTCAAGGGCCGCGTGATTCCTACGTCCAGCGCGTGCACCAGCGGCAGCCAGGGGATCGGCTATGCCTACGAGGCGGTGCGCATGGGCAAGCAGGCGGTGATGATCGCGGGCGGTGCCGAAGAGCTCTCGGCGCCGGCAGCGGCGGTGTTCGATACGTTGTTCGCAACCAGCACGAAGAATGAAGCACCGCAGTCAACGCCGCGCCCATTCGACAAGGCGCGCGACGGGCTGGTGGTGGGCGAAGGCGCAGCCAGCCTGGTGCTCGAAGATCTCGAACACGCACGCGCGCGCGGCGCAAGGCCGCTCGCGGAGATCGTCGGCTTCGCCACCAATTCCGACGGAACGCACATCACGCAGCCCGATGCGGAGCAGCAGGCGCGTGCGATACGCATGGCGCTCGACGATGCGGGCCTCGCGCCGGGCGCGATCGGTTACGTAAGCGCGCACGGCACGGCGACCGATCGCGGCGACGTATCGGAGGCGCGCGCGACGCGCGAGGTGCTGGGCGAGAAGGTCCCGGTGAGCGCCGCGAAGAGCTACATCGGCCACACGCTCGGCGCCTGCGGCGCGATCGAGGCGTGGTGGACGATCGAGATGATGCGCGGCCGGTGGTTTGCGCCGACGCTCAACCTCGAAACACCGGACCCGGAGTGCGAGGCTCTGGACCACATCACCGGCGACGGCCGCGCCATGGACATCGAGTACGCGCTGAAGAACAATTTCGCGTTCGGAGGGATCAACACATCGCTGGTTTTCCGCAGGGTATGACCAACCGAGGAGGGGACCACCATGTTGATGCGCAAGACAGTCATATTGTGCTTGATCGCCGCCATGCTCGGCTCCTGCGCGGGGCGCCGCGCGCGCAACCAAATGCCGTCGTGCTCGGTACCCGCCGTGGGCGCGTGCAAGCCGTGCCGCATCGCCTGCCCGGTGCCGCAGACGCCGAAGTGTGTCGCCGGCCAGGGCGACGAGACGAGCTGCAACCAGCCCGCGTCCTGTACGTGCGCGAGCTAGGCCAAATCGAAAGCCTAGCGACCGTCGCTCACGTTGAGCGTCGCCTCGGCGCGCGCATCGGCCGACTTGCTGGTCCACTCCGGCCAGTAGGCGGCACGCTTCTGGGCGATGTCGATGCCGTTGGCGGCGGCCCAGGCCTGCGATTCCGGCGAGTTGACGACGTACTGCGTGCCGGAGTCCCAGCCGGCGAAGTCGCTGCCGCCGAGTTCGGAGCCGCGCACCGGCCTGAGCGAGAAGCGCGCCTTCCACATGCCCATGCGCGGCGTGACGAGCGCGTAGTAGGTCTTGCCGGGGGCGACGTTCGCTTTCATGAAATCGGCCGCCTCGCTCACCACCATGAAAGTGTGCTCGCCGGGCGGCACGTAATAGCCGAGCTTGGTGCCGTTGTTGACGATGCCGACGAACTTGGTGTCGTTGCCGCTGACGTCGAACACCGAGGCGCTGATCGCGCTGCCGACGAAGCTCGAGCGCATGAAGACCACCAGCGCCTGGTCGGGCTTCACCGCCGGCGCCCGCTCGGCCTTCTGCATCGAGCCGGGACCCGCGCAGCCGGCGAGCGCGAGCGCCACTACCACTAGGAATGCACGTGTCATGAGGGTGTCCTCCCGCGAAAGCGCCATCGTAGCGCCGCTTTTCATCCCGGAGACGCGCATCGGTTTCCGCTTCCTCGGCAGCCAGACCTGGGAGACGCGCGTCATCCGCGTGGCGCTCGCCGACCTCGAGCGGCTGATTCCGGGGCGCAAGCCGCGCGAGCCGGTGGTGCTCGACGCCGGATGCGGGCAGGGCAAGTCATTCCGGCCGCTCACCGATCATTTCGCGCCGAAGCGCATCGTCGCGGTCGACTATGAGCCGCAGTGCGTCGAGCTGGCGAAAGATGAGGCCGCGCGCCAGGGCCTGGAGGTCGACGTGCGGCGCGGGGACCTCGCGGCGCTCGAGTTGGCCGATGAGACGGTGGATGTCATCTTCTGCCACCAGACGTTCCACCATCTCGTGCGGCAGGAGAAAGCGCTTGCCGAGCTCTATCGCGTGCTGAAGCGCGGGGGACTGTTGCTCTTCGCTGAATCGACGCGTGCGTACATCGAGTCGTGGATCATCCGGCTTCTCTTCCGCCACCCGATGGATGTGCAGCGAAGCGCCGCCGAATACATGGAGATGCTGCGCGCGCAGGGCTTTCGCTTCGGCGCGGAAAACCTTTCCTTCCCCTACCTGTGGTGGAGCCGCGCGGATCTCGGCGCGCTGGAATTCTTCGGCCGGCCTGTGCCGCAGCACGGAAGCCGCGAGGAGACGCTGATCAACCTCGTGGCGACAAAGCCCTAATCGGCGAAACCCTAATCGGTGTCAGACACCGATTGTTCGATTAATTGGTGCCTGACACCGATTTCCGAAGTCAGAGTTTGCTCAGCTCGGCGCCGATGCCGCGCTTCAGCTCGTCCACCCAGTTGTTGTAGAACGGATGGATCACCTGCTGGCCGCCCGCCTCGCCGTATTTCATGTTGTCGCTCGTGGCGTAGTGGATCGAGTAGGCCTTCTCGCTGTAGCCGATGTCGACCGAGACCATGTGCTGACGCACGTTGTAGGTCGCGCGCAGCTTGTCGGGCGCGGTGCGCGTCACATGCCACACGCGCTTGCCGCTCGCCGCGGCGTTCGAGATCGCGACGCCGACGGCCTGCGTGCTCGCGGGCTTGCCGCTGCCAGTAACCACCGGCACGTTGTCGTAGTTGACGAGCGGCACGGAATCGCGCGCCGCGGCGCCGCACGACACGAGCGCCGCCGTCAGCAAGAAGACGATGTGCTTCATGGTTTCCTCCCGGTGGTGAATTTAATTTGGACGACATAATAGCGGAGCATGTCCAGGCGTGTAGTGATCACCGGGCGCGGCATCGTCTCCTGCATTGGCAACACGCTGGACGAGGTTACCGCCTCACTGCGCCACGGCCGAAGCGGCATTCGCCGCGTGGAAGAATTCGCATCCGC
>DASREB010000337.1:0-4294 GCA_035652275.1 Burkholderiales bacterium
CGCCGTGCCGCGCTACGTCATCTCGCATTGCGACTCGGTCTCGGATCTGCTCGAGGTCGGCGTGCTGCTGCGCGAAGCAGGCCTCGCGAAGCCGGGCGCGGCCGCGCCGCTCGAGCTCGACATCGTGCCGCTCTACGAATCGATCGCCGACCTCGAGAACTGCGGCCGCGTAATGGCCGCGGCGCTCGAGCTGCCGCTCTATCGGCAATGGGTGGCGGGCCGCGGCGCCGAGCAGGAAGTGATGCTCGGCTATTCGGACAGCAACAAGGACGGCGGCTACGTCACCTCCAACTGGGCGCTCTACAAGGCGGCCGAGCGCCTGCGCGACGTCTGCAAGGCGCACGGCGTGCGGCTGCGGCTTTTCCATGGCCGCGGCGGCACCATCGGCCGTGGCGGCGGGCCAAGCTACGACGCGGTGCTCGCGCAGCCGCCCGGAACGGTCGATGGCGCGCTCAGGCTAACCGAGCAGGGCGAAGTCATCGCCAGCAAGTACGCCGACCCGGAAAGCGGCCGGCGCAACCTCGAGACGCTCGCCGCGGCGACGCTCGAAGCGAGCCTCGCGCGGCGCGCACCACGTGAACGGGCCATGCGGCATGCGGAGATCATGGAAGCCCTGTCGGCGAGCGCGTTCGCCGCCTATCGGGAACTCGTGAAGGCGCCCGGGTTCATCGACTACTGGCGCGCCTCGACGCCGATCGCCGAGCTCTCGCAGCTAAACATCGGCAGCCGACCGGCGTCGCGCCGCTCGACGCAGACCATCGAGGACATCCGCGCCATCCCGTGGGTGTTCAGCTGGAGCCAGTCGCGGCTCATGCTGCCGGGCTGGTACGGGTTTGGCACCGCAGTGGAGAGCTGGCAGGGAAATATCGATGAGCTGCGCGAGATGCATCGCAGCTGGCCGTTTTTCCGCAGCGTGCTCTCCAACCTCGACATGGTGCTGGCGAAGACCGATCTCGCCATCGCCTCGCGCTACGCCGAGCTGGTCCCGGACGCGAAGCTGCGCGCCGAGGTCTTCGGCCGCATCGAAAGCGAGTGGCATCGCACGCGGCGCTCGCTCACCGCGATCACCGGGCAGGCGGAGCTCTTGGCGGAGAACCCGACGCTCGCGCGCTCCATCCGCAACCGCTTCCCGTACCTCGATCCGCTCAATCACCTGCAGGTCGAGCTCCTCCACCGTCATCGCGCCGACGGCGGCGACGAGCGGCTGCTGCGCGCCATCCACCTCACCATCAACGGCGTCGCCGCCGGGCTGCGCAACAGCGGCTAATTCGGGGTCAGGACAACAATTGCGATGAGCGATTACCGCAGCCAGGCGCTAAAAATCCTGCCGCACATCTGCGCCCGCTGCGGTCGCGAATTCGAGGGCAAGCGGCTGCGCGAGCTCACCGTGCATCATCGCGACGGCAATCACCACAACAATCCGTCCGACGGCAGCAACTGGGAGCTGCTCTGCATCTACTGTCACGAGAACGAGCACGCGCGGATCGAAGATTCCCGCGCCGGGGGTACCGCGAAGCAGCCCGAACCGCCGGCGGCGAAGCATCGACCGCTCGCAGCATTGGATGAGCTGCTGAAGGGGAAGCGCCGCCCGAAAGGCGAGTGATGTCGGCCTGCGCTCGAATCAGCTGCCGGAGATGGTGCGCTTCGCCCATTCCAGCACGATGGCGAGCCGCGGCGGCAGCAGCTCCTCGGCTTCCTCAAACGTGACCCAGCGGTACTCGTGGTGCTCGGGACGGCCGAGTTCTTTCGACACCGGAAGCTCGATCTCGACCTCCTCGGTTTCGCCGAGGTAGTAGCGCGCGATCTTGTTGCCGGAGTAGGGCAGGGTCTCCCTGTATTCGTCACCGAACGGGAAATCGACGCCGCCAAGACCGGTTTCTTCTTTCAGCTCGCGCTTCGCTGCGCTCAGCTGATCCTCGCCCGCTTCGACCAGGCCCTTCGGGAAGTCCCAATTTTTGTAGGCGCGCAGAACGAGGAAATAGATGCCGGCCCCGGTGCGACGAAACACGACCACCCCCGCAGCGCGCGGCGCAGCCTTGCTTTTCATGACGGAAATGCTACTGGATTTCAAACGCAATCCCGCGCCGCCGCCGGGCTTACATTAGATGCTCGCCGCCCGAGCGGGCCCTAGGCCAGAGGAGGAGGAGGAGGCTTTCGGAGCTCGGACGGCGAGGCAGTCGGTGTTTCAGTGCGCGCCGCGCGGCGTATTAAACGTGCGGGCGAACGCGAGTTTCACGCGGGCGAACGCTTCGATCAGCCGATCGAGCGCGAGTTCCCAGCGTTCCGCGCGCTGCAGGTCCGCGCCGTGACGGCGGCGAACTTCGGCAGGCAACCGCGCGGCGACGTCGCGCCAGAACTTGGTCTTAAACTTGAGATCGCGGTTTTTCATGCGGTCAACATAAGGCCGCAAACCGGTCACTTCAAACGATGAAATCTCACTTCTCGCATAAGAAAAACTCATCGTGATTTATCGACTGCCGCCGTTGAACGCACTACGGGTATTCGAGGCCGCCGCGCGCCATCTCTCGTTCAAGGAGGCCGCGAACGAGCTCTCGATCACGCAGGCCGCGGTGAGTCACCAGATCAAGAGCCTCGAGGACTATCTCGGGGTGCAGCTCTTCCGGCGCGCGGGCCGCGGTGTGCAGCTCACCGAAGCAGCGCGCGCCGCGCTGCCGCGCCTGCGCGAGGGCTTCGATGCGCTCGCCGCCGCGGTGGAGACGATCCACGTGCGCGCGGACGAGACCGATCTCGAGATCACTGCGCCGCCGGTCTTCACCGCGCGCTGGCTGATGCCGCGCCTTGCGGATTTCGCCAGGCGCGAGCCGAAGATCGATGTCCGCGTCGTCTCTTCGAGCAGGATGGTCGATGCGGGTGCGCTCGATAGCGCGGCGCTGACGGCGAATCACGACCTGCGCAACGACGCCTCCGGCGTCGAGATCCATCTCGGCGCGGGCGACTATCCCGGCTATCGCGCCGATCGCTTGTTCGGCGTGGCGACCGTGGTGGTGGCGAGCCCGCAGCTCGTGAAGGGCGCTTTGCCGATCCGCGAGCCCGCCGACCTCGCGCGTCACACGCTGCTGCACGACGACGCCATGGATCTCGTCGCGCAAGGCCACGCCTGGCCGAAGTGGCTGGAAGTGGCGGGCGTAGCCGACAAGGTCGACGGCACGCGCGGACCGCGCTTTTCCACCAACATCCTCTCGCTCGAGGCCGCCTCGCAGCAGCTCGGTGTGGCGCTCGCGCTGCGGCCGCTGGTGGACGCCGATCTGGCATCTGGGCGCCTCTGCGCGCCGTTCGAAGTCGCGCTCAAGCCGGCCTCAGCCTATTACCTCGTCTGCCCCGAGGTGATTGCCGATCGGCCCGCGGTTACGGCGTTTCGCAAATGGCTGCTCGAGCAGGCACAAAACACTCAGGGAACGAAGGATTCGGCGCCAGGGTCGTAACAGGCGGGCCCCGAATTCGGAGCGTTTCTTGCAGCCCTTGATTAAGGCGGCGGCTGCCGCCACATACGCCCGGTGAGATCCCGCGACATTTCCAACTGGATGTGGGGCGAGGCGCTCTCGATGCTCGAGCGCGCAGAACGCCTGCAGCGCCAGTTTTTCCAGCACGCGTCGGCGGCCTGGGAGCCGCCGGTGGACGTCATCGAGACCGGCGAGCAGGTGCAGGTGCATGTCGCGCTCCCGGGCGTCGCTGCCGACTCGATCACCGTGGCGGTCGGGCCGGGCGGGATCAGCATCTCCGCGGCGCGCGCGTTCCCCTGCACAGGCGACACGCTCAACGTGCATCGCATCGAGATTCCCTACGGCCGCTTCGAGCGCCAGGTGGCGCTGCCGCTCGGCGATCCTTACGCGCCGCTCGAGCTCGTCGACAAACGGCTCGCCGAGGGCGTGCTGACGCTCATCTTCAAGAAGAAGGAAGGCGCATGAACACCAAGGTGCTGTCGCAGGACAACGCCGCCGCTTCCAGCGCGGCGGCCGAGAAAACGCGCGGCGGCGGGCCGCTCAAGCCGCTGCCGGAAGACGCGCTGATCCTCATCCCGATGAGGAACACGGTGCTCTTCCCGGGCGTGATTTCGCCGATCACCGTCGGTCGTCCGACGTCTGTCGCCGCGGCGCAGGAAGCCGTGCGCTCCGAGCGCAAGGTCGGCTTCCTGCTGCAGCGTGACCCGCAGAAGAACGACGTGTCGCCCGCCGATCTCTACTGGGTCGGCACCGCGGGCCAGGTGGTGCGCTACATCACCGGCGGTGAAGGCGCGCACCACATGGTGGTGCAGGGCAGCAGCCGCTTCCGCGCG
>DASREB010000338.1:0-41887 GCA_035652275.1 Burkholderiales bacterium
ATGCTCGGCCACGAGCTGCGCAATCCGCTCGGCGCGATCGCCAACGCGGCGCAGCTCCTCGGCGCAAGCGATGAGCAGACGCGGGCCCACGCGCGCGCGGTGATCGGCCGCCAGGTGCAGCACCTCGCGCGCATGACCGACGACCTGCTCGATGCGGCGCGCGCCATGACCGGCAAGATCGTGCTGCAGCGCCAGCCGCTTGACCTCGCCGACGCCGCGGCGCGCGCGCTCTCCACCTTGCGCGCGAGCGGCCGCACCGGGCAGCGCCGCATCGTCCAGGCGCTCGCGTCGGCCTGGGTCGATGCCGATCCGACACGCCTCGAGCAGATCATCGCCAACCTCGTCGGTAATGCCCTCAAATTCACGCCCGAAGGCGGCAACGTCACGGTGTCCGTCACTCGCGACGGCGATCAGGCGCTGCTGCGCGTCGCCGACACCGGCATCGGCATGGCGCCGGAGCTCGCCGCTCGCGTCTTTGAACCGTTCGTGCAGGGCGAGCGGCCGCTCGACCGCTCGCAAGGCGGCCTCGGCATCGGACTCACTCTCGTGCGGCGGCTCGCCGAGCTCCACGGCGGCTCGGCCACTGCCGAGAGCGAGGGCGAAGGCCGCGGCAGCGTCTTCACCGTTCGACTGCCGGCGGTCGAGCCGCCCGGCGTAACGCGCGGCCCCAGCATCGCCGAACCGACCGTGCCCGCCCGGGATGTACTGGTAGTGGAGGACAACGCGGATGCGCGCGAGACGCTCAAGCGCATGCTCGAGCTCGCGGGCCATCGCGTGCGCGTGGCGGTCGACGGCGCCGCGGCGCTCGATGCCGTGCAGTCTTCGGTGCCGGACGTCGCATTGATCGACATCGGCCTGCCGCGGATGGACGGCTACGAGCTCGCGCGGCGCATCCGTGCCGATGTACATGAGAAGCGCCCGCTACTCGTGGCGATTACCGGTTACGGCCTCCCGGAGGACCGCAATCGCAGCCGCGAAGCCGGCTTCGACATGCATCTGGTGAAGCCGGTGGACAGCACTACGCTCGCGGACCTGCTAGCCCGCTAGGTTTGCGGGACTGCCATCCCGCGCTTTACCGCCGGCCGGCCTCCGATCGCCTCGTACCAGCGCTTCACATTCGGGAACTGGCCCAGATCGACGCGGTGCCATTCGTGGCGGGCGACCCATGGATAGATGGCGATGTCGGCGATCGAGTATTCATCGGCAAAGTACTGGTGATTGGCGAGATGGGCGTCCATTACGCCGTAAAGGCGCTTCGCTTCCTTGCCATAGCGCTCGCTGCCGTAAGGAATCTCGTCCTTCTTCGCGCGCATGAAGTGGTGCGCCTGCCCGAACATCGGTCCCACTCCGCCCATCTGGAACATGAGCCACTGCAGGGCCACGTACTTGCCGCGCACGCTGCGCGGCAGGAACTTGCCGGTCTTGCCGGCGAGGTAAATGAGGATCGCGCCCGACTCCATCATCGCGATCGGCTTGCCGTCCGGGCCTTCCGCATCGATGATCGACGGTATCTTGCCGTTGGGATTGATCCGCAGATAGTCGGGCGTGAACTGCTCGGTATTGGTGCCGATGTTGATCTTGTGCACGTTGTACGGCAGGCCGCACTCCTCGAGCATGATGGACACCTTGCGGCCGTTCGGCGTGCTCCAGGTATAGAGTTCGATCATGGTGAAGTGGCTCGTGACGCTGTTTTTGGCGCTGGTGATTCTATCGGCGGCGACGCCGCTCTTGCGGCGGTTTCGCTTCGGCCGGCTGCCGGGCGACTTCCAGATTCCGGTACGCGGGCGCGTTTACTACGTGCCGTTCGCCACCACCGTGCTGCTCTCGCTACTTGTCTGGCTGATCGGCCGGCTGCTGTAGGCGCGCCGCGAGCGCGCGCCCGACCCAGATCTGCGGCAGCGAGGGCGTCAGATGCTCTTCGCGCTCGCGCTTCGCCACCGCCGCCTTCGCCAGCTCGAATGCCTGCGTGAACGAACGCGTACGCGCCAGTGCCTCGCGGAAGTAGGCTTCGCCGAAATAGGTGAAGTCGCGGCCGGTCTCGCAGCCGAACGAGGTGCGCTCGGCCGCGGACGCCGTGATGATGATGCTGTTCTCGTCGCGCAGCGGCTCGATGTAGCCGCCCGAGTAACAGGCCGAGACGACGATGACCCGCCACTTGATGCCCGCGTCCTGCAAGACGCGCGCGAGCGCCGTCGGCGTGAGCGGAGCGAGCTCGAGCGGCGGCTGCACCGCGGACAGGCGATGGTCCTCGTAACCGTGCGCGCTGAGGTAGAGGAAGAGCACGTCCTCGTCGCCATTCATCTGCTCGGCGACGCGCCGCAATGCACGCTCGAGATTCGTGACGCTGGCGATCGGAAACTCCTCCAGCGCGTCGTAGCTGTTGATGAGCGCGATCGAATGCCGGGCAGTGCCATAGCGCTCATCGAACAGCCGGCGCACGAAGCGCATCTCGTTCAGGAAAACGTCCTGGCTCGCGTCGGGCGCGAAGCCGACGAAGTAGAGCTCGCGCACACCGGGCCGGCCGCGCTCGATGGCGGCCAGCGCCCGCTCGATCAGCTGACCCTGCAGATGGAACAGTCGCTCCTCGGCAAGCGGCGCCGGCTCGTCGTCCTCGCCCGCCTCCAGCCACACGTCGGTGCGCGGGATGACGAAAAACGCGATCGCCATCATCGCCGTCACGAACGCCCCGGCTTTCAGCACCTGCGGCCGCTGGCGGCCCGCGCAGACAACCACGGCACGCACCGCGACCGCCCAGTTCCACGCCAAGAGCAAGACGGCTGCGATGGTCGGATAGCCGGTCCACGCGCCGAGCGCCGGCAGCGCAAATCCCGCCAGCTCGAAGAGCGCGTCGCTTGCCATCAGCCCCACGGCCACCAGCAGCAAGATCTCGGGCGCAGCATAGATGTACGCAACGGCGAGGCCGGTCAGCAAAACGAAGGGCACGGCGGCGAGGAAAATGACGATCGCCGCGTCGTCGAAATCGCCCACCATGCCGGTGCGCAACGCCGCGACTGCGAGCCACACCGCGAAATTGAAGGCGACGAGCAGGATGTAATCGAGCGCCGAGGCGCGGAAATCGACCGCGCGCACCGGCCTAAAGAGCGCAAGCCGCGCACCCGCCACGAGATTGCGGTACAGCGCCGCGAGGTAGAGCTTCATAGCGCTCGTGCGATGGCCTCGATGCGCCGCTCGTCGATCAGCCGCGCAATATCGGCGGGCGTCGGCGCAGCGGCAGCGATCGCACCGGCGTCGACGGCGGCGGCCGCGGCATGGGCGCGCTCGAGGCGTGTGGTGTCGACGATCGGCGTGTCGCGGCGCGCGACTTCCAGCAGTTCGCCGAAGCGCCCTGGACGCCGGAAAGCGTCCGTGCGCTTCAGGAGCTCGAGCAGCGCCTGGGGTGTGGCGAGGCGCGAGGCGCGCAGCGCCAGGCGGTTGCGGCAGGCGAGGAGCGCTAGCTCGCGCACCTCGCCCGGCACCTTCAACCGCTCGCAGAGCGCTTCGACCTCCGGCTCCTTGAGTGGCCAGCACAGCCGCGCAAAGCGCACCGACAAGGGGCCCGTCAGCCCGCTGCGCTCGCGAAGCTCAGGCATCAGCTTTTCTTGCAGGCCGGTCGCTTCGAGCACCTCGAACATGCGCTCAGGCTCGGGCTCCATCAGCCCCTTGGCGAATTCCTGCCAGACGCGCTCGGGCACCAGATAGTCGGTCTCGCCGCTCGCGACCATGTTGCGCATCAGCGCCATGGTCTGCGGCGCCACGCTGAAGCCGAATCGCGCCGCGAAGCGCGCGACACGCAGGATGCGCACCGGGTCCTCGGCGAACGCCTCGCTCACGTGCCGCAGCAGCCGCTGCTCCAGGTCGCGCTTGCCGCCATACGGATCGATCAGCGTGCCGTCTTCGGCCCTCGCCATTGCGTTGATGGTCACGTCGCGGCGGCGCAGATCCTCTTCCAGCGTCACGTCGGGCGCCGTGTGCACCGTGAATCCCTTGTAGCCGCGGCCGCTCTTTCGCTCGGTGCGCGCGAGCGCATATTCCTCGTGCGTCTGGGGGTGCAGGAACACCGGGAAATCCTTGCCGACGGGCTTGTAGCCCAAGCGCTCCATCTCCTCGGGCGTCGCGCCGACCACGACGTAATCGCGGTCCTTTACCGGGAGCCCGAGCAGCTCGTCGCGCACCGCGCCGCCGACCGCGTAGACCTTCACTACTTCACCCGTACATGTCGAGCGACGGGATGGACTCGGGCTCGCGCTCCGCGGCCTCGATCCATTCGCGCATCGCCGGCAGCGCCAGCATCGCATCCATGTAGCTGCGGTTCGGCCCCTCGACGCCGTAGGTGCGAAAGCGCAGCACCACGGGCGCATACATGGCGTCGACAGCGCCGAACTCGCCGAACAGGAAAGGGCCCTTCGCCTGCGCCCAGATCGCCGTGACGCGCGCGATATCGGCGAGCGCTTCGGGCGTGCGCCCCTTGCCCGGATAGCGCTTTCTCACGTTCATGCTCATGTGCTGGCGCAGCTCGGCAAAGCCGGCGTGCATCTCCGCCGCCAGCGAGCGCGCCGTGGCGCGCTCGGCCGCATCGCGCGGCCAAAGCCGCGGGTAGCGCTCGGCGAGGTACTCGAGGATCGCCAGCGACTCCCAGACAGTGGTGCCGCCATCCTGCAGGACCGGCACCTTGCCGGCGGACGAATAGCGCAGGATCTCCTCTTTCGAGTCGGCCGCGTAGAGGTGAATGCGCTTCTCGTCGAACGCGATCCCATGCACTTTCATTGCCAGCCATGGCCGCAGCGACCATGACGAATAGTTCCTGTTACCGATGACCAGCAGCATACGGCTCGTCGTCGGCGACGAATTCGCTCTCGCGGCGCGCGGCATCCATCCATTCGCGCACCGCGCGAAGGCTAAGCACCGCATCGCAGTAGGCCTGCGCGCCCGGCGGCAGCGATACCGCGTAAGTCTGGAACCGCGTGACGACCGGCGCATAGTAGGCGTCCGCGATGCTGAAGCGCCCGAACAGCAGCGCGCCGCCGGCGCCATGATCGCGGCGGCACGCCGCCCAGAGCTGCACGATGCGCTCGATGTCGCGGCGCGACTCGGGCGTCAATCCCTTCCCCGGATAGCGGCTGCGGATGTTCATCGGCATCGTGCTGCGCAGCGCCTGGAAGCCGGAGTGCATCTCGGCGCAAATCGAGCGCGCGAGGCGACGGGCGCGCGCATCGGCGGGCCAGAGCTGCTTCTCCGGGTAGCGCTCGGCGAGCGTCTCGGCGATGGCAAGCGAATCCCAGACGGGCTGGCCGTCGATCACAAGGACCGGCACTTTGCCGGTGGGCGAGTAGCGCTCGACGCCTTTCGCGGGCCCGCTGTCGCCGAACTTGAGCAGGATCTCCTCGAACGCAATGCTCGCCTCGCGCAGCAGCACCCACGGACGCATCGACCAGGAGGAGTAGTTCTTGTTGGCGATGACGAGCTGCATGCGCCGGATTCTAGCTAGTATCGAGCGCATGTCGTTTCACGCCAGCGTCATCGGTCGCCATGCGCGCGAGGCGGCCGCGGGCAGCGATGGTGAAGTGTGCGCGGTATTTCGGCGAAGCGTTTACCTGCGCTTTCCCGGCGAGCGCTACGCCTGCATCGGCGACGGGTCGCTCGGCTGCGGCCCGCTCAACGCGTTGCTCGCCGATTTCCGACTGCCCGCGCTCGGCGAGCGCATCGCGCTGGAGGTCGCGCACGCGCAGCTATGGACGCCGGCGCCGCTGTCGCGAGAAGCCGAACCCGACCTGCGCGCGCTGCGAGCCGCAGCGCGCGGCCGCGTGCCGCGCGAAGGGCTCGGCTGCCTGGTGGTCGACGAGCACAACTCGCTCAGCGGCCACGCGCAGCCGGCGCTCGATGCGCTCGAACGCTGGCTCGTCGGCAACGCGCTCGATGACGAGGCTGCGGGCTTGATCGGTCTCGGCCCGGGCCTCACTCCGTCCGGCGACGATTATCTCGGCGGCGTCCTGATTGCGCTGCATCAGCTTGGGCGCGAGGCGCAGGCGCGCAGTCTGTGGCGCTGGCTCGAGCGGCGCCGTGGTGGCACCAGCGCCATCAGCGGCGCACACCTCGCTGCCGCGGCCACCGGAGAAGGACACGAAGCGCTGCACAACTGCCTGCAGGCGCTGTTCAGTGCGCGCGCGGACTGGTCCAGCGTGCTCGGCCAGCTCGACCACGTCGGCCACTGCTCGGGCTGGGATAGCCTTGCCGGCGTCGTCGCTGTCGCGAAGGTCAGCTGACCACGGCAGCCGCAAGCCGCGCCGCATGCGCGTTGGAGGGTGCGACGTGCACGCCGGCGGCGCGCAGTGCGGCTACCTGGAGCGACCAGCGCTGCGGATCCTGCTCCGTGCCGGTGACGGAAGCGATGGCCGTCTTCTGCGCGCCCTTCAGCGCAGCGATCAGCACACCCGCCGGATCGGGATGCGCGCCGTAGCCGAGCACCAGGTCGAATAGCAGCACGCCGACCGCGGGATCGGCGGCGGCGCGCGCAATGTGCTCGTTGCGCAGCTCCGGCTCGATCATCGGGTGCGGCCGGCCGCGCGTATAGCGATCGTCGCCGAGGTCGAGGCACTCACCGCTCGCGCCCGCGGCGCGCAGCAGCAGCGCCGCTTCCGCTGCCAGCGTGCCGCCGCAGTAAAGGCCGCGCACGGCGCCTTTGCGCTTCGCAAGCACCGGCGCCGCATGGTCGATTTTGCGGCCGGCCGCTCGCTCCGCCGCGTCGGTCAGTGTGCCGCCGTCCTGCCCGAGGAAGCACACGACCACGCGTTTCGGCGAGCGGCGCACGCGCTCGAGCACCTTTTGCGCGATGGGCGGCGCGGGCGGCTTGGAGATGAGCACCAGGGTGCGGGTGCCGACATCGGCCTCGAGCGCATCGATGGCGGCAAGCATGCCGAGGGCGCCGACCCGCTCGTCGAGATCGCGACCGCCGACGCCGATGCCGTGCGAGACGCCGCCGCCGAGCCGCGCGATCAGGCAGGAGACTTCCTGCAGTCCGGTGCCGGAGGCCGAGACGATGCCAATGTCGCCGCGCGGCACCGCGTTGGCGAAGGCGAGCGGCGCGCCGCCGATGAGCGCCGTGCCGCAGTCGGGGCCCATGAGGAGCAGGCCGCGCTCGGCGGCGTAGCGCTTCAGCGCCTGTTCTTCTTCGATCGGCACGTTGTCCGAGAACACCATCGCGTGCAACCCGCGCTCGAGCGCCTTGCGCGCCTCGGCCGCCGCAAAGTCACCCGGTACCGAAATGAGCGCGAGATTTGCCTGCGGCTCGAGCGCGATCGCCGCATCGAGCGTGCGGGTGCGGCGGAGCGATTCGCGCGGCGGGGCCGCGCGCTCGGTGAGAAGACGCTCGGCAAGCGCGAGCGCCGGCGCCGGATCGGCGGCGCGCACCGCGATCAGCAGATCATTGGGCGCGGCGCCTTGGCCTTCGGCGGCAAGCAGCCCGGCGTCGGCGAGCAGCGCCTTGTTGGACGGCGTGCCGATCATCAGCGCCGCGGCGGCGACGCCCGGCAGCTCGCCCAAGCGCCGCGCGATGCGCATCGCCGCTACCGAGTCGAGGTAACGCCCGCGCTCGACGCGATTAACCAGCATCGGCGACGGCGGCAAGCGCCTGCTCGAAACAGGCGAGCGGCGCGCGCGCCACGCCGGCCCCGACCTGGCCGACGCCCGCCCGCCGGTGCGCGATGCCGGTATTGATGGCGGGCGCGATGCCGGTGTCCACCACGCGGCGGATATCGATGCCGGTCGGCGTGCCGGCGAATTCGAGCGCCGGGATCGGCCAGCGCGTGTTACTGGCCACGGTGAGCTCGCTCATCGCGCGGCTATAGGCCACGGCCTCAGCGAACCCGCCCGCGCCGACGAACCCGGCGACGGCCGGGGCGGCCGCCATCGCAAAGGCGCCGAGGCCCACCGTCTCGAGGATCGCGGAGTCGCCCATGTCGGGGTTCGCGTCGCCGGGCCCGTAGCCGGGGAAATACAGCCCGACGGGCGTTTCCACCGGCGCGGTGAACCAGCGCTCGCCAAGCGCGGACACGCGCACACCGAAGTCGGTGCCGTTGCGCGCCATCGCCGTGACGACGGTGCAATCGGCGATGCCTTGCGCCGGATCGAGCATGCATTTCGCCATCGCCATGGCGACGTTGAGGAAGAACTGGTCGTTGCCGGCAATGAATTCCAGCGCCCGCGCGAGCGCAGTGCCACCGCCCGCGCGGGCGAGATGCGGCGCGAGCGCGCGCAGCAAAAGCGAGCTGCAGGCGACATTGCGCTGATGCATCTCGTCGCCCATCGCGAGGCCGCGCGCGATGAGCGGATTGAGCGCTATGCCGCCGGCGGCGCGCAGGGCGGCGTCGAGCAGCGGCGCGAGCTCCTCGCGCAGCCACGCGAGCCGCGCCAGCACCTCGGCGTCATTGCCGCCGAAGCGCATCACTTTGCCGAGGCCTTCGTTGATCGTGCAGAGCGCGCGATTTCCCTCGCTGCGGTTCTCCACCACCAGCAGCGGCTGGCTGCGCGTGGTGATGCCGGTCATCGGCCCGACGGCGCCGAAATGGTGGTTCGGCGCGAAGCGCACGCCACCGCGGGCGGCGAGCGCGTCCGCGGCGGCGAGGTCCGGCGCCCAGCCTTCGTAGACGATGGCACCGCATACCGCGCCGCGCAAAGGCCCGCACATGCGTTGCCACTCGAGCGGCGGACCGGCGTGCAGGATGAGCCGCTCGGATTCGAGCGCGGGAATGAGCTCGCCGGCGCGACGCACTCCGCTGAGCCACGGCTCGGCGGCGAGAATGCGCGCGAGCGCCGCGGCGTTGGCGCGCTCGATGGCGTCCGCGCGGGGCTCGAGGAGCGCGGCGTACCGGGACGGTGGGCGCCAGTCGACCTGCACCACTGGCACGGCGTTCGTCGCCAGATCACGCGCAAAGCCGGCGAGCCCGATGTTCACGACTCGCGGCGGAGCGCCGAGGAGCGCGGACATCGGCTAGCGCCGGGCGCGCCAGCGAAGCTGCGGGTAGCGCTCGCGCGGGCCCGTGGGCCGCAGATAGCCCGGCGCTACGGCCTCGAGCGGCTGCGGCGCGATGCCGTACGGAAAACGAGCTGTCGTAACGTTCGGCACTTTCATCGACCGGTAGTTGTCGCGCGTCATGAGGCGACCGGGAAGGTGCTCCAGCACCGCTGCCTGAAAGTACGAAAGCCGGTCGCCCAGACCGATCACCAGCCGCCGGTGACCGGTCATCTCGCAGACAGCCGATACGAGCTGCTTCAGCTCGTACTCGTGCGGGCCGCCGAGCTCGATGATGCGGCCGTGGGACTCGGTATCGCCGAGCGAGCTCAGCATCACGCGCACGACATCGCCGACATACACCGGCTGGAAGCGCGCCTGCGGACAGGGTACGGCGAGTACCGGCAGCAAGCGCGCCATCGCGGCGAAGCGGTTGAGGAACTGATCTTCCGGACCGAATACGACCGAAGGGCGAAACACCGTGACGTCAAGCTCGCGCGCTTCGAGCACCACCTGCTCGCCCGCGCCTTTGCTGCGCTGGTAGGCGGACGGGCCGTTGACATCGGCGCCGAGCGCGCTCATGTGCAGCAGGCGCTTTACGCCGGCCGCACGGCACGCCGCGACGATGGCGCGCGGCAGCTCGACGTGGAAACGCTCGAAATTGCCGTGCAGGATGCCGACCAGGTTGACCACCGCGTCCTTGTTGCGCGCGAGGCGCTCGAGCGCGGCAGGATCGGTGACCTCGGCCTGCACCACGTCGACCGTGGGCAGCAGGATCAGGTGCTTGGCGCGTTCGCGGCGACGCGAGGGGACAGTGACCTTGATTTCACGCCGCGCCAGCTGGGCAACGAAATGCCGGCCGATGAAGCCTGATCCGCCTAAGACCAGGACCCGCTCGAACATCAAGGCAGCAGGTCGTCGTCCACCGGCTCCGGCTCGGCCGCGCCGCGCGGCGCAATGATGCCAAGGCGCGCCTTGAGCGGCGTCACCTGTTTCTCGATCATGGCGGCGTAGAACACGGAATTCGCCATCACCTTCTTGACGTAGTCGCGCGTCTCGGAAAAAGGAATCGTCTCGATATAGATCGCGCCTTCCAGCGGCCGGTTCACGTCGCGCCAGCGACGCGCGCGGGAAGGGCCGGCATTGTACGCCGCCGAAGCGAGCACCGGGTGGCCGAGCTGGTCGAGCACGAGCCGCATGTAACCCGTACCGAGCGTCACGTTGGTCTCGATCTCGGTGACGCCCTTGTGCACGTAGTTGCGCAGGCCGATCTTGCGCGCGACGAAGCGCGCAGTGCGCGGCATCACCTGCATCAGCCCCTCGGCGCCGGCGTTGGAGCGCGCATCGCTGACGAAGCGGCTTTCCTGGCGCACCAAGCCGAGGACCCAGGCGACGTCGAGGCCGTAGGTTTTCGCGTACTCGGTGAAGACCTCGCGGAACGGCAGCGGATAGCGCAGCGCGAAGTTGTGCGTGCGCACCGTACGGTCGGCCGACATGATCGACCGGTCCCAGATCTCGGCGCGGCGCGCGAGCTCGGCGGCGGCGAGAAGCTTCGCGTCGTCGAAGTAGCGCACGGTAAAGAGCCACTCGCGCACCCCCTCGGTACGCATGCCCAGGCGGATGAGCTCGAGCGCTCGCGCGAGGCCCGGGTTCTGGCGCGCTGCGTCCACTTCCGCCTCGGTCGGGACGTAAGCATTGTCTGGCGGCGCCACCACCGAGCCGAGCTCTTCGGAGGCGAGGAGGCCGTAGAAGTCGGTCTGCCCGGCGATGCGCAGGAAGTAGGCGCGCGCACCGTTCTCGTTGCCGAGCGTTGCGATAGCGCGGCCGTACCAGTAGGTCCAGGTGGACTCGTGGCGCTGAAGCGGCGGCATGAGGTCGATCGTGTCGCGCACCACCGGCCAGTTGCCGGCGCGCAGCGCGGCGCGGACTTTCCAGGCGAGCAGCTCTTCGTCGAGGCGCTGCTGGCCGGCGCGCGCGTACCACTTGAGCGCATCGGGCTGCTGCTCGCGGGCGCCTTCGTAGCCGATGTAGGCCCAGAGCTCGCGCACGTCGGCTTCCGGCAGGCGCGAGGCGAGCTTGCCTTCCAGGAGCTTCGCCGCCGCATCCGGCTCGGCGCGCGCGTAGCGCAAGAGCGCCAGCACCACCACCTCGCGCACCGGCCGGCGCTCGAGGTTGCGGGGCAGCCGCTCGAGCAGGCGCTTGGGCTGGCGCGCCGCCTCGGCGAGCATGCGCTCATCGGGCGCATCGCGCTTCTCCAGGTATTCGAGCGTCGTTTTTGCCGCGGTGATCTGACCGCGCTCGAAGAGCAGGCGCACGCGGCGCCAGACGTCGCTCACCGTGACGCGCTCGTTGTCGAGCAGGAATTGCGCGAGCTCGGCGCAGCCATCGGGCAGCTCATGCGGCTCGAGCCACATCCACAGGTTGTCGGCGAGCGTGGTTTCCCGGGCGGCGCCGTTCTCCTTTTGCGCGTCCATCAGCACGGCGTAGCAGCGCACCTCGAGGTCATCGCGCGGATAGAGCGCCACCTGGCGCTCGAACTCCTGCCAGTCGGCCCGCTTGCCGAGGACCTTCAGCCAGTCGCCCCGCAGGAGCTCGGCGACGTAGGTGTTGGCATGCGAGGCGAGGAAGGCCTGTACCTCCGCGGTCGGCGCGTCGTCCAGCCGCATGGTGAGGCTCCAGTAGTCGATCCAGGGATCGAGCGGATGGCCTTCCAGCTTCTTCGCGTAGCGCTCGAGCTTGAGGGCATCCCCGGCGCGGTAGGCGTCATAGGCACCGAGAACCGCCTCGTCCCCGGGCCCGGCCCAGCTGGCAAGCGGCAGCGCGAGCAACAGCGCGACCGCAAGCTTGCGCAACTCCCTCCAACACATAAGACTCAAATCCCCATGCCTGCAGCCCCGGCCGTACTTAAGGACTGGCGCAAAGCGAACCGCGAGCGACTGATCGCGGCGCGCATGGCCTTGAGCGCCGAGGAGCTCGAGAGCTTTCGCCGGCGCATCGACGGTCATCTGGAGCTTTCGTTCCCCGGACTGGTCCGTTGCCGCCTCGCTTTTTGTTGGCCGATCAAAGGCGAGTACGACGCTCGCCATTTTGCCAGAACGCTGCGAGAGCGGGGCGCGTTGACAGCGCTGCCGGTCGTCGTTGCACCGAAGCAACCGCTCATATTTCGCGAATGGCATCCCAGCGTGCGACTTGCGCGCGGTCCGCTGGACATTCCTTATCCTGTCGACTCGGCCGAAGTTCAGCCCGACGCGGTCCTTTTACCGATGAACGGCTGGGATGCGCAGGGCTACCGGCTGGGCTACGGCGCGGGCTTCTTCGATCGCACGCTTGCCAGCCTCGCCAAGCGGCCGGTGGTGATCGGAGTGTCCTACGAGCTTGCGCGCCTCGACACCATCTTTCCGCAGGCCTGGGACATCCCAATGGACTATGTCGTCACCGAGCGCGGCGTCTACCGGCGCGACCCCGAAGGCCTCGCCTACCTCGGTGAGCCGCAGCGCGGCGAAGGCAGCGCGCTAGCCTCGCCGGTGTGCTACGCCGACATCGTGAAGCGCGATTAATCGGGGTCAGGCACCAATTAACGGAGAAATCGGTGCCTGACCCCGATTTCTAGACGAGGAAAAGCCGGTAGGCGGGGTTGCGCGTCTCGTCGGCGTAGGGATAGCCGAGCTCGCGCAGGAACGCACGGAACTGGCGCATCTCATTCTTCGGCACCTGCATGCCGACGAGCACGCGGCCGTAATCGGCGCCGTGATTGCGGTAGTGAAAGAGGCTGATGTTCCAGTCGCTGCGCATGCGGCTCAAGAACCCCATCAGCGCGCCCGGGCGCTCCGGAAACTCGAACCGGTAAAGCAGCTCATCTTCAGCAAAGGGGGCGCGGCCGCCGACCATGTGGCGCAGATGAAGCTTCGCCATCTCGTTATCGGAGAGATCGAGAGTGGTGAGGCCATGGCGCCGCAGGTTGCGCACGATGCGCTCGGTTTGCGCGCGCCCGTTCACTTCGACGCCGACGAAGATGTGGGCCTCGCGTGAATCGGCGATGCGGTAGTTGAACTCGGTGATGTTGTTGCCGCCGAGCGTGGTGCAGAACTTCCTGAAGCTGCCCGGCCGCTCGGGAATCGTCACCGCCAGCAGCGCCTCGCGGTGCTCGCCGAGCTCCGCCTCCTCGGCGATGAAGCGCAGGCGGTCGAAGTTGGTGTTGGCGCCGGAAGCGACGGCGACCAGCGTCTTGCCGCGCGTGCCGCGACGCTCGACCCACGCCTTTGCACCCGCAACCGCCAGGGCGCCCGCCGGCTCGAGCACCACGCGCGTGTCCTCGAACACGTCCTTGATCGCCGCGCACATCTCGTCGGTATCGACGAGCACCATCTCATCCACCAGCTCGCGGCACAGGCGAAACGTCTCGCGGCCCACCTCCTTCACCGCCACGCCATCGGCAAACAGACCGACGTGCTCGAGCTTGATGCGGCGCCCGGCTTTCAGTGAGCGCGTCATGGCATCGGCATCGGCCGGCTCGACCCCGATCACGCGCACCGATGGCCGGACGCGCTTGACGTATGCCGCGATGCCGGCGATCAGGCCGCCGCCGCCCACCGGGACAAAGATGGCATCGAGCGGCCCGGGATGTTGGCGCACGATCTCCATGCCGACGGTGCCCTGGCCGGCGATCACCGCGGGGTCGTCGTACGGATGCACGAAAGTCAGAGCGCGGCGGCGCTTCAGCCGCAGCGCCTCCGCATAGGCGTCGTTGTAGGAGTCGCCATGCAGGCGCACCTGGGCGCCGCGCGAGCGCACCGCGTCAACCTTGATGCGCGGCGTGGTAACCGGCATGACGATGGTGGCACGGCAGCCCAGGCGCTGCGCCGCTAGGGCGACGCCCTGCGCATGGTTACCGGCGCTCGCGGCGATCACGCCGCGCGCCAGCCGCGCGCGCGGCAGCGCCGCCATCTTGTTGTAGGCGCCGCGCAGCTTGAACGAGAATACCGGTTGCAGGTCCTCGCGCTTGATGAGCAGGCGGTTTGCGAGCCGCGCGGAGAGCGCGCGCGCCGGCTCGAGCGGCGTTTCCATCGCCACGTCGTAGACCCGCGCCTTGAGGATGCGCTCCAGGTAATCGTTACGCGGCATGCGCAAAATCTAACATGGCTGTTTTCACCAACCTCGCCGAGCGCGCACGCACCGTGAAGCGCGAGCTGCTGGCACTCGTGCTCGCGGTGCGTCATCCGAGCACGCCGTGGTACGCCAAGCTGGTGGTGGCGGGCTGCGTCGCCTATGCGCTCACGCCGGTCGATTTCATCCCGGACGCCATCCCGGTGGTCGGCTTAATCGACGACCTGATCTTCATCCCGCTCGCCATTGCACTCGCCGTGCGCTTCATTCCGGCGCCGGTCCTCGCCGACTGCCGCGCGCGCTCGCGCGAGATGGAGGCGCGCGCGCCGCGGCTCAGCATGCCGGTTTGGCTCGCCATCGGCGCCGCCTGGCTCGCCGCGCTGGCACTGCTCACTCTGTGGACGATGCGCTGATGCGCGCGCAAGCAGGGGCTGAGGTCGCCACTCAGGTCGCTATTCTGGGCGCCGGTCCCGCCGGCCTGTTGCTCTCGCACCTCCTGCACCTGGACGGTATCGACTCCGTGGTGATCGAGTCGCGCAGCCGCGCCGAGATCGAGGCCACCATCCGCGCGGGGGTGCTCGAGCAGGGCACGGTGGACCTGCTGAAAGCCACGGGCGTCGGCGAGCGCATGCAGCGCGAGGGCTTCGTGCACGAGGGAATTCACCTGCGCTTCGGCGCTCGCAGCCATCGCCTCGATTTCCCGAGCCTCACTGGCGGGCGCGCGATCATGGTCTATGCGCAGCATGAGGTGATCAAGGACCTGGTCGCCGCGCGGCTGGCAGCCGGTGGCAAGATCCTCTTCGAGGTGAAGGACGCCGCAGTCTACGATCTCGATACCTCCGAGCCAAAGGTGCGTTTCCACCACGGCGGGCGTCTTGAAGAGCTCGGCTGCGATTTCATCGCCGGCTGCGATGGCTTCCACGGCATCACCCGCCCCTCGATACCGTCGCGCATGCGCCGCGAGTTCACGCGCGTCTATCCATTCGGCTGGTTCGGCATCCTGGTCGAGGCACCGTCCTCGACCGATGAGCTGATCTACGCGCATCATGATCGCGGCTTTGCCCTGGTCAGCACGCGCTCGCCGCAGATCCAGCGCCTATACCTGCAGTGCGATCCGAACGACGACGTCAACAACTGGCCGGACAGCCGCATCTGGGAGGAGCTGCACACGCGCCTGGAGACGGTCGACGGCTGGCGGCTCGCCGAGGGGCGCATCTTCCAGAAGGGCATCATCGCGATGCGCAGCTTCGTGGTCGAGCCGATGCGCTACGGGCGCCTTTTCCTCGCTGGGGATGCCGCGCATATCGTGCCGCCGACCGGCGCCAAGGGACTCAACCTCGCCGCGGCGGATGTGCGGGTGCTGTCCAAGGCGCTGGCCGCCTTCTACGCCAGGCAGGACGAGCAGGCGCTGAAGGACTATTCGGCAACCGCCCTGCGCCGTGTGTGGCGCGCCGAGCACTTCTCCTGGTGGATGACCTCGATGCTCCACCGCTTCCACGATGAGACTCCGTTCCATCACCGGCTGCAGCTTGCCGAGCTCGACTACGTGGTCACCTCGCGCGCCAAGGCGCAGACGCTCGCCGAGAACTACGTCGGTCTGCCACTCGAGTAGTGCTCGAGCGCCTCAAGCGCTGGGCGGCCGAGCTCAAAACGCAGCTCCTCGCACTCTGGTACTGCCGCCGGCACCCGGACATGCCCTGGACCGCCAAGGCCGTGGCGATCCTGGTGGTCGCCTACGCCTTCAGCCCGATCGATCTGGTGCCGGACTTCATCCCCGTGCTCGGCTATCTCGACGACCTGATCATCGTGCCACTAGGCATCTACCTCGCCGTACGGCTGACGCCGCCGCACGTGCTCGAGGAGGGCCGTCGCCGAGCGCTCCAATGGCAGCCGCGAGGAAAAAACTACTGGGCGGCAGCGGCGATCGTGCTTGTCTGGGTGGCAGTCGCCTACGCGGTGTGGAGAATGCTGGCATGACGGCCGATGACCTCGAGATGCTGGCGCGCCTGCTCGCGGCACTCGCCGCTGGCGCGCTCATCGGTTACGAGCGCTCGTACCACGGCCGCCCGGCGGGCTTCCGCACGCATGCACTGGTATGTACCGCCTCGAGCCTGCTGATGCTGATCACCGTGTATGAGTCGCACTGGGTGACGGGCGTCGCGGTCGGCCGCGTGCAGCTCGATCCGACGCGCATGGCGCAGGGCATCATGACCGGCATCGGCTTTCTCGGCGCCGGGGTGATCATCCGCGAGGGGTTTTCCGTGCGCGGGCTGACCACCGCGGCTTCCATCTGGATCACGGCGGCGATCGGCATCCTTGCGGGCATCGGCTTCTACTTCCCGCTGGTCATCTCGGCCGTGCTGACGCTCGGTGTGCTGTCGTTCTTTCGGTGGATCGAGGCGCGCATGCCGTCGCAGGCGTACTACCACTTCGACGTGCGCTTCGCGCGCGCCGTGCCGATGTCGGAGCGGCAGGTGCGCGAGCTCGTCGAGTCGCACGGCTTCAGCATCGCCAACTTCAGTTATCGCCTCGAGGGCGAGGGGCGCATCCGGCGCCACACCATGGTGATCCGCTCGGCGGACCGCTCGGCAGCGGGACGCCTCTCGGTCACGCTGGAAGGCATGGAGCCGGTGATCGAATTCCGCATCGCGCCCACCGGCGATTAGGCGGCCTGCAGCTTCGCCACCGCGACGGCAAGCCACTTCACGCCGTGTGCACCGAAGTTCACCTGCACACGCGCGTCGCCGCCCTGGCCTTCGGCATCGATGATCACGCCCGGGCCGAACTTCGCATGCATCACGTTCTGCCCGATGCGGAAGCCGCCGACCTCGCGCGTCATGGGCTTCTTCATCACCGGCTCGGCGCGCCGGCCGGCGAAGCCCGAGTCGAACGCCCGCTGCCGCGAGAAGCGCGGCGTGAGCCACTTCAGCAGGCTCTGCGGGATCTCCTCGAGGAAGCGCGACGGGATGTTGTAGCGCGTCTGCCCGTGCAACATGCGCGTCTGCGCGTGCGACAGATAAAGCCGCTGCCGCGCGCGCGTGATGGCGACGTACGCGAGGCGGCGCTCCTCCTCGAGGCCGTCGCGCTCGGTCACGCTCTGCTCGTGCGGGAAGAGGCCTTCCTCCAGCCCGGACATGAAGACGACATTGAACTCCAGGCCCTTGGCCGAATGCACCGTCATCATCTGCAGCGCATCGGCGCCTTCGCCCGCCTGGTGCTCGCCCGCTTCCAGCGCGGCATGCGTGAGGAAGGCGGTGAGCGGGTCCACCGCCTCGCCTGATTCCACCTCGCGCTCCTCGTCGCTGAAGGTGGCGGCAGCGTTCGCCAGCTCTTCGAGGTTGGCGATGCGATCGGCGCCTTCTCGCTCGGTCTTGTAGTGCTCGATGAGGCCGCTCTTCGCCACGATATGCTCGACCAGCTCGTGCAGCGGCAGCCCCTGCGTCTCACTGCGCAAGCTTTCGATCAGCGCGCGGAAGCTCGCCGCCTTCGAGCCGGCCGCGGCGGCGAACAATGAGGTTCCTGCCTGCTTCGCCGCGTCCTGCAGCTGCTCCATGGTGCGCGCGCCGATGCCGCGCGGCGGAAAGTTCGCCACCCGCAGAAAGGCGTTGTCGTCATCGGGGAGCGCCACCAGGCGCAGATAGGCGAGCGCGTGCTTGATCTCCGCGCGCTCGAAGAACCGCAGGCCACCATAGACGCGGTAGGCGATGCCCCGGGAGAAGAGCGTGTGCTCCAGCACCCGTGATTGCGCGTTGGAGCGGTAGAGCACCGCCATCTGCGAAAGCGACGTGCCGTCGCGCGCCAGCGCCTGCACCTCGTCGACGATCCAGCGTGCCTCATCGGTGTCCGACTCGCCTTCGAACACGCGCACCGGCTCGCCCTTGCCGGCGGCGGTCCACAGGTTCTTGCCGAGCCGGTTGCGATTGTTGGCAATCAGTGCATTGGCAGCGTCGAGGATGTTGCCGTGGGAACGGTAGTTCTGCTCGAGGCGTACGACGCTCGCGACTTTGAACTCGCGCTCGTAGTCCGCCATGTTGCCGACGTGCGCGCCGCGAAAGGTATAAATCGACTGGTCGTCATCGCCGACGCAGAAGTACTTGGCGCCGTCGCCGGCGAACAGCTTCAGCCACCGGTACTGCAGGCGGTTGGTGTCCTGAAACTCGTCGACCAGGATGTGCTGGAAGCGCTGCGCATAATGGCCGCGCAGGATCTCGTTACGCTTCAGCAGCTCGTAGCTGCGCAGCAGGAGCTCGGAGAAGTCCACCACGCCCTCGCGCTGCAGCTGCTCGTCATAGGCCGCGTAGAAGTCCGCCATGCGCCGTGTGTTCTCGTCGGTGACCGGCACGTCGCGCGCCCGGACGCCTTCTTCCTTGTTCGCATTGATGAACCAGGTCAGCTCGCGGGGCGGGAAGCGCTCATCGTCCATGTTGAGGCTCTTGGCGAGGCGCTTCACCAGCGCCTGCTGGTCCTGCGAGTCGAGGATCTGGAACGCGCTCGGCAGCCCGGCCTCGCGGTGATGCGCACGCAGCATGCGATTGCAAAGCCCGTGGAACGTGCCGATCCACATGCCGCGCGGACTGATCGGCAGCATGGCGGTGACTCGCGTGAGCATCTCGCGCGCCGCCTTGTTGGTAAACGTGACCGCCAGGATCCGCGCCGGCGTCACCCGCCCGCCCTTGATCAGCCAGGCGATACGCGTGGTGAGCACGCGCGTTTTGCCGCTGCCCGCGCCCGCAAGGATGAGCGCGTGCGCGTCGGGAAGCGTGACGGCGGCTAGCTGCTCTGGATTGAGGTGTTCGACATGAAGCGACAAAGCGCGTCCATTATAGGGCGCACTCGATCCTTACCGATCCCGATAGCGCTTCGCCTGCCGCGCAACACCTATGCAAGAGAGCACGACAATCAGCCGGACACTTTAGGTGCCGTGATGCCGTACTTGCCGCGAAGCTGCTTCGCAAGCGCCTGCGCTTCGTCACGTGATGCGAGTTGCCGGATGCGCACCACGTAGGTCGTTTTCCCGGCCTGCTTCAGCGGCCGCAGCTCCGCGGGGTAGCCGGCGTCCGTCAAGTCGCGGTAGATCGGCGACAGCGCGTTCTGCTCCGCGGCGCTCGCGAGAATCACACTGTAGCGTCCGCCGCGCCGCGCGATGCCTTTGCCTTCCTGCAACTCGACTTCGCTCGACCAGCGGTCGATCTGCGTCTCGTTCACCACGCCGAGCGGTTGCGTCTTGCCGTCGACGCGCCGATAGAACTGGCGCGGCTCGCGCAGCGCCACCGCCTGCTCGCCGGGCGCCGCGACTTCGACTTCGCCGTCGATCAGGCAGATGGTTTCATTTCCCTGCCGTGCGCGGCCCCAGAAATCGGTGCCGCGGATTCCCGCGGTGACCTGCGAGGCACGAATCGTCACCTCACGCTTGCGCGGCTTCGCGACGATGTCGGTGGTGAAGCGAAACGCGCCCTCGAGCACGTTGAGCACCGCCTTGAAGAGCTCACGCGTCGGCGAGAGCTCCGTGAAGGCGAGCTTGCCGTTTTCACCCAAGCGCACCATGCTGCCCTCGGCGAGCTTCACCGCGATGCGCGAGCCCGCGCCGGTCACCACCTGATCGCCGGGCCGCAGCTCCATCCCGGGAATGAGCGGCAGCCGCCGTCCATCGCGCTCGATCCAGGCGGGCATCTGCACCCCGTCGACAACCGCCGCGACCTGCGCGAACGCGCTCTCGAGCGGCACGAGCAGCGCGGTCGCAAGCACGAGCAGCAGCGATTTCATCAGGTCCTCCGCCCTATAATTTCGCGCTTCGCATGCAGGACATCTACGAGCCGCAGTTCGTCGAGCGCGACGCCCAGGACTTTTGGGAGAGCCGCCGCTCGTTCCACGTCACGGAAGATCCGACGAAGCGAAAGTTCTACTGCCTGTCCATGTTCCCCTACCCCTCGGGGAAGCTGCACATGGGGCACGTCAGGAACTATACCATCGGCGACGTTCTCACCCGTTACTACCGCATGCGCGGATACAACGTGCTGCAGCCGATGGGTTGGGACGCGTTCGGACTTCCCGCCGAGAACGCCGCGATGGCGAACAAGGTGCCGCCGGCGAAATGGACCTACAGCAACATCGCGACCATGAAGTCGCAGCTGAAGACGCTCGGCTTCGCGCTCGATTGGCATCGCGAGCTCGCGACCTGCAAGCCTGACTACTACAAATGGAACCAGTGGCTGTTCACCCGGCTATTCCAGAAAGGCCTCGCCTACAAGAAGACCGGCGTGGTCAACTGGGATCCCGCCGACCAGACGGTACTTGCGAATGAGCAGGTGATCGAGGGACGCGGCTGGCGCACCGGCGCGCTCGTCGAGAAGCGCGAGATCCCGATGTATTTCTTCCGCATCACGCACTACGCCGAGGATCTGCTCGCGGCGCTCGACGATCTGCCCGGCTGGCCCGAGCAGGTGAAGCTGATGCAGAAGAACTGGATCGGGAAGTCCGAAGGTGTGCGCCTCGGCTTCCCGTATCAGTTGGACGGCAACAATGAGATCCTCTGGGTCTTCACCACGCGCGCCGACACCCTGCTCGGCGCGACCTTCTGCGCGGTGGCGGCGGAGCATCCAATCGCCGCCTGGGCGGCGAAGCGCGATCCGCAGATCCGGGAGTTCGTCGAGGAATGCAAGCGCGGCGCGGTGATGGAAGCGGAGCTGGCGCAGATCGAGAAGAAGGGCATGCCGACGGGAATGACCGTCACGCATCCGCTTACCGGGGACAAGCTGCCGGTGTGGGTAGCGAACTACGTGCTGATGGGCTACGGCGAAGGCGCGCTCATGGCCGTGCCGGCACACGATGAGCGCGACATGGAATTCGCCGTCAAGTACCGGCTGCCGATCAAGCCGGTGATCCGGCATCCGCTCGGCGAGCGCACCGATCCGCCGTGGCGCCCGGAGTACGCCGAGCATGGCCCGCTCATCAACTCGGGCAAATACGACGGACTGGGGTACGAGGAAGCGGTGGCGGCCATCGCCGCCGACCTGCGAGCCAAAGGCCTCGGCGATAAGCAGGTGCAATGGCGGCTCCGCGACTGGGGCATCTCGCGTCAGCGCTACTGGGGTTGTCCGATCCCGATCATCCATTGCCCGGCGTGCGGCGATGTGGCGGTGCCCGACAAGGATCTGCCGGTCGTGTTGCCGGAGCATCTCGTGCCCGACGGTACCGGCAATCCGCTCAACAAGCTGCCCGAATTCATCAACACGAAATGTCCCCAGTGCGGCCGCGCGGCCAAGCGCGAAACCGACACCATGGACACCTTCGTCGACTCGTCGTGGTACTTCGCGCGCTTCTGCTGCCCGGGGCAGGACAACGCGATGCTCGACGAGCGCGCCCAGTACTGGATGGCGGTCGACCAGTATATCGGCGGCATCGAGCACGCGATCCTGCACCTGCTCTACTCGCGCTTTTTCCAGCGCGTCATGCGTGACGAGGGGCTGATTCCCGAGATCGCCGAGCCGTTCACCAATCTGCTCACGCAGGGCATGGTGCTGGCGGAGTCCTATTACACCGACGCGAGCGGCCGGCGCGAATGGGTGAACCCGGCGGACGTCACGGTGGAGCGCGACGCCAAGGGCAAGATTCTTTCGGCGAAGCGCGCCGCGGACGGCGTGCCGGTCGTCTATGACGGCATCGGCACCATGTCCAAGTCGAAGAACAACGGCGTCGACCCGCAGGCGCTGATCGACAAGTACGGTGCCGACACCGCGCGCTTCTATACCATGTTCGCCTCCCCGCCGACCAACACCCTCGAATGGAGCGATGAGAGCGTCGAGGGCTCCTACCGCTTCCTGCGACGGGTCTGGGATTTCGGCTGCAAGTTCTCCCGCGCGAAGTGCGCGCCGACCATGGATCGCAAGATCCGCTATGCCATCCATGCCGAGTTAAAAAAGGCGAACGACGACATCGAGCGCCAGAAGTTCAACACGGTCGCCTCCGCGTGCATGAAGATCCTGAACGCGCTGGAGGAGCTGCCGGAGTGGGACGAGACATCGAGGGAGGGATTGTCGATCCTGATCCGGCTGCTCTCGCCGATCGCGCCGCATATCACGCACCATCTCTGGCGCGAGCTCGGCTACGGCGACGATGTCATGCACGCGCCATGGCCGGATGCCGATGCGGCCGCGCTCGAACAGGACGAGATCGAGCTCGTCGTGCAGGTGAACGGCAAGCTGCGCGGCTCGATCCGCGTGCCGAAAGCCGCCGGTCGCAGCGAGATCGAGGAGCTCGCCCGCGCCAACCCTAATGTGCAGCGCTTCGTCGCCGGACAGAGCGTCAAGAAGGTGGTCGTGGTCCCCGGCCGCCTCGTGAACCTCGTCGTCTGAGAAAAAGGGTCATAGCAATTTTTCTAAAACAAAGCGCGCGTCAGCGCGGTGCCTCTTGTTACTGGAAAATTGCGCTGACCCCTTTTTTGGTGTTGCTTGCGGGGTGCGGCTTTCATCTGCGCGGCAGCGTCAGCGTGCCGTTCGACACGCTCTACATCCCGAATGCGAAAGGCGGCATCGCGCTCGAGCTCAAGCGCAACATCGAGGCGGGGACCAGCGTCAAGGTGGTGGAGGATCCGAAAGTGGCCGACGCGGTGCTCGAGCTCACGGGTGAGAACCGCGAGAAGATCATCCTGTCGCTCACCGGAACCGGCCGCGTCCGCGAATTTCGCCTGCGCTACACGGTCAACTACCGCTTGCACGACGGCAAAGGCGTGAACTACGTACCGACGACGCTCGTGCAGTTGACGCGCGACGTGACCTACAACGATGCCGACATCCTGGCGAAGGAATCGGAAGAGCAGCTGCTGTTTCGCGACATGCAGAGCGACATGGTGCAGCAGGTGATGCGGCGCCTGGCGGCCGTCGAGCGGCCCAAGCCGAAGGTCCCGTAGTGCAGCTACGCGCCAACGAGCTCGACGCGCAGCTCGCGCGAGGCCTCTTGCCGGCGTACGTCATCCATGGCGACGAGCCGCTCATCGCCCTGGAGGCGGCCGATGCAGTACGCGCGGCCGCGCGGCGCGCGGGCTACGCCGAGCGCGAGGTGCTCGAGCCCGCACGCGGCTACGACTGGAGTGAATTCACCCATGCCATGGCGAGCCTCTCGCTCTTCGCAGCGAAAAAGGTGGTCGAACTGAGGCTGCCGGGCGGCAAGCCCGGCACGCAAGGCGCCGCCGCGATCAACGCCTACTGCGAGCGGCCGAGCGAAGAGCAGCTGCTGCTCGTGAGCTTGCCGCGCCTTGACCGCAGCAGCCAGGGCGCTCCCTGGTTCAACGCGCTGGCACGCATCGGCGCCGTGGTGGACATCTGGCCGATCGAGCGGCCGCGGCTGCCGGCATGGATTGCCGAGCGTCTTGCTCGCCAGCAGCAGCGCGCGAGCCGCGAGGTGCTGGAATTCATCGCCGAGCGGGTCGAGGGCAACCTGCTCGCCGCGCATCAGGAAGTGCAGAAGCTTTCGCTGCTCGCACCGCCGGGCGAGCTCTCGATGGAAACAGTGCACGGCGCGGTGGCAAGCGTGGCGCGCTACGACCCGTACGACGCGGCCGAGGCGCTGCTTGGCGGCGACCTCGCGCGCTACACGCGCATCATCGAGGGCCTGCGCGCCGAGGGCGAGCCGCCCACCTTCGTCCTCTTCGTCATCTGCAACGCGCTCTTCGCGCTGCAGGAGGGAACTAGCGAGCGCATCTTCAATCGCAGCTTGCGCCGCGCAGTCGAAGGCGCCGCGCAACGCTTTTCCCCGCGGCGCATCGCTCGCGCAATCGCCGCGGCGGCGGCGATCGATCGCGCAATCAAGGGCATCGCGGCGGCCGAGCCGTGGGAGGCGTTCCTGCGCCTTGGGCTAAACTTCGCCGGTGGAGCAAAAGCTTGACGTAGCGGCGGCGGTTCGCGAGCTCGGCGTCGCGGCGCGCGCCGCAGCGCGCGAGCTGGCGCGTGCTTCCACCGACGTCAAGAACCGCGCCTTGCACGCCATGGCCGCCGCGATCCGCGCCGCCGGCAAGCGCATCCTCGAGGTCAATGCGAGCGAGGTGCGCGAGGCGCGCGCCGACGGCGCCGACAGCGCATTTCTGGACCGCCTCGCGCTGACGCCGGCCCTCATCGAGCAGATGGCGCGCGGTGTGGAAGAGGTCGCGGCGCTGCCGGATCCGGTGGGCGCCGTCACCGAGAGAAAAAAGCAGCCGAGCGGCATCGAGGTGGCGCGCATGCGCGTGCCGCTCGGTGTGGTCGGCATCATCTATGAATCGCGGCCCAACGTGACCGCGGACGCGGCGGCGCTCTGCGTCAAGGCCGGCAACGCCTGCATCCTGCGCGGCGGCAGCGAAGCGCTCGAATCCAATCGCGCGATCGCCGAGTGCGTGCGCGCCGGCCTCAAGAGCGCCGGCCTGCCGCAGGCCGGGGTGCAATTGGTCGGCACGAGCGACCGCGCCGCGGTCGGCGAGCTGGTAAAGCTCACCGAGTACGTCGACATCATCGTGCCGCGGGGCGGCAAGGAATTGATCGAGCGCCTCGCGCGCGAGTCGCGCATCCCGATGATCAAGCACCTCGATGGCGTGTGCCACGTCTACGTCGACGATCGCGCCGACCCGGAGATGGCGGTACGCATCGCCGACAACGCCAAGACGCAGCGCTACGGCACCTGCAACACGATGGAGACGCTGCTCGTCGCCGAAAGCATCGCGCCGCGCGTGCTGCCGCGCATCGGCGCGATCTATGCGGGCAAAGGGGTCGAGATGCGGGCGGACGATGCCGCGCGCCAATACCTGCCCGAGGCGAAGCGCGCGATGGAAAAGGATTACTACACCGAGTGGCTGGCGCCGATCGTCTCGATCCGCGTGGTGAAGGGACTGGGCGAGGCCATCGAGCACATCGCGAAGTATGGTTCGCAGCACACGGACGCCATCGTCACGAACGATCGCGAGCGCGCCGAGCGCTTCCTGCGGGAGGTCGATTCGAGCTCGGTGATGTGGAATGCGTCGACCCGCTTCGCCGACGGCTACGAGTACGGCCTCGGCGCCGAGATTGGCATCTCCACCAACAAGCTGCATGCGCGCGGGCCGGTCGGGCTGGAAGGACTCACCACCCAGAAATTCGTGGTGCTCGGGCACGGCGAGGTGCGCAGCTGAAGTTGGGCATTCTGGGCGGCACGTTCGACCCGGTGCATAACGCCCACCTCGCGATGGCGCAGGCCGCGATGCGCAGCCTGCGCCTCGACCGCATGCTGTGGATTCCGACGGGCAAGCCGGACTATCGCAAGCCGCCGGTGGCGAGCGTGTCCGACCGCCTGGCGATGCTCGCGCTCGCGACCAAGGACCAGCCGGACTACGAGGTCGATCAGCGCGAGCTCGAGGCGAGCGCCTCTCCGTACACGGTGGATACGTTGAAAGCACTGCGCGCCGAGCGCCCGCAGGACGAGCTCTACCTCCTGCTCGGCGGCGATCAGTACGCGAGCCTGCGGCGCTGGCGCGAGCCCGCGGAGGTGGCGCGCCTTGCGCGCATCGCGGTGTTCGCGCGCCCCGGCTACGAGGTCGCGCCCGGCGGCGACGCGCTCGTCGTGCCGATGGCGCCGCTGGCGGTCTCGGCAAGCGACATCCGCGCGCGCGCCGCGCGCGGCGAGCCGCTGGAGGGCCTCGTGCCGCGCGCCGTGGCGAACTATATTGCCGACAACCGGCTCTACCGTTAGATGGACATCCGCAAGAAGCAGCGCGTGGTGGTGGATGCGCTGGAGGACATCAAGGGGCGCGACATCCATGTCTACAACACCGCGCGCATGCCTTCGATGTTCGAGCGGGTGGTGATCGCGAGCGGCGAGTCGACACGCCAGGTGAAGGCGCTCGCCGACAATGTGCAGGAGAAGGCCCGCGAGAACGGCGCGCGCGTCTACGGCGTCGAGGGCGAGGCCAGCGGCGAATGGGTGCTGGTCGATCTCGGCGACGTAGTCGTGCACATCATGCATCCCACGGTGCGCGACTTCTACAACCTCGAGGAAGTATGGGGCGGCAAGCCGGTGCAGATCAAACGCGCTCGCGTCAAGAAGGCGTCGAAGAACAACGCCCGTGCCAAGACTGCACGTCGTCGCAATCGCCGCTAGGCTGCCCGCGTGGGCCGAGACCGCCTGCGCGGAGTACGCGCGCCGCATGCCAAAAGGCTATGAAGTCGAGCGCATCGCGCTGAAGGACGAGAGGCGGCTAAGCACGGCAGTGCCGAAAGGCGCGCGCCTCGTGGCGCTCGATGAGCGTGGACGCGAGTTCACCACCGCGCAATTTGCGAAGCTGCTGGAGGCGGCGAGCGCCTTCGTCATTGGCGGTGCCGAGGGGCTGTCGGACGCCACCAAGCGGCAGGCAGCGCTCACCGTGCGGCTCTCGGCAATGACGCTGCCGCACGCGCTGGCGCAACTGGTGCTCCTCGAGCAGCTGTATCGCGCTGCGACTTTGCTTACCGGACACCCCTACCATCGTGCATAGAATCGCGGAATGGCCGGTCCGATAGAACGCGGTATTTATCTCGCTTCGCGCAGCCCGCGGCGCCGCGAGCTCCTGGCGCAGATCGGGGTGCGGTTTCATCTGCTGCTCTTCCGCTCGCGCGCCGGTGAGCCGCCCGATGTCGACGAGACGCCGCTCGCAGGAGAGCTGCCGGACCGCTACGTCGAGCGCCTGGCGCGCGCCAAGGCCGAGGCCGGCTGGCGGCGCATGCTGCAGCGGAACCTGCCGCAGTCGCCGGTACTCGCCGCCGACACCACCGTCGCGCTCGAGGGCCGCATTTACGGGACGCCCGCCAACCGGCAGGAGGCCGCGCAGATGCTCGAGCATCTGTCGGGCCGCACGCACGAAGTACTGACGGCGGTCGCGCTCAAGCACGAAGACTGGCTGCAGAGCGCGCTCTCGCGCTCCGAGGTGCGCTTCAAGGTGCTCGCGCCGCGCGACATCGAGCTCTACGTCGCTACCGGCGAAGCGGACGACAAGGCAGGCGCCTACGCCATCCAGGGCCGCGCCGCGCGCTTCATCGTCGAGCTGCGCGGCAGCTACTCGGGCGTCATGGGATTGCCGCTCTACGAGACGGCCCAGCTGCTGGACAAGCTCGCCGCGCGCCGGTGAGCGAGGAAGTCCTCATCAACGTCACGCCGCGGGAAACGCGCGTTGCCGTGGTCGCGGCCGGCGTGGTGCAGGAGCTTCTCATCGAGCGGGCGAGCGGCCGCGGGCTGGTCGGCAATCTCTACATGGGCCGCGTCGCGCGCGTATTGCCGGGCATGCAATCGGCGTTCATCGATATTGGCCTCGAGCGCGCCGCGTTCCTGCATGTCGCCGACATCTGGGAAAACCGCGAGCCGGGAAAGCCGATCGAAAAGATCCTCGCCGAAGGCACGCCGCTGCTGGTGCAGGTGGTGAAGGACCCGATCGGCTCGAAAGGCGCGCGCCTTTCCACACAGGTGTCGCTCGCCGGGCGCCTGCTGGTTTACCTGCCGCACGACCCGCACATCGGCATCTCGCAGCGCATCGAGGACGAGAACGGTCGCGCGCAGCTGCGCGACCGCCTGAAGGAGCTGGTGCCCGCGGAAGAGAAAGGCGGCTTCATCGTGCGCACGCTTGCCGAGGCAGCGGCGGAAGAGGAGCTTGCCGCCGACATCGCCTACCTGCGCCAGCTGTGGGCCACCCTCCGGCAGCGCTCGCTCGGCGCGCGGCCGCCCGAATTGCTCTACCAGGACCTGTCGCTCGCCCAGCGCGTGCTGCGCGACATGGTGAGTGCGGCGACCGTGCGGGTGCTGGTTGACTCGCGCGAGAACCACCAGAAGCTCCACGCCTTCGCCCAGCGCTACATGCCGCAGCTCGCCTCGCGCGTCGAGCACTACGCCGGCGAGCGGCCGCTGTTCGACCTCTATAGCGTGGAGGACGAGATCGAGAAGGCGCTGTCGCGCCGCGTCGATTTGAAGTCGGGCGGCTACCTGATCATCGACCAGACCGAGGCGATGACGACGATCGACGTCAACACCGGCGGCTATGTCGGCAGCCGCAACTTCGACGACACGATTTTCAAAACGAACCTCGAAGCCGCGCAGGCCATCGCCCGGCAGCTGCGGCTGCGCAACCTCGGCGGCATCATCGTGCTCGATTTCATCGACATGCAGAGCGAAAGCCATCGCGCCGCGGTGCTCGAGGAATTCAAGCGCGCGCTCTCGCGCGATCGCACCCGTGTGACGGTCAACGGTTTCACCGGCCTCGGCCTGGTGGAGATGACGCGCAAGCGCACCCGCGAGTCGCTCGCGCATGTGCTCTGCGAGCCGTGCCCGACCTGCGAGGGTCGCGGCGAGGTAAAAACCGCTTTCACCGTGTGCTACGAGATCCTGCGCGAAATCCTGCGCGAGGCGCGCGCCTTCAACGAGGCGCGCGAGTTCCGCATCCTCGCGGCGCAGAGCGTGATCGACCGCTTCCTGGAGGAAGAAGCGGCGTCGCTCGAGATGCTGTCGCAGTTCATCGGCAAGCGCATCTCGGTGCAGGTCGAGTCAAGCTATACGCAGGAGCAATTCGACATCGTCTTGATGTGAGCGCGCTCACCATCGGTCCCTGCACCATGGCCGACGTACCGGCGCTCTTCGGCATCGTCAACGACGCCGCGCAGGCCTATAAGGGCATCATTCCCGCGGATCGTTGGCACGACCCTTACATGCCGCGCGAGGAGCTCGAAGCCGAGATTGCCGACGGCGTCGCCTTTTGGGGCGCCGCACGCGAGGGCCGGCTGGTCGGCGTCATGGGCATCCAGGACCGCGGCGACGTCACGCTGATCCGCCACGCCTACGTGCGCACGAGCGAGCGGCGCAAAGGCATCGGCGAATCGCTCCTCGCCCATCTTGAGACGCTCACTCCCAAGCCGATTCTCATCGGCACCTGGAGCGCCGCCACCTGGGCGATCGCGTTTTACCAGAAGCACGGCTATCGGGTGCTGTCGCGGCCCGAGATCGAGCGCCTGCTGCGCAGGTACTGGCGCATCCCGGAGCGCCAGGTGGAGACTTCCGTCGTCCTCGCGAACGCGCGCTGGCACGCGTGAGCGAGCTTTGCTTCACCGGCGCGCGCGCTCTTGCGCGCATGCTTCGTGCCCGCAAGCTTTCGGCCACCGAGCTGATGCAGGCGTTCATCGCGCAGATCGAGCGCGTCAATCCCAAAGTGAACGCCATCGTCACCTTCCTGCCCGAGCAGGCGCTGAAGGCGGCAAAGGCCCTCGAGCGGCGCCGGCGGTTCGATCGCCCGCTCGCCGGACTGCCGATCGCCTACAAGGATCTGCTGCCCACCAAGGGCATACGCACCACGTTCGGCTCGCCGATCTACGCTGATAACGTCCCGACGGAGAGCCATCTCCTGATCGAGCGGCTCGGCGCGGCGGGCGCGATTATCATCGGCAAGACCAACACGCCGGAATTCGGCGCCGGCAGCCAGACCTTCAATCGGGTATTCGGCGCGACGCGCAATCCATACGACTTGTCCAAAACCGCCGGTGGCTCTTCGGGCGGCGCGGCTGCAGCGGTCGCCACCGGCATGCTGCCCTTTGCCGACGGCTCGGATCTCGCGGCCAGCCTGCGCAATCCCGGCAACTACTGCAACGTGGTCGGCTTTCGCCCGACGCCGGGTCGCGTGCCGTCCTGGCCGGCGGCGAACGCCTGGGACACGCTCTCGACCCTCGGGCCGCTCGGCCGCACGGTGGAAGACACCGCCTTCCTGCTCGCGGCGATGGCCGGCCCCGACCCGCGCGCACCGACCGCGATCGCCGAGCCAGGTGCGCTTTTCGCGCGCCCGCTCAAGCGCAACTTCCGCAAAACGCGGGTCGCCTGGAGCCGCGACCTCGGTGGTTTACCCATGGACCGGCGCGTGACCGAGGTGCTCGAGCCAGCGCGCGCGGTGTTCCGCCGCCTCGGATGCATGGTGGAGGAAGCCGAACCCGATTTCAGCGGCGCCGTCGAGGCATTCGAGACGCTGCGCGCCGTGGGTTTTTTAGGCCGATATGGCGTGCTCCTTAAGGAGCAGCGCGACAAGCTGAAGGACACGGTCATCTGGAACATCGAGCAAGGCCTGAAGCGCAGCGCCGAGCAGATCGCACGCGCCGCGGCGTTGCGCAGCGAGCTGTTTCAGCGGATGCGAATTTTCCTGGAAAAATACGAGTTCCTGCTCTGCCCGGTGAACCAGCTGCCGCCGTTCCCGGTCGAGCTCGAATGGCCGCGCGAGATCGCCGGTGTGCCGCTCGGCAACTATCTCGACTGGATGAAAAGCTGCTACTACATCACCATCACGAGCCATCCGGCGATCTCGGTACCCGCCGGCTTCACGCCCGACGGGCTGCCGGTCGGCTTGCAGATCGTCGGGCGATATCGCGACGATTTCGGCGTGCTGCAGCTCGCGCACGCCTACGAGCAGGAAACCGAGCACTGGAAGCGCCGCCCGGCGCTCGCGGAATAGGCGGGACGCCCGGCGCGTTCATTCCCGATCACCCCAAGGAGACGATATGCACAGGTGGATAGCAGTCGCGGCGCTCGCGCTTTCGCTCGCCGGCACGGCGCTCGCGCTTTCGCTCGCCGGCACGGCGCGCGCGGCGATCAAGGAAACGCCGGTCACGTACAAGGACGGCGAGACCACGATGAAAGGTTTCGTCGTCCATGACGACGCCAAGAAGGGCAAGCAGCCTGGCATCGTGCTGGTACACGAATGGTGGGGCATCACCAAGCACATGCACAACGAAGCGCGGCGCTTCGCGCGCGAGGGCTACACCGTACTGATTGCCGACATGTACGGCGACGCCAAGACCGCCGACAACCCGAAAGACGCCGGCGCGCTCTCCGGCAGCGTGATGAAGAACCCGAAGGTGATGGAGTCGCGCTTCAACGCCGCGCGCGACACGCTCGCCAAGCAGCCGAACGCCGATCCGTCGCGCATCGGCGCCGCCGGCTACTGCTTCGGCGGGGCGGTGGTGCTCAACATAGCGCGCGCCGGAGCCGATCTTGCGGCGGTCGCGGGCTTCCATGCGTCGCTCGGCCTCAACACGCCGGCGCCTGCGCCCGGCGCGGTCAAAGCCAAGGTGCTGGTACTAAACGGCGCCGACGATCCGTTCGTGAAGAAGGAGCAGTACCAGGCGCTGGAGAAGGACTTCGACGCGGCGAAGGCCGATTACAAGGTGATCCAGTATCCGGGCGCGGTGCACGCCTTCACCAACCCGGAGGCGACCGAGCTCGGCAAGAAGTTCAACCTGCCGCTTCGCTACGACGCCAAGGCGAACAAGGCGGCAAAGGCCGAAGCGGACAAGCTCTTCGCCGCGACGCTGAAGAAGTGAGGGAACGATGAAGCGAGACCTGCAGAACCCGGAATTGAACAGCCTCCTGCCCGACGTGCAGGTCGACCGCCGCGGCTTCGTTGCGGCCTGCCTCGCTGCCGGATTCGCCGTCACCGCCGAGCCGCTCCTCGCGCAGGCGATCCGCACGCCGCTGGACGGCGTGGAGGGCGGTGACATCAAAATCGGCGAGATACCGGCTTACTACGCGGTGCCCAAGAGCGGTGGCAAGCACGCGGTGGTGCTAGTCGTGGCGGAGGTGTTCGGCTTGCACGAGCACATCAAGGATGTCGTGCGCCGCCTGGCCAAGGAAGGTTATTTCGCCATCGCCAACGAGCCGTATTTCCGCCAGGGCGAGCTGTGGAAGCTCGAGGACCTGAAGCAGGTGATCGCCGGCGCAAACCAGCTTTCCGATGAGCAGGCGTTCAAAGATCTTGACGCAACCCTCGCATGGGCCGGCGCACATGCGCGCGGAAATATCGACAAGCTCGGCCTCACCGGCTTTTGCCGCGGCGGGCGCACGGTGTGGATGGAGGCGGCGCACGAGAAGCGCACGAAGGCCGGTGTCGCCTGGTACGGCGGCTTGGGCCCCGCGGAGCCGGCTATCAAGACCACGCCGCTCGACATCGTCGACAAGCTGCACGCGCCAGTGCTCGGTCTCTACGGCGGCGCCGACCAGGGCATTCCGCAGGAACAGGTCGAACGCCTGCGCGAGGCGCTGAAAAAATCAAGGGACCGGAACGCACAGCGCTCGCAGATTCACGTCTATCCCGACACGCCGCATGGTTTCAACGCTGACTACCGGCCCAGCTATCGCAAGGAAGCGGCCGAGGATGGCTGGAAGCGCATGCTCGCCTGGTTCAAGCAGCACGGCGTCGCATAAAAACCTGGGCCCCCGCTTGCGCGGGGGCGACAGCCCTTGCTTTAGTCGGCGTAGACGCCCGCCTTCTTGATGAGCGGACCCCACTTGTCCATTTCGGACTTCACCATTGCCTGCAGCGCGGCCGGGGTGGCCTTGTCGGGCGGATAGGTCGTAGCGCCGAGCTCCGCAAAGCGCTGCTTCACTGTCGGGTCCTTCACGCCCTCCTGCAGAGCAGCGACCAGCTTGTCCATGGCCGCCTTGGGCGTGCCTTTGGGCGCGTAGAGCCCGTGCCAGATGCTCACCTCGAAGCCCTTGACGCCCTCCTGGTCGAGCGTCGGTACGTCGGGTAGCGAGGGCACGCGTGCCTTGGTCGTGACGCCGTAGACCTTCACCTTGCCGCCCTTGATCTGCGAGGTGGTGTTGGTCGTCTGGTCGCAGAGGAGATCGACCTGCCCGCCGAGCAAGTCGTTCATCGCCGGTCCCGTGCCTTTGTACGGCACGGTGAGAAGATCCGTCTGGATCGCGCTCATGAAGAGCATGCCGCAAAGATGCGACGCGGCGCCGATGCCGGCGTTCGCGAGCGAGACCTTGTCCTTGTTCTTCTTGATGTAGTCGAGCAGGTCCTTGAAGTCCTTCGGCGGCAGGTTCTGGCGGCCGATGAGCGTCATCGGCACATCGTTGATGAGACCGATGTATTCGAAATCGGTGAGCGGATTGAAGCGCAGCTGGCGGTAAAGGAACGGCGTGGTCGCCATGCCGATGTGGTGGATCAGGATGGTGTAGCCATCGGGCTTCGCGTTCTTCACCAGCTCGGGCGCCAGGATGCCGCCGGCGCTCGGCTTGTTCTCGATCACGATGCTCTGCCCGAGCGGCTTCGCCATCGATTGCGCGATAACCCGCGCCACCGTGTCGGTGGGCCCCGGGGCGAACGGCACGAGCAAGGTGATCGGATGGGTCGGGTACTGCTGCGCGAGCGCGCTCGACGCCGCCAATGTGGCGGCGATGGCGAGTGTTGATATGGTTTTCACGGTTATCCTCCTCGGCGAAACGGCGATAATACCCAGCGTGGCTGACGTGGTCGACCTTCGCTCCGACACGGTGACGCGGCCGTCGCCAGCCATGCGCCGCGCCATGATGGAAGCGCCGCTCGGCGACGATGTATTCGGCGACGATCCCACGGTGAACCGCCTGCAGCAGCGCGCCGCCGAGATCTTCGGTTTCGAAGCGGCGCTCTTGCTGCCCTCCGGCACACAGTCGAACCTCGCGGCGCTGATGAGTCACTGCCAGCGTGGCGATGAGGTGATCATCGGCGCCGAGCAGCACAGCTATCGCTACGAGGCGGGCGGCCTCGCGGTGCTCGGCTCGATCAGCCCGCGCGCCCTGCCCAACCGTGCCGACGGCACGCTCGATCTAGCGCAGGTCGAAGCGGCGATCAACCCCGACGATCCGCATTTCGCGCCTACGCGCTTGCTCGCCCTCGAGAACACCATCGGCGGCAAGCCCATTGCCCGTTCCTATCTCGAGCAGGCGCTCGCGCTCGCCAAGCGCCGCGGCCTCGCAACGCATCTCGATGGCGCGCGCATCTTCAATGCCGCGGTGCACTTCAATACCACGGTGAAGGAGCTGTGCGCCGGGTTTGACTCGGTGTCGAGCTGCCTGTCGAAGGGCCTGGGCACGCCGGCGGGAACCGTCCTGCTTGGCAGCCGTGAGTTCATCGCACGTGCGCGTCGCGCGCGCAAAATCCTCGGCGGCGCGATGCGCCAGGCGGGCGTGCTGGCGGCGGCGGGGCTCTACGCGCTCGAGCACAACGTCGAGCGCCTGGCGCTCGATCACCGCAACGCCGTGCGCCTGGCCGAGGGCCTGCGCGCGCTCGGCCTGGCGGTTGAGCAATACACCAACATGGTGTTCGTGACCGTGCCGGCGGAGCGCGCGGCGACGCTTGGCGAGCAGCTGAAGAAGCGCGAGGTGCTGGTGCTGCCCGGCGCGCGCATGCGCCTCGTGACGCATCTGGACGTCGATGCGGCCGGCATCGAGCGCGCGCTCAGCGCGTTCGGCGAGTTCCTGAGTGGAGATGCTGGCGCGCCCGGCGGGATTCGAACCCACGACCCTTGGCTTCGGAGGCCAATACTCTGATCCGCTGAGCTACGGGCGCTGGGGAGCCGCAGGATAGCCTAGAATCACCGCTTTTCTCAATAACACCCTCCGTGGCCACGCACGACTCACACTCGTCGTTCATCAAGACGCCGCAGCAGCTCGTCGTCGTCATCGTTCTCTCGTTCGCCGTGCCGGTCATCGGCATCATCATGCTGGTGCAACTGGTCACGAGCGAGCGCGGTGCCGATCCGAACGCGCTCACGGCCGAATCGGTAGCGAAGCGCATCCAGCCCGTCGGTCACGTCGAATTCGGCGGCGGTGGCGCTGGCGCCGCGGGCGGCAAGAGCGGCGAAGAGATAGTGAAAGGCACTTGCGCGGCGTGCCACCAGACGGGCGTGGCCGGCGCGCCGAAGATTGGCGACAAGGCGGCGTGGGCGCCGCGCATCAAGCAGGGCTTGCCGGCGCTCGTTGCATCGGCGGAGAAAGGCAAAGGCGGCATGCCGCCGAAGGGTGGTAATTCGTCGCTCTCGGATGACGAAGTCGCGCGCGCGGTGGTCTTCATGGCGAACCAGGCGGGCGCGAAGTTCAAGGAGCCGGCGCCGAAAGCGCCGGCGCAGAAACCGCAAGCGGTGGCCGGCGCCCCGGGCGCCGCGGCGGCGGCGAAGCCCGCCGCTGGCGCGGCCGACGGCAAGCAGGTGTTCGACAGCACCTGCACGGCCTGCCATAGCACGGGGGTCGCCGGCGCGCCGAAGCTCGGCGACAAGGCGGCGTGGGCGCCGCGCATCAAGCAGGGCATGGACACGCTCCTGCAATCCGCGCTCAAGGGCAAAGGCGCGATGCCGCCCAAGGGCGGCAACGCGTCCCTCTCGGACGCGGACGTGCGCGCCGCGATCGAGTTCATGGTGTCGCAAGCCAAGTAGGTTTGGCCGCCGCGCTCCTTTTCATCCTCGACCCGCTCGATTCGCTCAAGGCGTACAAGGATTCGAGCGTTGCGATGATGCGCGCGGCCCAGGCGCGCGGCCACGCGATCTGGGCAGCCGAGCAGACGCAGCTGCACTGGACCAAGCGCGGCGTCTACGCCGACGCGGTGCGCCTCTCGCTTACCGACAACGACGAGGACTGGTATCGCGCGCACGAGACCGAAGCACGGCCGCTCAAGGCCTATGCCGCGGTGCTGATGCGCAAGGATCCGCCGTTCGATCTCGAGTACGTCGCCACGACGTGGCTGCTCTCGGCGGCGCTGCGCGAGGGCGCCAAGGTCTTCAACTCGCCCGATGCGATCCGCGATCACAACGAGAAGCTGGCGATTGCCGAATTCGCAGCGTTCGTCGCGCCGACGCTCGTCACCCGCGAGCCCGAGCGCATCCAGGCGTTCATCGACGAGCAGCGCGACGTCGTGGTGAAGCGCCTCGATGTCATGGGCGGCGAGAACATTTTCCGCGTGCGCATCGACGATCCGAACCGCAACGTCATCGTCGAGGTGATGGCGCAGGGCGGCAGCCGCATGGTGATGGCGCAGCGCTATATCCCGGAGATCCGCGCCGGCGACAACCGGGTGCTGCTGATCGACGGCGAGCCGGTGCCGTTCGCGCTCGCACGCATCCCGAAGGCGGGCGAATCGCGCGGCAACCTTGCCGCCGGCGCCCGCGGCGTGGCGCAGCCGCTCAACGCCCGGCAGCGCGAGATCGCGACGGCGATCGGGCCGGTGCTCGCGAAGCGCGCGCTGCTGCTCGTCGGGCTCGACATCATCGGCGACTGGCTCACCGAAGTGAACGTGACGAGCCCGACCTGTTTCCGCGAGATCCAGGACCAGAGCGGCTTCGACGTCGCCGGCATGTTCGTGAGCGCGCTCGAGAAACGGCTCGCATGATCGGCGTGCTGCTCGTGACGCACGGCGAAATCGGCACGGCGTTGCTCGCGAGCGCCAACCAGATTCTCGGCGGCGCGCCGGCCCAGGTCATGACGCTGAGCGTCTGGCGGCAGGACGACCCCGACGATCTGGTGCTGCGCGCGCGCGAGCTCCTCGAGCAGATCGATGCCGGCGATGGCGTGCTGGTGCTCACCGATATTTTCGGCGCAACGCCCGGCAACGTGGTCTCGCGGCTGCTCGACGACGGCCATGTCGAAGGGGTGTCGGGCGTGTCGCTGCCGATGCTGCTGCGCGTGCTCACCGGCCGCAACGGCTCGGGCGCGAACAAGCTGCGCGGCGCCGTGGAGCGCGCGCTTTCCGGCGGCGCCGAAGGCGTGGTGCACATGAATTCCGACCGGTGCCTGGATGCCTAGCGTGCAGGCGCCGATCGTCAACAAGCTGGGCCTTCACGCGCGCGCCGCCGCCAAGCTCACTCATATCGCGAGCGGCTTCCAGAGCGACATCTGGCTCTCGCGCGCCGGCCGCCGTGTGAACGCGAAAAGCATCATGGGCGTGATGATGCTGGCGGCTGGCAAAGGCTCTACCGTCACCATCGAAGCCGAAGGCGCGGACGCGCAGGCGGCGCTCGCCGCGCTCACCAAGCTGATCGCCGAGCGCTTCGGGGAAGGCGAGTGAACTTCGTCCTGCACGGCTACGCCGTCTCCGGCGGCATCACCGTCGGCTATGCCCACCTGGTGGCCACCGCCAGGCTGGAAGTGGCGCATTACGAGATCGCGCCCGAGGCGGTGGATGCCGAGCTTGCGCGCTTCGATCGCGCGATGCAAGCGGCGCAAGCCGACCTGCAGGCGTTGAAAGAGCACATTGCGCCCGATGCGCCGAAGGAGCTGGAGGCGTTCCTCGATCTGCACCGCATGATCCTCAACGACTCGGCGCTGTCGCAGGCGCCGCGCGAGCTGATCCAAAGCCGGCGCGCCAACGCGGAGTGGGCGCTGGTGCAGCAGATGGAGCGGCTGGTCGAGCGCTTCGAGGAGATCGACGATCCTTACCTGCGCGAGCGCAAGGCGGACGTGCAGCATGCGGTGGAGCGGGTGCTGAAGGCGCTGATGGGGGGGCAGACGCTGGTCGAGCCGGCGGTGTCCGAGGAGCAGAAGCTGATCGTGGTGGCGCACGACCTCTCGCCCGCCGACATGATCCTCTTCAAGCGCCACCGCTTCGGCGGCTTCGTCACCGACGTAGGCGGCGTCACTTCGCACACCGCGATCGTCGCGCGCTCCCTCGCCATCCCGGCGATCGTCGGCCTGCATCACGCATTCCAGACGATCAACGAAGGCGAGCTGATCATCGTCGACGGCGAGCGCGGCCTGCTGGTGGTCGACCCGGACGCCATCGTGCTCGCCGAGTACCGCGAGCGCCAGGCCGAGCTCAAGGCCGAGCGCCAGCGCCTGAAGCGCCTGAAGAAGACGCGCGCCACGACCGAGGATGGCACGCCGATCGAGCTCTACGCCAACATCGAGCTGCCGCAGGACGTGGGCGAAGTGCTCGAAGCCGGCGCCGAGGGCGTGGGCCTCTTTCGCACGGAGTTCATGTTTCTCAACCGCAAGGACCTGCCGAGCGAGGACGAACAGTTCGAGGCTTACCGCCAGGTCGCCGAGGGCATGCAAGGCAAGCCGGTCGTGCTGCGCACGCTCGATGTCGGCGCCGACAAGGCGATGAACGGCGGCGACGGCTCGCACGTGATGCCCAATCCGGCGATGGGGCTGCGCGCGATCCGCTTCTGCCTTGCCGAGCCGCAGATGTTCCTCACCCAATTGCGGGCCATCCTGCGCGCCTCGCACCACGGCAGCGTGCGCATCCTTCTGCCCATGGTGGCGCACGCGCACGAGATCGACCAGACGCTCACGCTCATCAACCAGGCCAAGGCCCAGCTCGAGGAGCGCGATCAGCCTTACGACCGCTCCGTGCAGATCGGCGGCATGATCGAGATCCCGGCGGCGGCGCTGGCGCTGCCGATCTTCATGCGGCGGCTGCATTTCCTCTCGATCGGCACTAACGACCTTATCCAGTACACGCTCGCTATCGACCGCACCGACGACGCCGTCGCGCACCTTTACGATCCGCTGCATCCCGCCGTGCTCACCCTGGTGGCGAACACCATCCAGACCGCGACGCGCGGCGGCATGCCGATCGCGGTGTGCGGCGAGATGGCGGGCGATCTGCAGCTCACGCGGCTGCTGCTCGGCCTCGGACTGCGCAACTTCTCGATGCATCCGTCGCAGCTCCTGCCGATCAAGGAGCGCATCCTGTGCACCAACCTCGGCGAGGTACAGGCGGCGGCGCAGCGCGTACTGCGCAACACCGACCCGGCGAAGACTCGCGAGCTGCTGGCGCAGCTCAATTCCTAAGGAGGTCCGATGCGATCCATCGCGCTGCTGTTCGCGTTCCTTTCCTCGCTTGCTGCCGCGCAGAACTATCCCGCGCGGCCGGTGAAGCTCATCGTGCCGTTCCCCGCGGGCAGCGCCACCGATCAGGTCGCGCGCGTGGTAGGCGCCGAGCTGCAGCAGGCGCTCGGCCAGCCGTTCGTTGTCGAGAACCGGGCCGGCGCGCAGGGCGCGATCGCCGCCGCCGAGGTGGCGAAGGCAGCGCCCGACGGCTACACGCTGATGCTCACCACCAACACGCCGCAGGCGGCGAACGTGAGTCTCTTCAAGAAGTTGAATTACGACCCAGTCAAAGACTTCACGCCCATCACACGCTACGGCACCACTTCCTTCATGCTGATGGTGCGCTCGGATTTCCCCGCCAAGGATCTGAAAAGCTTCATCGCCCACGCACGCTCGCAGCCGGGCAAGCTGTCGGGCGGTTACGGCTCATCGGGGTCACAGGTGTCGCTCGCGATGCTGAAGCAGCTCGGCAAGCTCGATATCGTGGAAGTACCCTACAAGGGCATCCCGCAGACCATCACCGACACGATGGGCGGCTCGCTGCAGCTCACGTTCGTCGACCTGGCGAACGCGCTGGCGCAGCAGAAGGGCGGCAAACTGCGCGGCCTCGCCGTCACCTCGGCGAAGCGAAGCTCGCTCGCGCCCGGCATGCCCGCGATCGCCGAGCAGCTGCCGGGCTACGAGATCATCGCCTGGTTCGCGCTGATGGCCCCGGCGAGGCTGCCAGAGCCGATCGTGCAGCGGCTGCATGAGACCAACATGAAGGCGCTCGCCAAACCCGAGGTGAAGGAGAAGTTCGCGCTTGTTGGCACCGACGTCGCCCCCATGCCGCCCGCCGAGCTCGGCAAATTTATCCAGGCGGAAGTCGCGCACTGGGCAAAGCTCGTGAAACTCGCGGGCATCGAGCCTGAGTAAGACCATCCGCGTCGGCGCCGGCAGCGGCTTCCAGGGCGATCGCCTCGAGCCGGCGGTGATCCTCGCCTCGCAAGGCGAGCTCGACTATCTGGTTCTCGAATGCCTCGCCGAGCGCACCATCGCGCTCGCGCAGCTGCGCAAGCTCGCCGATCCGGCCAGCGGCTACGATCCGCTCCTCGAGACCCGGCTGCGCGCGCTACTGCCGCTCGCCGTGCGCCACGGATTTCGCATCGTCACCAACATGGGGGCCGCCCATCCGCTCGCTGCCGGCCGCAAGGTCATGTCGCTCGCCAAGGAGCTCGGCCTGCACTTCAGGATCGCGGTGCTAAGCGGCGACGACGTGCTCTCGCTCCTCGAGCCGGACATGCGCACGATCGAGGCTCGCGGCGCGCCGCTTTCCCAATACGGCACACTCGTCTCCGCGAATGCCTACTTCGGCGCCGAGGAGATGCTGCCCGCTCTCGCCAGCGGCGCCCAAGTGGTCATCACCGGCCGCGTCGCCGATCCGTCGCTCTTCGTCGCGCCCATGGCGCACGCCTTTCAGTGGAGAGTCGATGACTGGCCGCGCCTTGGCCGTGGCACCGCGCTCGGCCATCTGCTCGAGTGTGCGGGCCAGGTAACCGGCGGTTACTTCGCCGAGCCGGGCCTGAAGGACATTCCCAACCTCGCGCAACTCGGCTTCCCCTGGTGCGATGTCGACGCGCAGGGCAATGGCGTGCTCGGCAAGGTGCCCGGTACCGGCGGCGCCATTACGCTACGCACGGTGAAAGAGCAACTCCTCTATGAGGTTACCGACCCGGGCGGCTACATCACGCCGGATGTGGTGGCCGACTTCACGACCGTTACGCTGCGCGAGAGCGCGTCCGATCGTGTGGCGATCGGCGGCGCCGGCGGCCGGCCGCGCACGCCGACCTACAAGGTGAGCGTCGGTTACCGTGCCGGTTTCGTCGGCGAAGGCGAGATTTCGTACGCCGGCGCCACGGCGGTGGCGCGCGCGCGCCTCGCTGGCGAGATTGTGCGCGAGCGGCTACGCGACGACGTGCCGGACATGCGCACCGAGGTCATCGGCGTCGACAGTGCGCATCGCACCGACTACGGCCACGCCGAGCCCTACGAAGCGCGCCTGCGCGTGGCGGCGCGCACCGCGACGCGCGAGCTCGCCGAGCGGGTCGGCGCGGAAGTCGAGGCGCAGTGGATCAACGGGCCGGCGGGCGGCGGCGGCGTGCGCCGTTATGCGCAGGAGCGCATCGGCGTCGTCTCGCTGCTCCTCGACCGCTCGCGCGTGCGCCCGCGCGTGACCGTGCTGGAAGAGGATCGTGAAACGCAAGCTGCATGAGCTCGCGCATGCGCGCGCCGGGGACAAGGGCGACACGCTGACGCTCGCGCTCATCGCCTACCGCGAGGCCGACTATGCGCTGCTGCACGAGCGGGTCACCGCGCAGGCGGTGAAGCGCCACCTCGGCCACATCGTGCAGGGCGACGTGCGCCGCTATGAACTGCCGAACCTCCATGCGCTGCAGTTCGTCTGCGAGCGCGCGCTCGACACCGGCGTCACCACCTCGCTCGCCCTCGACCCACATGGCAAGACGCTCTCGTACGCGCTGCTCGAGATGGTGATCGAGGCATGAGCGGTCCGCTTACCGGCGTGCGGGTGCTCGACCTCACCACGGTGGTGATGGGTCCCTACGCGACCCAGATCCTCGCCGACTTCGGCGCCGATGTGATCAAGGTCGAGCCGCCCGGCGGCGACGTGATGCGCTATGCCTGGCCGTTTCGCAATCCGGGCATGGGGCACATCTTTCTCAACGCCAACCGCAACAAGCGCTCGATCGTGCTCGACCTCAAGCAGGCGGCCGCACACGACGCCTGCCTTGCGCTTGCGAAAAAGGCCGATGTGCTCGTCTACAACATCCGGCCGCAGGCCATGGCGCGCCTTCGCCTCTCGTATGACGACGTGCGCGCCGCCAACCCGCGCATCATTTACGTCGGCTGCTTCGGCTACAGCCAGCGCGGCCCCTATGCCGCGAAAGCAGCCTATGACGATCTCATCCAGGGCGCCTCCGGCATCCCGGCGCTGCTCAAGGTGCAAGGGGCCGAGACGCCGCGCTATGCGCCGATCATCGTCGCCGACCGCTCCGTCGGCCAGCAGGTCGCAAGCGCCGTATCGGCCGCGCTGTACCACCGCGAGAAAACCGGCAAGGGCCAGCGCGTCGACGTGCCGATGTTCGAGCACCTGCTGCAGATCGTGCTCGGCGAGCACCTCGGCGGCTATACCTACGAGCCGCAGCA